>NZ_JNAC01000008.1:0-86435 GCF_000722555.1 Sphingobium sp. DC-2 | reverse complement strand
AGACGCCGATCACCCCGCTAACGGGGTCCCTTTTGCACGCCGGTCCACACTCATGCCCATCGTCAACTTTGGGGCTGCTCGGCATTGACCATCTTGCGCAGATGCCGCCGCGCGATGACTTGCGCATTGTCGCCTTGAAGGACGGCGGGGCGCAGATCCCAAAAGTTCTTGCCGCCCATCCGTTTCGCCACTGCCTCCAGCATCGGCTTGTCCTCCTGGCCGAATGCATAGAGCACCCCCGCTTCGCGATCGGGCACGGGCCGCTCCAGGTCGTAATTGCGGCGTATTTTGAACCAGTAGTGCGTCGCTCCGTTGCTTTCCGGGGTCAGCGCATGGAGCGATCTTGAAATCAGCACGCGGCTGGGATCGCTATCCTGCCAGATGTCACCGGAAATATAGACGAAGGACGGGCCGACCCAGCGGAACACCATCTTCTGATGCGCCGGTTTGCCAGGCTCGCTCAGATAGGGCGTGACGGCTGGCTGGGTGGGCAGATTTTCGAGCATGAACGTCTCGCACACCTCATCGCCTGCATAATCGACTTTCGGCACATGCCGTCCATAGGCGCCACCGGTCGAAAGCAGCCCGGGGTGGAGAAAATCCGCATGACTGGCGTCGAGCAAATTGTCGATGATGAGTTCGTAATTCGCCTCGGTCCGCAGATAACCTGTCAGCACGTCGTTTGAGCTCGCGCCGTCCAGAAAGCTGAGATCGGGCAACTTCGAAGGGTCCGCGTTTGCGGGATCACCCATCCACACGAAGATCAGTCCGTGCAATTCCACGCTGGGATAAGCGCGGACCGCCAATCCCGGCTGGATCGAACCGTCGGCGCGCGGATTGAAGACGCAGCTGCCCGTGCCGGAAAAACGCAAACCGTGGTAGCCGCATTCGACCGCGCCGTCGCGAAGCCTGCCAAGGCTCAGCGGAGCGAAGCGGTGCGGGCAGGTGTCCTCAAGAATGGCGATCGTGCCATCGTTCTCGCGAAACAGGACAAGCGGCTCATCCAGCACGCGCCGCGCCAGCAGACGTTCCGGCTCGACTTCGTCTACTCGCGCCACGGCATACCAGTTGTTCCGTACAAAGCCCACGGTTCACCTCCCATATCCAATCAGGCCATATCCAATAAGGCACGAGGCGGCCGCGCGGACATTGCCTGAACAGGTGCGGCCTACCATGCTCCGGCCGCAATAAAAATAATATTTTTCTAGAAAAACTATCACGGTGCAGATAGGGACGGTGGTCGCGATACCAAGCTTGCAGGAGAAGGAACATTGAGCACGATCAGATCAGATCTCGCCGACCACGCGACACCGCTCATTCGCAATGCCTGGTATGTCGCCGGGCTGAGCGACGAGCTGGATGGCGGGCTGATGGACCGCTGGATCCTCGGCCAGCCGGTGCGCCGGTGGCGATGGACAATCGCTGTCCGCATCGCTCCTTCCCGCTTTCGAAGGGGAAGCGCGTCGGTGATCAGGTCGCTTGCGGCTATCACGGCATGACGTTCGCGCCCGATGGCCGTTGCACCCTGTTCCCTCCGATCGCCAAGACTCCGGGCAATTTGCGTACGCGCGTTTATCCGGTTGTCGAACGCGCGCCGCTGGTGTGGGTGTGGATGGGGGAACCCGATACGGCTGATCCCGCCCTTATCCCCAAGCATCATTCCTTCACGGAGCCGGGCTGGGCCGTGGTTTCCGGTTACTATCATATTGATGCGAACTATGTCGGGTTGCAGGAGAATCTGCTCGACCTGTCGCACTTCGAACATCTTCATAGCAGCAGTATCGGCGTGCCGGATCAAAGCAGCGCGGCAATCGAAATAGAGACGCGCGATGACGGTATCTTCTCGCATATGCTATATCGCGACGTTCCGGCGCCACCGCTGTGGAATCGCGCCCTGCGTCTGCGCGAACCGCTGATCACCCGGACGATCGAAGAGGGGTATCGCTCGCCGGCCTCGGCCGATGGTGCGACCACGATCCGGGCGGTAGGCGGCGATGATGTCGAGCCACGTGATTATCACATCCGCATCCTTCACTTCATCACGCCCGAGCATCAGGACACGACCCATTACTGGTGGTTCTTCGCGCGCGATTTCGCGACGGACGATGACGAACTGGGCGAGATGTTCCGTTCCGGCATCGGTGCTGCGTTCCTTGAGGACAAGGAAGCGCTTGAGCACATCTCCTCACTGGTCCAGGCCGACCGGCGGGACGATTTTCGCGAGATGAGCTTCGCCAGCGACAAGGCGAGCGTGATGCTGCGGCGGCATCTGAACAAGCTCGCCCAGGCCGAAGCGCTTGAAAAAGCTTGAGCGGGCGTAGCGCTTGATCTTCGCGGCAGGGTTGCAACAGGCTGAATGATGACAATGTCTAACGACTTTCGCGGCCTCCTTTATGCTCTCGATCACCCGAAGCTGGAAGGCGCGCGCGGCCTGACGGCGGCTGAATTCGGGCTCAGGATGAAAGCGCAGCCGCGCGCGAAGGCCCTGTTTCTCGATCCTTGGGAGTCCTTGGCCGCTGAGCCGTTTCACGGGTTGACGTGTGACGGAATGTGCGAGCAGGATTTGTTCGCACTCGGCGATGAGGACGCCCCGGCGGAACAGATGTTCGAGGCCGCCTGCCGGTTGCTGCAAACCGTCAATGGCCATGAGGCAGCGAAGTTGCGTCATCCGATCGACTCGGATGCCTGGCGCCGCTGGAGCAACCCAGAGTTCCTCTGGAACGACAATGGATTGCGTCTGATGAATGCAGGACGGCCGTGCGGAACGCGGTGCTGGACGTGATCCGTGCCTCCCTTAGCACATCAGGATTCGCCAAGGCGCGCGGTTGCATGATCGCCAATGCCTTTCTGGGCGAATTGACCCAACTGCCAGCGCTGATGAATGAGCATAGCTATAATTTCGTGCTGTTCGGCGAACCATCGCTCAGCGCACCTTGGGGGTGGAATTTCTACGGTCACCACCTCGCGCTCAATTGTATGATCATTGACCGGCAGATGGTGATTTCGCCGACCTTCATGGGCGCCGAACCGACGCGCATCGACACCGGGCCGCATGCCGGGCTTCGCATGTTCAGGGAAGAGGAAGAGATTGGTCTGGCGCTGATGCAGTCGCTACGCCCGGAATTGCGCGATCAGGCGCAGATTTTTCCGTCGATGCTGGGCACCGACCTGCCCGAAGGACGCTGGCATCCCGGCGATGGACTCCATCTTGGCGGGGCCTTTCGCGATAACCGCGTCGTTCCGTTCGAAGGCGTTTCGGCTGTGGCCTTCAACCACGCGCAGCGCAGCATGCTGATGGACCTGGCAAGGACCTTTCTGGTTTACCTGCCCGATGGACCGCTCTGCGCGAAGCTTGCCCAGATCGAGCGTCACCTTGACCGCACGCATTGGAGCTGGGTTGGCGCTTATGGCGATGACACGCCCTTCTATTATCGGATTCAAAGCCCGGTGATTATGCTGGAATTCGATCATCATGCCGGTGTCTGGCTCAATAATGCGACCCCTGCGAAATGTCACGTCCACACGGTCGTACGCACTCCTAATGGGAACGACTATGGCAAGGATCTGTTGCGGCAGCACCTGGAAGATGTGCACCGTCCGGCGCCCTAAGGACGCGGGCCAGTCTGCCGGTTCATGCATCAGGCGCTTCATGGAGGCGCAGGCTTTATATTAACCATATTTTATCGAGGCATATATTAGGCCGGCTCAACATTATCGAATGATGGATGGGCCCATGTCTGGCGGCTTAGAAGCGATATTCCTGAAAGCGAAGCGTGCTGAAAAGCGGGGCGACGGCGGCGAAGCGCGGCGCCTGCTGGAGGAGGTGCTGGCCAGACACCCCAACAATCGCAAGGCGCACAACGAGCTATCGCGGCTCCGCCAGCCAGAGCAAGATCCCCAAACATTCCTCCAGGCCGAACTGGCGGAGATCGGCAAGCTCCATGCCGATGCGGATTATGAGCAAATGGCGATCCGTTCGGAAAAGCTCGCCCGCACTTTCCCCCAATTGTCCGCCCTTCAGGGGGTGCTGGGGGTCGCCTATCTTGGGCTCGACAATCCGGCGCTCGCTTCAACGGCTCTGCGCAAGGCGATCGAGAGTCACCCATCAGATCCGGTCCATCACAACAATCTTGGAATCGCGCTGCGGCAGATGGGTCAGTTGCAGGAGGCCGAAGCCTGCTATCTGGAGGCGACGCGGCTGAACCCGGACTATGCGCAAGCATGGTATAATCTGGCCAATTTGTACGCGGCACAGGACCGGCCGGACTCCGCCGCAGACGCATATGGGGCGGCGCTGGCGATCCAGCCGGACTATGTGGATGTCCATTATAATCTGGGCAATCTGCATCGCGAAAACCGGCGATATGCGCAGGCCATGGATTGCTATGAGCGCCTTACCCGCCTTCGTCCCGATCATTTCGATGGCTGGACCAATCTGGCGTCGGCGCAATTGGCGGAAGGAAGGACGGAAAGCGCGATAGCTTCGTTCCGCCAGGCCGCATCCATCGATCCGGCAAATGGCCGGGCCTTCATCAATCTCGCCAATGGCTTGACGCTCGCGGGGGCTTTGAACGAAGCGCACGAGGCATTTTCGCGCGCGCACGACATCCTGCCTTCCGATCACCATGTCAGCGCTCAGCTTCTCTACCTTGAAGCGCATCTGTGCGACTGGACACGGCGCGACCAATTTTCCGCGCTTCCGATTCAGGCGGCAAAGGGCAATGATCCCATACCGCCCTTCATAGCGCTGCCGTTCGAAGACGATCCTGCCCGGCTTTTCGCCCGCGCGCGGATCGTTGCGCAGGCAGCCATGCCGAATCGCAGTCCAGCCTTCGCGCCGCCCGACCGCCAGCCGGGAGGCAAAATTCGGATCGGTTATTTTTCGGCGGACTTTCACGACCACGCCACGCTTCATCTGATGTCGGGGTTGCTTCGCGAACATGATCGTGAGCGGTTCGAGATCCGGGCCTACAGCTTTGGCGCGGATGACGGATCAGGCCGCCGCCAGGCGCTGCTGACCTGTCTCGACGCCTTTACCGACATCCGCGAAATGAGCGATGCCGAGGTGCTCGAACGCGTTCGTGCAGACGCGCTCGACATCGCCGTGGATTTGAAGGGGCATACGCGCGACGCGCGGCTGTCGCTCTTTGCCGGACGCATGGCCCCTGTGCAGATCGGTTATCTGGGCTATCCCGGCACGATCGGCGCGAACTTCCTCGACTATATCGTCGCCGACCAAGTAGTCATCCCGGCCGGGGCGGAGGTTCATTACGCCGAACAGGTCATCCGGCTTCCCGGCAGCTATCAGACCAATGACGACCAGCGCGCAATCGGGTACTGCCCGGCCGACCGCACCGAACTTGGACTTCCCAGGGATGGTTTCGTCTTCTGCTGTTTCAACCAGAACTGGAAGATCGGGCCGCGCGAATTCGACATCTGGATGAGGTTGCTAAAGCAGGTTGAAGGCAGCGTCTTGTGGCTCATCCGCTCCAACCCCTGGGCACAGGTCAATTTGCAGGAACAGGCAAGGCTGCGCGGCGTGGACCCGGCGCGGCTGGTCTTCGCTGAAAAGATACCCCACGCAGATCATCTTGCGCGCCACATCCATGCCGATCTTTTCCTCGATACCTTTGTGGTCAATGCCCATACCACCGCAAGCGACGCGCTCTGGGGCGGATTGCCGATGCTGACGGTTGCCGGTGAACAGTTCGCATCCCGCGTCGGCGCCAGCCTCCTGTCTGCTCTCGACATGCCGGATCTTATTGCCTCATCGCCCGATCATTATGAGGCGATGGCGCTGGAACTGGCGCATTCTCCCGAAAAGCTCGCTGCGTTGAAGGCGCGCCTGGCCGTGAACAGGACGTCATCGCCCCTGTTCGACACCACGGCGCATACGCGCAGCCTGGAGGCCGCCTATGAAGCTGCGCATGAACGGCGGCTACAGGGACTCGCGCCCGCCCCGATCACGATCGGCCACGACGGGATGGCGTTCGAATAACCTTTGATTAAGCATAGTGGTTTACCTCGTCTGTGTCGAAGAAATCGGCGGCCAGTTCACAGACGCAGGACCCAAAGCCCATGATCCCCAAGCTCATCCACTTCATCTGGGTTGGTGACGAAAGCAAGCGTCCAGACAATTGCATCGAAACATGGCGCACCATGAACCCGGACTGGGATTTCATCTTGTGGGGCAATGCCGAACTGGACGGGATGGAATGGATCAACCACCGGCACATGCGGGACATGGCCGGGCGCGAACTGAACGGAGTCGCGGACCTCATGCGGTGGGAGATCCTGCATGCCCATGGCGGCGTCGTTCTGGACGCCGACAGCATCGCCCTGAGTCCCCTCGACGAGAAACTGCTCGACTGCGAAGCCTTCGCCTGCTGGGAAAATGAGATTGTGCGCCCCGGCCTCATCGCCGCGGGCTATTTTGGAAGCGTGGCAGGCAATCCGTTTCTCAAGCAGATCATCGACGATATCGCCGCGGAGCCCACGGTCATCCAAGACATGGCCTGGAAAACGGTGGGGCCGCAGCGCCTTACCGACAGCTATCGCAAATATGCCTATTCGCGGCTGCGCATCTACCCCAGCCATTATTTCATCCCCCGCCATTTCAGCGGCATCAGCTATGAAGGATCCGATCCGGTCTATGCTCATCAGCTCTGGGGTTCGACCCGTCAGGCCTATGATGAGATTTACCAGCAGGACTTCACCCCCGCCAACCAGCAGCCCGCGCCCGCACCGTCATCCGGCGATGTGGCCCAGCCTGCACCGCTGGCTGAAGAAGCCGGGGCGGCAAAGGCTGGATCAGTGCTTGAAGACTTGCACGATCCCTATTTCGTCCAGCACGTGGAAGTCTCCGATGAGATTGCGAGCCTGAACCGTTTCGATGTCTTCGCGAAGATGTGCGAAGGTAAAAAGGTGCTGCATGTCGGGTGCGCCGATTGGCCGATCACCGATCCCGCCACATCCCTGCACCTCGCGCTGGAACCTTATTGCGCCCAACTGGATGGCTTCGATGTCCATGCTGAAGCCTTGGAACAGCTCAGGCCGCTGACGAAGGGGCAGCTCTACACGCGTTTTGAGGATATCAAAGGGTCCTATGATGTCGTCCTCGTGCCCGAAGTCATGGAGCATGTGGCGAATGTGGAAGAATTCCTGGTGCAACTCCAAAGTCTTGATGCGGCCTGCTACTTCATCTCCGTACCTGACGCCTTTCAGTGCCGTGCGAGACATTTCGACTATGTCCAGGGAAGCCAGACATTCGTGGAAGTCGTCCATCCAGATCATAATGTCTGGTACACTCCCTACACCTTCGCCAACACGATCCGCAAATATAGCAGCCTGACGGTGGAAAAAATGTGGTTCTTCAATCACATCTCCTTACTGGCGCTGGTATCCAAATCGGAAATGCGGCTGGCAGCGTGATCTGGGACCGGGTCTGAGCTGGACTCCTTCGGAAAAACATAAGGTAATGGACGGCGAAATGCCCGCCCACAATTAAAGCCGTCATCTATCGAGCCCTATGCCGCCCCTCAGGTGGACAATGACGGAAAACACCTGATTCTCGGTCATGGAACGCCGACGCTTATCGCATTTTCTGCCAGTCAGGACGAAGTAGGGTCTCGCTACCCCAGTTCGGGTTCTTCAAATCTCCGTCCAAGCAATAGTCGAAAGCGTAAAGTGTGTCGGTAGCAGGGCGGCATTGCCAGAACGAAAGGGGAAGATTTGCGATCTTCACAACCCGCTCCCGCGCCTGTTCTGGGTCCATGTTGAGGACAAGGGAGCCATCTTTGCGCTCCCGCAACCATGTTTCGATATGCCCGCCCAATTCGCCCGCGTTCTTCGCGCTTAAACCCCTCGTGAGATTGGTTTCCAGCGCGGCGCTGTGGGGATCAGGCCATAGCGGCGCTAGCGCCAACTCTGCCGGTGTCATCTCTTTGTCTTGCAATACAGCACAATCTGCACCGATTGCGGCGCGTTGCGCTGCTCGCCACCTAGCCATATCACTGCGCCCGGTTGGACCATATATGCTCAGCGTGTCGAGAAAGTCCCGGTAGGACCGGCCATGATCGAACGGGAGGTCTTGAAATGCGAGCGTCTCTATAGCCTCAACCAGCGAAACTCCCCTCCGGGCAGCCTCCACCGCATCTTGCCAAGACGCAACCGCATAGTCGCTTCCCATGATATTCCGATTGTAAAAGTCGGGAAGTCCCTCATCCAACTTCGCCAACAGCGCGGCAAGCGTCTCGGAGGCTTTGCGCCGCGCATCGTTTCGCACGCCGTCAAACACAAAATCGCTCCACGTCACGAAGATGGCCCGGATTGCGTGCAAACGAATAGGAAGTTCTGTTTCGCGGCCTAATCCCCACGGCCCATCGCCAATGCGCGCAACGCCGGGGAACGCGCGCATGGCAGATCGCAGAGCAACAAGGCGCTTGTTGTCATCGCCCGGTAGATTGGCGAGCATGATACGAGGCGAAACGTCGTCGGGGCGTCGCTTGCTCCAGAATTTGAGCCATTCAGACGGGCGCATTGTAATTTCTCGATTAGCTTGCGGGCAGTAAGGTGCCACCCCTACGAGATACTTCCTAATATTGCCTGCACGCCATGCGGTCGATGCGCTTTTTCTCTCTCTGTCGCCAAACACATGATTTGCGCGCACAGTTCGGCAGCCTGACGGAACGCCGCCGCGCGTCTGTTTTTATGCCCGAAAAACACTGTCGGATCGTGAAAGTGTCCGACAACCCTTTGAATGGGGTTTCCCGTCACCATGAATAGCCACTTATCGCGCTATTCCTTCCATGAGCCGTTAGTCCGCTTCGCCCGCGCCCGCCTTTATCTCCTCTCGCATTATACAATATCGCATATTGCATGTTGTCCCCCTTGGTGATCGGGCTATTCGTTCCGGCGATGAACAAAGCGTGCCCCGTCGCAATCGGGCTGGCGCGATCGTCCGCCTGCATGTCTGCTGACCTGTAAGGCCTGGCGTCGCGGACCTGCCTCATTGCTCGGCATCCGGTCGCGCGAAGCAGGGTGGAGAGATGACGAATTTGTTTGATCCGGCGCTGGAAGCCCTGATCGCGGAGCAGCAGGCATTTAACGCCAGTGTTCCTGATGACATCCCGGCGAATATTCCGCCTGCGCCTCCTGCCACCGAACTGCCTGCGGAGGCGCGCGACATCAGCGGCGTTCCGGTCAGGATCATTCGTCCCGCCGATGCGGCGGCGGGGATCTATCTCCATTTTCATGGCGGGGGCTTTGTCGAAGGCAGTGCCGCGATGGCGGATTATCCCAACCGCCACATTGCCAAAACCATCGGCGCCATCACCGTCAGCGTCGATTATCGCCTGGCGCCAGCACATCCCTTTCCGGCGGCGCGGGACGATTGTTTCACGGTCGCGCGCTGGCTGCTCGATCATGGCGCGGCGGAGTTCGGCACCGACCGCATCGTCATCGGCGGCGATTCTGTGGGAGCGACGCTGGCCGTCATGGTGCTGCTGCAACTGCGGGATGCGTCCGGTGCGGCGAAGCGCGTCGCCGGGGCCAGCCTCGTCGCGGGCAATTACGACCTTTCCGGCACGCCCAGTCAGCGGCGGACGACGCCTGACAAGTTTCTCTCGCCCAGGCGCCTCGGCCAAACGCGCGAATGCGCCTTTCCCGGACGCACTGGGGAGGCGCTGCGCGATCCGGCCATTTCCACCCTCTATGCCGACCTTGCGGACATGCCGCCCGCCTTGTTCACCGTGGGCACGCAGGACGTGGTCCTTGACGACAGCATGTTCATGGCGGCGCGGTGGCGCGCGGCAGGGAATAGCGCGGAACTCGCCATATATCCTGAAGGGCGCCATCTCCTGCTTGCCCAGCCCACCAAAATGGCGCGGGCGGCGCGAAGCCGCATCCATCATTTCATCGCCGAAAGACTCAAGGCCTGACGGATCAGTCCGGGATGCCGCCGTCCTGAACGGCCATCCTGATCTGCTCGCGCAGCCAAAGAACGCCCGGATCGTCGCTGCGGGACCGGTGATGCTGCGCCAGTACCTTGAGCGTCGGAACTTCGAAAGGCGGATAGCTCCAGCGCAGCGGCGCGACCTCGCCAAAGAAACGGGCGAGCCGCTCGTGCATGAGGGCGAGCCGCATTGTGCCCGGCAGGAACCATGGCACCGTGGCGAACGAACTGATGCCGATCTCGATACGGCGCGTTATCCCCAGCGCCTCCAGATGCTGCTCTCCCCATCCGCCGAACCGGTCCGGCCCGAACCGTGCTGAAACAAAGTCGGCCCCTTCTATGTCCTCCAGCGTCAGAGGCCGCTGGAAGACCGGATTTTCCGCCCACCCGGTGATGACATATCTTTCCTCATAGAGGAATTCGGTGGGCTGGTCCCGCCGCAGATAAACTTGGGGACCGATGAATATGTCGATGGTGCCGTCCTCGAACTGGCGCGGGCTGCCATATTCGGGCGGGATGATGTCGAGCGCGATGTCGGGCGCGCGCGATGCCATATTCGCCGCCAGCCGCGTCAGGACGGCAACGGCGGAATAATCGGACGCGACGACGCGAAAGTCCCGCACGCTTGTCGAAGGATCGAATCCGCCGCTGACCGTCACGATCTGCTCGGCGTCGCTGAGGCATTGGCGCACCAGCGGGCGCAACGCCCGCGCCGCTGCCGTCAGGTGATAGCGGCGTCCCTCAGCGATGAGCAGGTCGTCGCCGAAAAATTGACGCAGGCGGGCGAGCGCCGCGCTGGTCGCTGGCTGGCTGAGGCCGACGCGCTCGGCTGTCCGCGCGACGCTGCGCGTTTCCAGAAGGGCGTCGAGCGCTACCAGCAAATTGAGATCAAGGCCTTTGAAGCGCATGCTTATCATCCATCCGGTGAATGCTAATCCGTTCATACTTTGAATTATGTGGATGATCCAGCGGCTGGCATAATGCTCGTCAGCAATCATCAATCATATATTTCAGGAGAGAGTTATGGACGACGCCTCTGCCCTCAGTCCCGATCCCATCCGGCCGGGAATCGGCACCAGCGGGACTGCGCGGAACTGGCCGCTCAACAGCTGGTGGGTCGCGGCCCACGGCAGCGAAGTGAGCGAGAAGCCGATCATGCGCTGGATCATGGAGCTTCCGATCGCGCTCTATCGCACGGAGTCCCAAGAGGCGGTGGCGCTGCACAACCGCTGCCCGCATCGCTGGGCGCCGCTGCATATGGGCGAGGTCGCTGGCGACAGGCTGATATGCCCCTATCATGGCATGGAATTCGAACCATCCGGCCAGTGCATGAAAGTGCCGACGCAGGACAATACGCCCTCCGCGATCCGCATACGCGCCTTTCCGGTGGAGGAACGATATGGCTTCATCTGGATCTGGATGGGAGAGGCGAGCCTTGCCGATCCTGAGCTTATCCCCGCGGACCTCGCCTATCTGGAAGATCCGGCCTGGTATAATGTCTGGGGCTACAAGGCGGTCAATGCGAATTTCATGCAGATCAAGGAAAATGTCCTCGATCTCACCCATTTCAGTTTCCTTCACAAAAACTCGCTCGGCGTGACTGACTGGAACCGCCCGCCCAAGGTGGAAAGCGCCAATGGCCGCGTCACCTATAGCCAGTTTTTCGAAAACTCGCCGCTCGCGGCAATCTATGCCGCTGCCGCCAACAAGACGCCCGGCAAGATCGTCAACCGCGAAACATGGGGAACGCAATTATCGCCCGGCGCCCATCATTCCGCCGTCAACATCTATGATCTGGACACCGAACCCAACGGGCTAAGCGAATGTTTCGCCAGGGTCGTGCATCTGACCACGCCGGTGTCCGTCGGCAAGACCCATTATTACTGGGTCATGGCACGCGATCATGGCGGCCCCTATGATGTCGAACAGACGCGCGCCTTCATCGGCAAGGTTTTTGCCGAGGATGTGACGATGCTGGAGGCGACGCAGGATATGGCTCGCCGGGCGGCCGACCAGGACGAGGCGCTGGAATTCAGCGTTTCGGCCGATCGTGCCGGAGTCACTGGCCGCCGCCTGGTCGCTGCGATGACGGATGCGGAGAAAATGCAGCAGGAATGAAGCTGGCTCTCGCATCGAGCAGAAAAGAGGCTGCGCACGGGCGATCATGCGCGGTGACTGCATGTGGCTGGAGCCGGTGAATTTCGCGGCATTCATGAATTGCTGAACGCACATATACCCTTCTGGAAGGATCAAGCCGAATGGCCCGTTATACCAAGAACGAAGCGCGCAAATGGGCGCGCGAAACGCTTGTCGGAACGATGAGCTGCACCATCCCGTCCTTTTCGGGCGATCTGACGCGCATCAACGAACCCGCCATCCGGCACGACACGCGGCTGGCGATCGAACATGGGTTCATCGGTACGCTGGGCGTGTCGGAAATAACCATCACCCTCCCGGAATATCTGGATTTCCTGAGGATCATGAAGGATGAAGCAGGCGACCGGCTGATCATCGTCCATCATGCGAGCTGGAGCAATCTGGAGGAGAATATCCGCGCCGTGCAGGGCGCGGAAGCTGCCGGGGCCGAACTTGTCCTGCTGTCCTACCCGCCGAACTTCTACCCGGAAAGCGAGCAGGACATTTACGATTATACAAAGGCCTTTTGTGACGCGACCAATCTGGCCGTAATGCTTTTCCCCGTTTTCCTGTGGGGCTTTGCTAACCGGATTCATCCATCCGACCTTCCCGTCGGCCTCATTCGCCGCCTGATCGACGACTGCCCCAACATCGCGGCGATCAAGGCGGAGGGCGGTGGTCCCTCCGTCCAGTCGCTGATCGAATGCGACCGCCTGTTCGGCGAGGAAGTGGTGATTTCCATGCCGCTGGAGGCGGAGTTGCTTCCGCTCTCCCAGATCATGCCGATCCAGTTGTCCGCCACGGCCGACCATGAATTCTGGGGCCCGCTGATCCCCCAGGTCTTCAACCTGCTGCGTGAGCGCAAATTCGAAGAGGCGGCTGAAATCTACTGGCGGATACATCCGGCACGCAAGGCGCGCCAGGCGTTGATGCCTATGCTGCATGGCGGTTTCTTCATCAATCGTCAGGCCTGGAAATTCCAGTCATGGTTGCAGGGCTATAATGGCGGACCGCTACGCGCGCCCACAATGCGGATCCACGATGCGCAGATGAACGCGCTCCGCAAAGGCGCGATCGATGCGGGCCTCAACCCCAGCATGGACCCGCTCAAGGAATTTTTCATCGGGCGTAATCCGATCTGAGCGGTTGTTCGGTTGGCCGGGCTGTCGCGGACGGGCAAGGAATAAGCATGTGTTGCGCAAGGCAGTCTGGCCGCCGCGGGGTATTTAACGATCGGCGGAGCTGAAGGAGAGCAGCATGATTCCCCCTAACGCATGGCATAGCATCGGCTATTCGAAGGAGTTCGGTGTTGGCCAGCCGGTTTCGGTCAGGCTGTTGGGCCGGTCGATCGTTGTCTACCGGACGGGGGAGGGGGAACTGGCCGGGATCGAGGATCGATGCAGCCACCGCTTCGCGCCTTTGTCACGTGGCCGGTGCGAAGGGTCCTCGATCTGCTGCATGTATCATGGCCTGCTGTTCGACCGCGATGGCCAGTGCATTGAAATACCTGGGCAGGGGAGCATTCCGCCCCGTGCGAGGCTTCGAACCTATCCCATAGCCGAGCAGGGTGGCTGGGTGTTCGCCTGGGGCGCGGATGATGTTGCGGCCGATCACAGTTCCTTGCCGGATTTCCTTTCGCTCGATGACAAGGACTTCGTTTTCGGATCAGGCAAGATCGACTATGAGGCCGCTGCCGAGCAGGTTAACGCCAACCTTCTCGATTTCACGCACGCGGCCTATGTGCATCCCTCCAGTTTCGGATCAAGTGAAGAATCCTGGGGACAGGCCCGATGCAGCATCAAGTCCGTGGAAAACGGGCTGAGCATTCATTGGTGGGTTCCCCAATCATTGTCCTACGACACTCCCGGCGTTCAAATGGATGCATATGTCGATAATTATCTGACATATGACTATACCGTGCCCGGCCACCTTTCGATGTGGGCGCGGTCATACCCTGCCGGGACTGCGCAAAGACTGGATTTCGGCGCTCCCGATATTCAGCCCTTGGTAACGGAATATAGCGGCCAATCGGTCTGCGCGACCGGCGATCGCACGTCCCGCTACTTCTATGTCTGGGGAGTGGCGAGCAGCCTTCCCGATGCCCAGGGCGTCATAGCGGATCGCCTGGCGATGGCGTCGCGCGCTTTCGAGGAGGATCGCATCATGATCGAGGCGCAGCAGCGCGTCATCGATGAAACACCGGGCGATATCCCGATGATCCCCAATGCGGCTGACAAGGCGATCACCTTGTTCGAACGGCTGATGATGAAGACTTCACACCAGCGACAAGCCGGCCGGAAGGCCGATGTCACGAAGGTCGCCGCTATACTATGAGGCGGCTTGCTCTTTCAGGCCGCCATGCATTGCGGTCATGATCGGGGAAAAACTATAACAGAAGCAATGCGATCGACTCCTGGATAGTCTTGGGACTGGCCAGCAGCACCCCGCGCGCGCAATGGCGAAGAGTGCCTTGCTGGCCATTATCCAGATATTCGACCGGCGATTTCCCATCGGTGCGAGCCAGGACAAGCGCTGGCAGCAGCATGGCGGCCCGCGCGGACAAACGTTCGGGCGATTCCCAATTCACATGGCGAAAATAGCGCTCCACCAGCAGCCGGGCGGCCGTGGCGATTTCATGGCCGGGGCCGTCCAGAACCTTCGCCTTGATGATGAGATGAGTGAGGCAAAATGCGAGGTCGAATGCCGGGTCGCCGAACCACGCGACTTCCGCGTCGAGCAGCACAGGACCATCCGGCCCCGCCAGAATATTCTTCGGAGACACATCGCCATGAACCAGTGCGAGCTTGGTTCCAGCCGTCTGCCGCACAAGCCCGGTCAGAATGTCCGAAAGGTCATCGTGGACGCGAGCCGTTGCCAGAAAATAGGCGTCCAGCCTCAACGCATGGAAATTGGCATCGGTGGCGAAGCGATCCGGCAGGCTGGGGTCGACCGCGCTTGCGGCATGGATCGAGCCGATCAGATCGCCGACCATTCCGGCGAAACCCGGGTCGGCCACGCCTCCCAGGAGCTGAGATTTCCAGAGGGGATGCGTGCCGGGCGGAAGCCATTCCATGGCAAACAGGCCCCGCGCGGGATCATGCGCCAGCGGCAGGGGCACCGAACCCGGACGAAGGGCCGAGACCGTCTGCATATAGGCCCATTCATAGGCATTGCGGCCCACATCGGCTTCCCAGTCCGCAGCGACACGAAGTTTCGCCAGCGCGCGCTTGACGCAGAATGTCCCCCGGCTCGTCGTCACGCGCCATATATCGGAGGATACGCCCCCGGCCAACGGCGTCCAATCTCCGCTCTCGCCGGACGCGGCCAGGCCATTCTCCTCCAGGAAGGCTGTCAAGCTGCTCTCTGTCATCTTCCGAACGGCCCAATGGCTGAAGTCCCTGCCCAAGGCAGCCCCGCTTCCTCGATACGCAGCAGTTGATTATATTTCGCCATGCGCTCGGACGTGCGGACCGACCCGACCTTGATCTGCCCGCCCGCGGTCCCCACCGCTAGATCGGCGAGATAATCATCTTCCGTCTCGCCGGATCGCGCCGAGATCACTGTCGCATAACCCGCTTCCCGCGCCATGCGGATCGCGTCGAGAGTGCCGCTGACGGTGCCATTCTGGTTCACCTTGATCAGTGCGGCATTGGCGGCCCCGCTCTCGATTCCGCGGCGAATGCGATCGGGCCGGGTTGCGAACAGGTCATCGCCGACCAGCTGGATGCGGCCCAGTTGCCGGGTCATTTCCGGCCAATTGTCCCAATCGTCCTCACCCAACCCATCTTCGATGGATATGACAGGATAGCGGCTGATCCACTCCTTCTGAAGGCCGATCATTCCGGCGCTGCTATAGCACCGTCCTTCGCGCCCGAAGACATAAGCGCCATCTTCATCGATCAGGGAGGATGAGGCGACATCGATCGCGATCGCGACATCCTCGCCCGCCCGCAGCCCCGCTGCCTCGAAACTGCGCAGCATCAGATCGAGTGCTTCGAAGGAGGTTGCGAAACCGGGGGATAAGCCGCCTTCGTCCGCCAGAAGCGTCGGCAGGCCCCGTTCGGCACAGATGCGCCCTGCGGCATCCCTGACCCGGCAAACCCATTGGAGCGCTTCGCCATAACTGCCCGCTCCCACCGGCATGACAAGGAAATCCTGCACATCCATGCCCCGCCCGGCATGCAATCCGCCCGACAGGATATTCACCATGGGCAGCGGCATGGCGGGCTCGGCTCCGGCGAGTTCGGCAAAACGCCGGTACAGGGGCTGGCGTCCGGCGGCCGCGCTCGCACGCACCGCTGCGAGGCTCACGGCCAGAATGGCATTGCCGCCCAGGCGGCCAAGGTTGGGGGTCCCGTCCATTTCCCGCATCATGCTGTCGAGCTTCGATTGGTCGCTGGCGTCCATGCCGATGAGCGAAGGCGCGATCAGCTTGCGCACATTGTCGACCGCCTGCGCAACGCCAAGCCCGCCCCATGCATGGCCGCCATCGCGCAGTTCGACAGCCTCCGCCTTGCCGGTGGACGCGCCGGAGGGGACCGATGCCCGGCCGCTGTCGCCCGATGCGAGCGATACTTCCGCTTCCAGGGTCGGGCGGCCCCGGCTGTCCAGCAGCTGGCGCGCGTGGATTGCGCTGATGATGGTCGATGTCATTGATATGCCTTTGGGGAATTGCATGGAAACAGGGGATCGGCACCGGCGAGCACCCGCACGACTTCTTCCGCCGAACGGCGGCGCAGTTCGGAAAGAGATGCCTCCGACGAAAAGGCGATGTGCGGGGTCACGATGACGTCCGGGCGCTCGACCAATGCAGGCGGCGGGTGCGGCTCACCCTCGACGACGTCCAGCCCGGCGCCGGAAAGCCGCCCCTCCTCCAGCGCTGCGAGAAGCGCTTCGCTGTCGACCAGCCCGCCGCGGCTGACATTGATGAGAAAGGCTCCCGGCTTCATCTGCCTGAGTTGCGCCCATCCGATCAAATGATGCGTATCCTTGCCGAGCGGCACATGCAGTATGACCACGTCGCTGCTGGCGAGGAGAGATGGCAATGTGCAAGGTTCGACATTGGCATCCGCAACGGCGCTCCGGCTGTTGACAAGCATCCTGCATCCGAACGCCTTGATCCGGCGGGCAGTCGCACGCCCGATCCGGCCAAAGCCGATGATGCCCACCGTCAAATCCGACACCCGCCGCAGCCGGGCGGCGGCCGGATTCCAGTGGCCAGCCTTGACCTCACGATCGAAAGCCACCGTACCACGAGCCCAGTCGAGAAGGAGCGCGACCGCGTGATCCGCCACTTCGCCCACGCAATAGTCCGGGACGTTCGCCACCCACGCGCCACGTCCGGTCGCCGCCGCCACATCGATATTGTCCAGGCCGACGCCCACCCTCTGGACGATGCGCAACCGGGATGGCGATCCGATCGCCTGGGCGGACACGTTTGCCCAGCAGGTCATGATCGCCTCCGGGTCGTTCCGGGCGACAAGCTCCGCGATCGCCTCCGCTGGTTGAGGGACGGACGGACCGCTGATCAGGCGATGACCGGCTGCTTCGATCACGCTTCGCTCGATACTGTCGTCAGGCCAGGCATAGTCTGTCTGAAAAACTGTCGCCATGATCCCCTCCCGCCATGATTCAGGCCAAAGGCGAAGCATGTTCGCCGCGATGCTATTTTTGGTAAGTGGCCCTGAAGTGCGGCGCGAAGCTTAGGGTTTATGCTGCATCGGGCAAATCGCTTTGCGCAATAGTTCCTATCGCCCAGGCAGTTGGGCATGTCGCGGCGCCATAAGGCCTATCATCCAACGTTCATGCATGTGGAACCTTGCAATATGGCTGTGGCGCTTTTGCAATTGCATTCCTGATCCGTGACATCGCAAAAGACCGGCGAAATGAACGAGCAGCCGCGCGCCCCTTTGGAGGAACGATTGAACGAAAAGGACGAGGCAAGAAGCGCTAAGCGCCCGCGAATGACGGTGACGGATCTGGCGGCCCATCTGGGTCTCGCTCATTCCACCGTCTCTCGCGCGCTTGCGGGAAATTCACGTATCAGCCCGGAAACGCGCGAGCGGGTGAAAAGGGCGGCCGCCGAACTCGGCTACGTTGCCAATGCGGGCGCCCGTACCTTGCGCAGCGGGCGCAGCGGCATCATCGGCCTTGTCCTGCCGGACATCAGGAACGAATTCTTCGCGGCCGTAGCCCAGGGGCTGGCCGATGACTGCATCCATCAGAAACGGCAAATGGTGCTGGCTCTTTCATCCGACGACCCCGGCGTCGAAGCGGAGGTGGTGCGCTCGCTCCTCGAAAGCCAGGTCGAAGGTATCGTCATCGCCCTGTCGGCCAAGCCGCATAGGGAAACCCTGTCCCTCCTCAATCAGGTTTATTGCGTCCAGTTCCTGCGCCATCATCGCGCGCTGTCTCAGCCCGTGGTGACGGTCGATGCGGCTGAGGGATCGCGGATGGCGACGGAACATCTCCTCTCCCTCGGCCATCGAAAAATCGGATTTGTAGGACTGCCTTCGGCGACCATGGCGGGCGCGGAGCGTCTGGCCGGATTTCACGAGGCCTTCCGGCAGGCGGGCGTGGAGCATGATGCGGACCTTATATGCATTGAAGCGGCCGGTGCCGATGCAGGCTATAGCCAGGTCGCGGCCTTCCTTCGGCTGCCCCGGCCTCCCACTGCCATTTATTTGTCCGCTGCGTCTTTCGCGCCCGGAGGCATCCTGGCGCTCAACGAAGCGGGCGTGCGCATTCCCGATGATCTGTCGCTGGTGGTGACAGGCTCCTCGCCCTGGTACGAAACCTGGCCGGGCGGCCTGACTTCCATCAGCTTGCCGCTGGAGGAGTTCGCCCATGCTGCCTCAGCGATGATCCTTAAACGGCGTCATGAGGGGCCGCGTAGCGTACAGCCCTTCGTCAAACTCAACTATCAACTTGTGGTGCGCGGCTCCACGCGAGCGGTAAAGCCGTAAACAATTTTCCCGCGCAATATGCTTGACAGGTTTCAAGAGCATGTGCACACGTGTGCACATGAGCAAGAGCGTGCCTGTCATAGAGAATCGCTGGGCCGGTTCAAAGAACACTGAATATCTGAGGGTCATTGCCCCTGCTACGGGGCAGCCCCTCTGGGATATCGTGTGCTCAGATGAGCATGGGGTGGATGCGGCAATCCGCGCCGCGCGCAGCGCGTTCGAAAAATGGCGCTGGGTGCCCGCATTGGAGCGCGGGCGGATTCTTCGCGAATGTGCCGAGGCCATAAAGCCCTTCGCGAACGAGATTGCGGAGATTGAAAGCCAGGAAATGGGCAAGCCGGTCATCCAGGCGCACATGGATGTGCAGGTGTTGATCGCGTCCTTCGAATATTTTGGCGGACTCACCGCCGTCCTGCCCAGCCGCGCCCAGGATGTGGGGCATAGCTATTCGATGACGATGCTCGAACCCTTCGGGATTATCGGCGGGATACTTCCGTTCAACTGGCCGCCGATCCACACCGGGGCGAAATCCGCGCCTGCGCTGGCGGTGGGAAATGCCGTGGTCCTCAAGCCGCCGGAGCAGGCGCCGCGCACCATCATGCGCATCGTTGAAATCCTGAACACCGTCCTGCCACGGGATCTGCTTCAGGTCGTGCCGGGCGGCCCGGACGTGGGCAAGGCGCTCGCCGCGCATCCGATGATTGCCAAGCTTTCCTTCACCGGCGCCAGTCCGACCGGCGTGCATGTGCTGAAAACGCTGGCCGACAATCTGACGCCCGCGATGATGGAACTTGGCGGCAAGAACGCGCTGATCGTCATGGCGGATGCCGATCTCGACCAGGCGGTTCCCTATGCGATCGAGGGCGGCTTCTACAATTGCGGCCAGGCATGCACCGCATCCTCCCGGCTTCTGGTCCATGCCGATATTCATGACGAATTTGTCGAACGGCTTGTCGCGGGTGTGAGCAGGCTCAGGCTGGGGCCGCTCGACGATGCGCTGACAACGGTCGGGCCGGTCGCCAACCATGGGCAGCAACGCAAGGTGCTCGACTTCATCGACGTGGCGCAAAAGGAGGGGGCGACGATCGCCTTTCAGGGCGAACTGCCGTCCGATCCCGCCCTTGCCGCAGGCGCATGGGTCCGGCCCACGGTCATCACCGGCGTCACCCGTGACATGCGCGTCGCGCGGGAGGAGATTTTCGGCCCCGTGGTCGCGGTGATGCGGTTCGGCAGCATGGAGGAAGCGGTCGAGATCGCCAACGACACGCCTTATGGCCTTGTCGCGGGGGTGTTCAGCGGCGACACGGCGCAAGCGCTCGCCATCGCCCGGCGTTTGTCGGTCAGTTCCGTCTTTATCAACAATTATCACCGGACCTTCTTCGGCACGCCCTTCGGCGGCACGAAGCATAGCGGCTTTGGCCGGGAACATGCGCCCGAGACGCTGAGCGAGTACGGCTTCACCAAGAGCTACCGCCTCCCCAGCGGGATCGGGGAAATGCCGCATTGGGCTGGCTCTACTTCTTCTTCCAACTCATGAACATCAGGAGGTAACTGTCATGGTTAAGACTACACAACTGTCTTCAAAGGATATCAAGGGCGTAATCGCCTATATGCCGACCCCGGTGAGGACGGATATCGTCATCGATCGGCACGCCAAGGACGTTCTGAACCTGGACGAAGCGGCCCGCGCGGCGGACGTCCTCATCAAGGATGGCGCGACGGGGATCTGCCTCAACGGCACCTTCGGCGAACTGCCTTCGCTGACCTTCGAGGAGATAGTGGACCTTACCCGCGCCGTCGTCGAATCCGTGAACGACCGGGTGCCGGTCTTTGCGGGGGCGACGACGCTTAACACGCGCGACACCATCAAGCGGGTGCGGGCGTTCCGTGAGGTGGGCGCGCATGGCCTGAACATGGGGCGGCCGATGATGTCGGCCATGTCAGACATAGCGATCGTCCAATATTATAGGGATATCGCCGAGGAGTTTCCCGACATGGCGATCTTCCTTTACGATGACATGCAGGCCTTCAAGCGCCCCATCACGACTGAAGTCTATGCCGAACTCGCGAAGATCCCCCAGATTGTCGCATGCAAGTACCGCACGATGCTGGTTCTGGGGCAGCCCATCGCCAACAATTATGCGAACGACATGCGGGCAGTCGACGGACGTATCAAGCTGCTCACCCATGAATATGACTGGTGGATTTCAAACAAGCTGTTCGACATGGACGCGATCTGGTCCAGCAGCATTTCCATGGCCCCAGGCCCGATCATGGCCATGCAGGATGCGATCCTGGCCAAGGATTATGCCAAGGCAGAGGTCATTCGCGCCGACATGCAGTGGGCATCGGAAGGCTTGTTCCCCAAGACGGGCATCGACGACTGGCATGTGTCCAAGATCCCGGCGATGAAGACGCGTATTCATACCAGCGGCTACATCAAATGTGGCCCTGCGCTGCCACCCTATCATGTCGCTCCCGAAGAACGCTTCGAAGCCGGGCGGGCAGCGGGAATGCGGGATCGCGAGATGCACAAGAAATATCCTCACAAGACCATGCGGCAGGCGGAAAGCGCCATGCGAGAGGTCTCCACGGCCGCCTGACGGCCACTGGCCATTTCCCGGGTGCGGCTTAAGCATCCGGGATTTTTTCGCTGATCGGCGCTACAGCAAGGGGAGGCACCTGTCGTCATGGCCGGAACAGTGATTTCCGACATAGAACGCGCTGATCCTGACGTGATCGACGGCCTTGCGGCGTGCGGCGTATCGACGATCTACGAGGCGCAGGGACGGACAGGCCTGCTGGCCAGCACGTTACGCCCGCTTGTCGCCGGGACGCGGATTGCCGGCAGCGCGATCACCATCTCATGCTCGCCGACGAGCAATCTGATGAACCATGTCGCCCTCGCTTATGCGCGTGCTGGCGACATAATATTGATCGTGCCCGACAGCCCCAGCGACATTGCCTATGCCGGGGACCTGTTCGCGGCGGCGGCGCTGGCTCGCGGTTGCCGCGGCCTGATCGTTGACGCCGCGGTCCGTGATGTCCGCGACCTGCGCGAACTGGGGTTGCCGGTCTGGTCGCGATGCATCTCGCCGCACGGTCCATCCACCCTCGATTTGGGTGACGTCAATGTCCCGGTGGCTTGCGGGGACGCCTATATACGGCCGGGCGACATTCTGGCCGCTGACGATGACGGCGTCTGCGTGATCCGGCGGGACGACGCGTCCCACGTCCTAGCCCAGGCGCGGGCCCGCCAAGAGGACGAACATAAAAAACGCACAGCCTTGCTCGGCGGACAGCCGGGCCTGGACCTGCATGGATTGAGACCCTTGCTCGCGAGCAAGGGTTTGAACCTGCCCTGATTGCCGGGAGAGCATCTGCTCTGGGCCAGGAATCATGGCGGAAGCATGCTCCCAATGAACTATGCTGGCCCTGAATGGCACGGCAGCAAATCAGGGGGCCTTCCCGCATCCGTGCTTTTCATCGCCACCCCTCCCGGATCGAGCATGTTCCGATCGCGGGTCCGCTTGGCTGTATCTATCGATGACAGGGTGGACTTCCGCAGCCGGAACTGCTCAAGGATCAGTCGCAGCTCAGCGGCCTGGCGCGTGAGTTTGTCCGCCACTTATCCTGTTCACCGATACGGAAAGCATCTTTGGTTCAGCGATCATATTCCCCTCTCGCAGCCTGTTACCTTCCGCTGCGCCGCGCTGTACTTGCCTTCTTTTCCCTTCTGCTCGCCTGTTCCGCCATGCCTGCGCTGGCGCTCCCCGCCAACCGGTCGGCGCCTGGCTATACGCGTGTGGCGATCGAGACGTCGGCCGGTACGATCGTGGTGGCAGTCGATATGGTTCGCGCGCCGCGCACTTCGGTCAACTTCCTGACCTATGTCGATGATGGCCGCTTTGACGGGGTGACCTTCTACCGCGCGGCGCGGCGTAAGAGCGATCCCAAACTGGGGCTGATCCAGGGCGGGATCGACACGGATGCCCGCCGGTCGCTGCCGCCCATCCCGCACGAGCCGACCACGAAGACGGGCATCCGCCATCTGGACGGGACGATCTCCATGGCGCGGCCGAACCGTCCCGATTCGGCGATGGGCAATTTCTTCATCACGCTGGGCGCGACGCCCAATATGGATGCGCGCGGCGACTATATCGGCTATGCCGCCTTCGGCCATGTCGTCGCTGGCATGGATGTCGCGCGCAGGATATTGTCGCAGCCGACCTGCTGCGGCTCCGGGCCGATGCGCGGGCAGATGATAGTGAAGCCGGTCACGATCATCCGCGCACGCCGGATCGACGGCACGCCGCGCCCCAGCCGGGGCGTGAAGCCGTGGCTGATCGGGGCGCGGCGCAAGCCAGCGTCCTGATTTTCCCGCGCGGCGCCGACGATTTCCTCTGTTCCTGATGGCGGTTGCCGGTCAGGATGGGCCGCAGGAGGCGCGGAGATGGCTGGAAGGATCAGGGTCGGCATCGGCGGATGGACATATGAGCCATGGCGCGGGATCTTCTATCCCGATGGACTGCGGCAAAAGGACGAACTCGCCTATGTGGGGCAGCATCTCACCGCGACGGAGATCAACGCCACCTATTACGGTACGCAAAAGCCCGCGACATTCGCCAATTGGGCCAAGGCAGTGCCGGACGGATTCCAGTTCGCCGTCAAGGCCTCGCGCTTCTGCACCAATCGCCGCGTGCTGGGAGAGGCGGGCGAGTCGATCGCCAAGTTCGTCAACCAGGGCATTGTCGAACTGGGCGACCGGCTGGGGCCGATCCTCTGGCAATTCATGCCGACCAAGACCTTCGATGCGGAGGATTTCGGCGCTTTCCTGAAGCTGCTTCCGGCCAAGGCCGCTGGCGTTCCGCTTCGCCACGCTCTGGAAGTGCGGCACGAAAGCTTCGATGATCCCGCCTTCCTGACGCTCGCAAGGGATGCAGGCGCGGCGGTCGTCTTTGCCGACCATGGCAGCTATCCCGCGCTGCACGGGCATGATGTCGGCTTTTCCTACGCCCGGTTGATGCGCACGCGGGAAGAGGAACCCACGGGCTATTCTCCCAAGGAAATTGCAGGCTGGGCCGCTATGGCGCGGGAGCAGTCGGCGCATGGAGACGTCTTCGCCTTTTTCATCAGCGGCGCGAAGGTGCGCGCCCCTGCGGCAGCCCAGGCCATGATCGTGGCTTTGGGGTAACAGTAGCTGTTGCATTTGCTGCAACTGCGAAGGCGGCCTTTGCGATTGTTACGAATCGAAGACATGCGCATATGCCCCCTTGCCGAAGGGCGAAAAAACAAGATGATCTTTGCAGGATAAACAACATGCGACACACTGTTCAGGGCGTTGCGCTGATGGTTGCAGTCGGCGCTCAGATGCTGACCTTCTACTCGGTGCTCTTTGCCTAAGCGAATATTCGTTTCACCATGCTCCCTCATCATGGGGGAAATCAAAAAGGCCGCCCGGCTTCAGATCAGGGCGGCTTTTTTAATGCCTGCGATGTTTGGTTCGGCCAAGTTGGGGCCGGTCTGATGCATTACCCTTTTCTCTTCGTCTACGGCACTTTGCGCCCCGGATGTGATGGCCCGGAGGCGCAGTGGCTGATGTCGGTCGCGCATCATGCCGGTCCAGCGGCCGCGCGGGGCAGGCTCTACCGCGCCGGCGATTATCCCGGCTTCGTGCCCGGCCCGGACGGCGTCGTCGCGGGCGATCTTTTCCTGCTGCCGGACGATCCGGCCGTGCTGAACCGGATCGATGAATATGAGGAATGCGCCGCCCATTTCCCCCAGCCCTGGGAATATCGGCGCGAGCGGCTGACCGTCCATGCGGGCGACGGGCCTGTGCAGGCGTGGGCCTATGTCTATGCGCGTGACGTGAGTGCGCTCCAATGGATCGAGAGCGGCGACTTCCTGCGCTGACCCGGCTTGCGCTCCTATACTGAGCGCGTAGGGTGCGAAGCGGGGGATCTTCTGGAGAGAGCGCGATGACGATCGACACGCAGGATCAGCCCGGCCCCGAACGCTTGCCCGACGACCGCAACTGGATCGGCTCCACGGGCCTTGACCGCCGCAAGCTGCTCGCCTCGGGCGCTTTCGCCGCTGGTTTCGCCGCCGCCTGCCGCCCCGTGGCGAGCAGCGCGGTGCAGACCACGGGGGAAGGATTGAAGGAGGAGCGGGTGACCATCCCCGCGAGCGGCGGCTTTGCCATGCCTGCTTTCGTGGCGCGTCCCCAGGCGGCGAAGGATGCGCCGGTGATCTGCGTCGTGCATGAGATTTTCGGCGTCCACGAATGGATTCGCGACATATGCCGCCGCTTCGCCCGGCAGGGCTATTATGCCATCGCGCCCGACCTGTTCGCCCGCCATGGCGACGCGAGCAAGATTTCGGACTTCAAGCAACTGATGAGCGGGATCGTGTCGAAAACGCCCGACGATCAGGTGCTGTCCGACATCGACGCCACTTATGGCTGGGCCGCCGCTCATGGCGGCGACGGCAGGCGGCGGGGCATTACCGGCTTCTGCTGGGGCGGGCGGATCGTGTGGCTTTATGCCGCGCATAGCGCCGCGCTCGATGCTGGCGTCGCCTTTTACGGGCGGCTGGTCAGCGACAGGACGGCGTTGCAGCCGCATCGCGTGATCGATGAGGCGGCCGCGTTAAAGGCCCCTGTGCTCGGCCAATATGGCGCACTGGACAAGGGCATTCCGCTCGCCGATGTGGAGGCCATGAAGGCTGCGCTCAAGAAGGCGGGCAAGTCGCCGCCCAGCGACATCACTGTCTATCCGCAGGCGGACCATGGCTTCATGGCAGACTATCGCCCTAGCTATGATGAAGTGGCGGCCAAGGCGGCATGGAGCGCCACGCTGGACTGGTTCGGGCGATATGTGAAGGGCGGCAAGCCGGGCTGACGCCGCCCCGCCTATTTGCCCGTCATCGCCTGCACCGCGGCCAGGGTGCTTTTCACGTGCCCGCTATAGTTCATCTCGCTGTGAACGAAGGCGATTCGGCCGCTCGGCGCGATGACGTAGGAGGTGCGGTCCGTGACATTGGGCCGCATCTTCAGCGCAACGTCATAGCCTGACACGATGGCCGGACCGGCGGAGGCGACGGCGAACTTGCCCGCGCATTCCTTGGTGGAAAAGGCCACCAGGTCATCGACGGTATCGGTCGACATGCCGATCACGGTCGCCCCGGCCTTTTTGAAATCGTCGATATGCTGGGCGAATTCCCGTGCTTCGGCGGAACAGCCGGGGGTGAACGCCTTGGGGAAGAAATAGAGCACGACCGGCCCGCGCTTGAGCTGGTGCGACAGCGTCAGGGTGAAGGTCTTGCCCGCCATCGCCCCGCGCGTGGTGAAGTCGGGCGCCTTGACGCCGACGGCGAGCGCGGCCATGGCTCCATTCGATCCCAGAGCCGCCACCGCGAGGGCCAGCGGCGCCATCATCCATTTCCTCATCGGCATTCTCCAGTTAGGGTAAGGGGCCGTGCAACCATCTCACGCCCTTGATGAGCCTAAGCCAAGCCGCATGCAAGTGCGCAACGGAGATGCCGCGCGCGGCCGCCGCCCATATGCCGGAACCCTCCGCCGCATCGCCGGTTCATTACGGATGCGCCTGCTTCACGCCTTGCCCCTGCTGCTGCTGGCCGCCTGTGACCAGGGGGACAGTGGCAAGCCCGGCATGTCGACCAACATTGTGGAGGAGCAATCCTCCTATGACGTCAGCAACCTGACGCCCGCGCAGGATGAGAGCCTGAGGCCCGGCAACGCCACCGCACCCCCCGGAAACGAAACCGCGCCCGCCCGGCCGCGCGAGCAGCAGGAAGCATCCGCGCCCGGAACGATCCCGGCCGCATTGCGCGGGCACTGGACCGGGGTGAACGACGCATGCGGCGACCGCTCATCGGACCTTGAACTGACCGTCACTCCCAAGAGCCTGATCTTCCACGAAAGCGTCGGCACCGTGACCGATGTCGCGCCGGGGCCGGACGGGCGGGTTCGCGTCACCGCGTCTTTCACGGGCGAAGGCGATAGCTGGACGCGGAAGGTCGAACTGCGCCCCTCCGCGAACGGCCGGGAACTCACCATGATCAATGACGGGGCGGCGGTGACGCGCAAGCGTTGCTGAACGGCTTTCCGTTTTCCACGGCGGCGGCTAGAGCGGGCCGATGATCGGCCGCCTGACATTAAGCGATTTCCGCAACCATGCGGACGCGCTGATCGTTCCCGATCATGCCTTCATCGTCCTGACCGGCGAAAATGGCGCGGGCAAGACCAATATATTGGAAGCCGTTTCCATGCTGGCCCCCGGCCGGGGCCTGCGCGGCGCTGCCTTGCGGGACATGGCGCGGCAGGACGGCGCGGGCGGCTTCGGCATCGCCGCGGAAGTCGATGGCGTGATGCTGGGCACGGGTGTCGCGGCGGGCGCGCCGGACCGGCGGCAGGTGCGGATCGGCGGAGTGGCCTCGTCCGCCAATGCACTGGCCGATCATCTGGCGATTGCGTGGCTGACCCCCGCGATGGATCGCCTGTTCATGGACAGTCCGGGCGGGCGGCGGCGCTTCCTTGATCGTCTGACGCTGGCGCTGCATCCCGGCCACGCGGTGCACAGCGCCCGCTACGAAGCCGCCATGCGCGCGCGCAACCGGCTGCTGACCGATCCCAGGGCGGCGGACCCCGCCTGGCTGGCGGCGCTGGAAGCGCAGATGGGGGAGCATGGGGCGGTGCTTGCCAGCGCGCGGGCGGACATGGTCGCGCGGCTGAACGCGGAGCTGGCGGTTCAGCCCGGCCAGCCCTTTGCCCGCCCGCTGCTGGACATGATGCGGGAGGAGGGGGCCGATGAGCCGCTTGCGCCCCGGCTTGCCCGAGAACGGCGGCGCGATGCGGCGGCTGGCCGCACATTGTCGGGCCCGCACCGGCATGACCTGGCCGTCACCCATGCGGCAAAGGGGCAGGCGGCGGCGCTCTGTTCGACCGGGGAGCAGAAGGCGTTGCTGCTGTCCATCCTGCTCGCCCATGCCGCTTTGGTGGCGGCGCAACGCGGCCAGCCGCCCGTTCTCCTGCTGGATGAGGTGGCGGCGCATCTTGATCCCATGCGCCGCGCCGCCTTGTTCGACCGGCTGAGGGCAACGGGCGGACAGGTGTGGATGACCGGAACGGAAGCCAGCCTGTTCAGCGATCTCGCCTCCTCCACGCGCCTCACTGTTTCGGCGGGCCATGTACATGGTTCCGCAGATTAACGCGCTTCCGTAACAGTTCGTCGCCCCGGCCTTTTCCTCCCGCCGCCCATCTGCACAAGGGGGCGCACAGGGTCGATAAGATCAAGAATTCGGGGGCACTTCTTTCATGGTCAGCGGTTTTCGGGCGCTTGTTGCTGCGTGGACGCTCGTTCTTGGCGCGCTGATCGCGACCCCCGCTACCGCAGGCGTGCTGCAATGCGCGCCCTACGCCCGTCAGATTTCCGGCATCTCGCTTTACGGCAATGCGAACACCTGGTGGAGCCAGGCGGAGGGACGCTATGAACGCGGCAGCCAGCCGCGCGCGGGCGCGGTGCTGGCCTTCGCGGCGAGCCGTTCGATGCCGGTCGGCCATGTCGCCATGGTCAGCCGCGTCGTCAGCGACCGCGAAGTGCTGCTGACCCATGCCAACTGGTCCTATCGCGGCGGCATCGAACGCGATGTCCGCGCCATCGACGTGTCGCCGAACAATGACTGGACCGATGTGCGGGTCTGGTACGGTCCGACCGGCGGACTGGGCCTGCGCTCCAACCCGGCCAAGGGGTTCATCTACCCGAATCAGGCGCCCGCCCCCGCACCGGCCAAGGTGCAGATCGCCATGGCGGCCACCATCGCCGGTGCGGACGCTGGCCGTGATGCTTTCTGATCCGTTAGCCTTTTCATAAGGACCACCGCCTAGTTTCGATCGCGGTGGGGCGATTCTTCGATTTATCGGGGTCGCTAATTATGTTTCGAATGGCTCGCGCTGCGATGCTGCTGGCGGCTGCGTGGATATCCATGCCCGCTTTCGGCGCTACGGCGCTGCAATGTGTTCCCTATGCCCGCATCGTGTCCGGCGTGAATATCTGGGGGGACGCATTGACCTGGTGGGACCAGGCTGCTGATCGCTACAAGCGCGGTCACGAACCCCGGCGCGGGGCTGTGCTGGCTTTCCGCCCGGCAGGCCCGATGACGCTGGGCCATGTCGCGGTGGTCAGCAAGATATTGGGTGAGCGCCGCATGCTCATCCGGCATGCCAACTGGTCGGTGCCCGGCGCGATCGAGGAGGATGTGCTGGCGATCGACGTATCCGAAGAGGGCGACTGGAGCGAAGTGCGCGTCTGGCACAGCCCGACCCAGACCATGGGCGCGCGGACGAACCCAACCTTCGGCTTCATCTATCCCGACAAGCCCGGCCTGCGGTCCTTCGACCCGGACCCGGCACTGGGGAGCAGCATACGCCTGGCCGGGATGGACCCCGCGATTGCCGCCAGAATTTCGCATGAGGCGAGGGCGGCGGCGCCTGCCGCTGCGCCAGCAACCGCGCGGCCCCCTGCCATGCCACGGCTAAAAATGGATATGCGCGCGATCGCCTTTGCCGACGCCGCGCCATCGGGCCGGTCGCTCAAGGACATCATCGCCGATGTAAAGCGCGACGCCCGGCTGCGCTAGGTCTGTCCAGGCTGAACGGTGTTCCTGCGCATGCAGGAGCCCCGGTTCCAACGCTGAAACTGGCGCGCCCGCATTCGTCCGAGTGCAAAGGCGGGCAGGATCACTTGCCCGCCGCCTGCCTTATTCGGCGGGCTTGTCTTCGCCTTCGCCCGCAGGCTGTTCGAACCATGCTTCCACGGGGCCAGACAGCTTGATCGTCAAGGGCTGGCCATGACGGTCGCGCGTCTTTCCGGCGGCGACGCGAATCCAGCCTTCGGAAATGCAATATTCCTCGACATCCGTGCGCACCCGGTCCTTGAAGCGGATGCCGATCCCGCGCTGCAACTGCTCCATGTCGAAAAAGGGGCTGCGCGGGTTGGTGGAAAGACGGTCGGGAGGCGTGTCGCTCATGGCTATATCAAAGGTCCTGTGTTTCGCGCGGCCTAGCCGTTCGGCACGGTTGCCGTCAACCGTGGAGCCCCTTCATCCACGTCGCAGTAGATGCGGCGGATCGCTCCCTGCTCCAGCCAGGAGGCGAAGCGCGCCTCTGCATCGGCAAGGCCAGCGAAGGGATAGGCGACCGGCTGGTCATTGACCGCGCGGCTGGCTACGACCAGCCGGATCATCGCGTCGGGCGCGGTCGTCAGGATGCGGCCGCGCCGATCGGTGGCGGCGCTGTTCACGCCGACGACATGGCCGTCCTCCGCGAGGACGGGGCCGCCGCTGATGCCGGACAGCGTGTGATCGCCAGCGGGAATGCGGCCGACCTCCGCCCAGGCCAGCACCGGCTCGGTCTGGTCCGTCTGCCCGCGCCGCGCGCTCGCAGGCCCGATCAGTTCCGACACGACCAGCGTCGGCCGCCCGGCGGGAAAGCCCATGTGGAAGCCGATCGATCCCGGCGCGGGCATGCGGCCGGACAGGGGCAGCACGTCTTCGCTTGGCAGGCCGTCCCTTACCAGCGCGGCGTCCGCTTCCCGGCTCTCGATCACGCGCGACACGGCGCGGGCGATATTGCCTTGTTGCAGGCCGATGCGCGAACAGTCGCGGGTGACATGCTCGGCGGTGAGCCATGCCCCGTCCCGGTCGACGGCGAAGGCCGTGCCCATGCTGTCGCCGGGCGCGTCGCGGGGATCTTCGATGACGAACGCCTCGTCGCTCCATTGGGGCAGGGGGCGGCGGGGCGAGCGGGGGTCGAATGTCTCCACCTGCAACGGCGGCGGACGCGTGAACTCGCCCATCCAGGCGAGCGCCAATATACCCCCCAGCATCCATGGCAGGCAGCCGATGCTCCGCCGCGCCACGTTCAGCCTGCGACGGCTGCGGCGGTCAGGCAGGCGATGGCGGCCTTCATCATCGCCAGGAAGATGGCGGCCGACCGTTCATCCGCCTCGATCCGGGTGGAAAGGGACCCCAGCAGGAAATCGACGAAGCGGAAGGCGATCAGTTGAAGGATCAGCGTCACGCTGCCCCAGATCAGGATGTCCCAGACATTGACCGATCCCGCAAGGCACAGCGCCAGCGGGATGGCAAGGCCGATCGCCGCGCCGCCCAGCGAGATCGCCGCCGCCTGGTTGCCCGCGCGGATCAGGGCGAATTCGTCATGCGGCGTGATCCACATATACAGCCCCAGCGCCGCCAGCCATGCGACCGTGGCGCAGGCCAGGTGCAGGAGGAAGATGGGGAGCCCGGACAACAGGCTTTGAACAACGGGCATGGGATCGGTCATGCACAGCCAAATGCCGGAACCTGCCAGCAGGTTCAATTACCGGCGAACCATCGTGCCATAATGAGGCGGCGGTGGAGCATGATCCGGTCGCATCATGCTCCATTTCCGATCGACCTTTCTAGCGGCAGATGCGCACGCGGACGTTGCGGTCGCGATAGGGGTTGTAGCGCCATTCGGTCCAGCAGCGCTGGCGGTGATGCCGGTAATAAGCGCGCCTGTCCTGACGCCAGTGACGCCGGTCGCCGCGCCAATATCCCCGGTCATCGCGCCAGTCGCGGCGGCCGTCCCACCGGCGGTCCCAGTCCCGGCCGCCGCGCCACTCGCGATAGCCGCGATCGTAGCGATAATCCTGCGCTTGCGCCGGGGCTGCGGCGCTTAGTCCGGCAACGGCCAGGCCCAGCGCGGCCGCGCCCTTCCAGATCAGTTTCATCTCGACTCTCCTCATGCTTCCGCCGCGCACCGGCGGGGATCATGGGGAGGGAAGATGCGCGCGCCCGGCTGAACCGTGCGGGAACGATGCTGTCAGCGGCCGTTAAGGGGCCTCATCGCGCCCGCAGCGCCGCTTCGGCTTCGTTCATATAATCGCGCGTGATGGGCAGGGTGCGGCGGTTGCGGGCATATTGGACCTGATAATTCACCATGCCGCCATGTTCGAACACGGTCGCCGCTCCGGCGAGATAGAAGGTCCACAGGCGATAGAAACGCTCATCATAGAGCGCGATGATTTCGTCCTTGTGCGCCAGCGTGCGCGCATACCATTGGCGGATGGTCAGGCCGTAATGCAGGCGCAGCACCTCCACATCGGTGACCATCAGGCGCGTGCCCTCGCTGCCCCGGATCATTTCCGACAAGGCGGGGATGTAGCCGCCGGGGAAGATATATTTCTGGGTGAAGGCGTCGGTGATGCCCGGCCCGTCGATCCGCCCGATGGTATGGATCAGCATCACGCCCTCAGGGGTCAGCAGGTCGCGGCACTTGTTGAAGAAGGCGCGGTAATGGGCGGTGCCCACATGCTCGAACATGCCCACGGACACGATCCGGTCGAACGGCCCGCTGATGTCGCGATAGTCGATCAGCTCGAAACGCACATGATCGGCCACGCCCGCATCCTGCGCGCGCTGGCGGGCGACCTTCAACTGCTCCTCGGACAAGGTGATGCCGGTCACGTCGACGCCGCAGGTGCGGTGCAGGTACAGCGCCATGCCGCCCCATCCGCATCCGATGTCCAGCACCTTCATGCCCGGTTTCAGCAGCAGCTTGGCCGCGATATGCGCCTTCTTGTCTTCCTGCGCCTGCTCCAGGCTGATGCCCGTCTCATTATCCGCATCGGGCCAGTAGGCGCAGCTATATTGGCGGTCGCGATCCAGGAAGAGAGCGTAGAGCGCGCCCGACAGGTCGTAATGATGGGCGACGTTAGCCTTGGACCGGGAGCGGTGATTGGCGCGCCAGAGCGACTGGCGGAGCGACTTGAAGCCGCGCTTCAACGGCCCCTTGTCGCTGATCGACTTGCCGCTTTCCCACGCATTGTTGGAGCGGATCAGCGAGATAAGCTCCATGATGCCGCCGCCCTCGATCGTGACGCGCCCGTCGATGAACGCCTCCGCCATGCCCAGGCGGGGATCGCGGATGATGTCGAAGGGAACCCTGGCGTCATGAAATTTCAACGCCAGCGAAGGGAAGGCCGGGTCGGGCGCCCCCGCCGTCACCCGTCTTCCCCCGTGATAGATGATGGTCAGTTGCCCACGGGTGACCAACCGTTTGATGACACGATCGAAAAGTTTCATGGCGGCTAAACTGTCAGGTCATTTCGGTCGCGTCAAATGCCTGCGTACCAATCATAGCCCGCATGGTCTTCCCAATAGCCGCCCTTGCCGCGCCCGGTGCCGGACAGGTGCTCGACCGCCTCGATCCCCATCAGATATTTGGCATGCTTGTAGCCCAGTTGCCGTTCGACCCGCAGGCGCAGCGGTGCTCCGTTTGCCACGCGCAGCGGCTGGTCATTGAGCGCGAAGGCCAGGATCGTCTGCGGGTGGAAGGCATCGATCATGTCGATGCTCTCATAATAGGCATGGCCGTCGCCCATCCTGTCGGCGCAGCGGAAGACGATGTATCGCGCGTGTTCCTTCATGCCCGCCGCGTCGAGCAGCAGGGCGAGCGGCACTCCGCGCCATTTGCCGATGGCGCTCCACCCCTCCACGCAGTCGTGGCGCGTGATCTGCTCCCGCTGCGGCAATTGGTGAAGCTGCGGCAGGGAGAGAGACAGGGGCCGGTTCACAAGGCCCGAAATTTCAAGCCGCCAGTCAGCAAAGCCCGACCGCCACAGCGCCTTATATTCGGGCGTGTTCGGATTGCTCGTGCCATTGGGGCGGAAGAAGGGTGAAATCTGGTCGGGGCGGAATTCGCGCGCCAAGGCATCGCGCGCCATCAGGCGGCGTTGCGCCCATTTGTGGAAATTCTCTGCGCTGAACAGCGCCTCGCGCACCGTTTCATGGCGTGCGATGCGGTCGCAACCGGCCAGCGTTGCGCCAGCCCCCAGCATGATCGCCCGCCGGGTAAAGATCAGGCTCATGGCCGCTCCTCCGGCACGCGATAGCGGCCCGTCACGATGGATCGCAATTCGTTCAGCGGCCCCGCCAGCAGGACCATGACGATGTGGACCAGGAAGAAGGCGACCAGAAGGAAGGCGGCGATGAAGTGGATGGACCGCGCGGACTGGCGGCCCCCGAACAGGTCGAGCAGCCAGGGCCAGGCCGCGTTCATGCCCGGCGACATGGTCAGCCCGGTCAGGATGATGAGCGGCAGGACGATGAAGATGATCCCGATATAGCTGGTCTTTTGCAGCACATTATAACGCAGCGCCGCCGCTCCGGCCGGGAAGCGGAGCCGGGCATGATCGCATATGTCCCGCCAGACATGACGTGGCGCAAGCTCGCCGCGCCGGAAGGCAAGGTCCCGGCGGATATGACCGCTGCCAAGGCTCCACAGCATATAGCCGAGCAGCGCGAAGGCGAACAGCGGCGCGGCCGCCAGATGCCAATGGCGCGACATGGCGAGATCATAATGAGCGGGCAGGGTCCACCATGGCCCGAAACGGTCAAGCTCAAGCCAGGCATGATCGAAATTCGCGCCATATTGGCCCCAATAGAGCCGGGGATGCGCATTGAATATGCCCAGCCCGCTGGCAAGCAGGATGTAGAGCAGCACGGCGTTCGCCCAATGCCACAGGCGCGTGACCCGGCTGTGGCGAACCACCACGGACGGGACCACGGGGGCTGGGGCCGGGGACGCTGCGCTCACCATGGGGCACCGTTACCTCTTTGCATCGCTATGGTCAAAAATGCCGCCCTGCTCCGTTGGTCTGGCGGGAAGCCGCATTGTTCATCTGCCGTCCATCCGCCGCTGGCTAGCTGCCCTGGCCGCCTTTTGTCTGATCGGTATGCCTAGTCAAACTGTTGCAAAATCGCATCATGCGCCAATTATGTTTATGTCGATGTTGCAACGTCATCCAGGAGCCATCATATGCGCCCTGCCAGCGATGATGATCGCGGCATGCAGGATGAAAAGGAGGAAGCCGTTACACACGGCATTCTTTAGGTGATCATGAAAATACTCGAACACTGTTCCTGCAATATGACAAGGCGTGCGTCTTTTTCTTGATGCTCGTTCTTTAATTCGATGAGGATAATATGAAGTCTGTGATTTTCGCAGCCGCTGTTGCTGCCGCCGCCGTCTCTGCTCCTGCCTTCGCGCAGGATGCCGCTCCCTTCACCGGCCCGCGCGCTGGCGTGACCGTCGGCTATGACAGCCTCGGCGACGAAGAAGGCGTGAGCTACGGCGTCACCGCCGGTTACGACCTGGCCGTCACCCCGAACCTGACCTTCGGCCCGGAAGTCTCCTTCGGCGATTCCAGCCTCGACAATGACTTCGGCGTCGACGCCAGCCGCGATCTCGCCGCTTCGGTTCGCCTCGGCTATGTCGTCAACCCGCAGTTCCTGGCGTTCGGCAAGGTCGGCTACGCCACCACCCGCTTTGAAGCGCCGGTGGGCGACACCAATTTCGAAGGCGTTCGTTTCGGCGGCGGCGTTGAATTCGCCCTGACCCCCAACGCCTACATTTCGGCTGAATATCAGCGCACTGAATATGAAGCCGAACTCGGCGGCCGTGACGCCGGTGTCGTCGGCATCGGTTTCCGTTTCTGATCCCTCTCGATCGGAATCAACAGGAAGGGCGGTCCCATCGGGGCCGCCCTTTTTGCATGAGGCGTACGGGCGAAAAGCAATAAGCTGCCGCAGAATAGCGGCTCCATGCTCCGGCAGCGAAGGCCGCGCCCTTACCCCAGCGCCGCTTGCTTCTCCGCCGCCAGCCGGTCCAGTTCCGCGCGGCTTTTCTTTTCCGACGCCGACTTGAGCTGCCCGCATGCCGCCATGATGTCGCGGCCGCGCGGCGTGCGCACCGGGGCGGATATCCCCCCTTCGAACACGATGTCGGAAAAGCGCTTGATCCGCTCCGGCGTGGAACATTCATAATCCGTGCCGGGCCAGGGGTTGAAGGGGATCAGGTTGACCTTGGCGGGCAGCTTGAACTGGCGGATCAGGCGGACCAGTTCGCGCGCATCCTCGTCGCTGTCATTCTTGTCCCTGATCATCACATATTCAAAGGTGATCCGCCGCGCATTGTTGGCGCCCGGATAATCGGCGCAGGCCTGCAACAGCTGCTCGATCCCATATTTCCTGTTGAGCGGGACCAGTTCGTCGCGCACATCCTTGGTCACGCCATGCAGCGATACGGCCAGGTTGACGCCGATCTCCTCGCCCGCGCGCGCCATCATCGGCACCACGCCGGACGTGGAAAGGGTGATCCGCCGCTTCGACAGCGCCAGGCCGTCCCCGTCCATCACCACCTTCAACGCGTCGCGCACATGATCGAAATTATAGAGCGGCTCGCCCATGCCCATCATCACGATGTTGGTCAGCATGCGCCCGTCGGTCGTATATTGCGGCGCCTCGTCGGTCTCGTCGTCATTGGCCGACGCCATGCTGCCCTTGGGCCATTCGCCCAGCGCGTCGCGCGCCAGCATGACCTGTCCGACAATCTCGCCCGGCGTCAGGTTGCGGACCAGCCGCATCGTGCCTGTATGGCAGAAACGGCAGTTGAGCGTGCAACCCACCTGGCTCGACACGCACAGCGTTCCCCGGTCGGCATCGGGGATGAACACCATCTCATAATCCTGGCCGTCATCCGAACGCAGCAGCCATTTGCGGGTGCCGTCGCTCGAAACCTGGGCCTCCACCACCTGCGGACGGCCGACCACGAACCGCTCCGCCATCCAGCCGCGCATCGGCTTGGCAAGGTCGGTCATCGCGTCGAAATCGGTTTCGCCACGATGATAGAGCCAGTGGAACAACTGCTTGGATCGCAGCTTGGCCTGCTTGGCATCCAGGCCCGCTTCCTCCAGCATCGCCTTGATCTGCGGGCGCGACAGGCCCATCAGGTCGGCACGGCCATCCTCGCGCGGCGTCACCGCGCGCGGCACGGGCACAGGGTCGATAGCGCCGGGAATCGGCATCAAGGGGTTGGCGGCTGTATGCATAGCCGCGCACATAGTCGATTCCGGCGGATTTATAAAGGGGAGCGTCCGGGACCGGAGCGCCTCGGCCATTCACCGCAACCTGGCGCATCCCAAAGCCGCCGCATCGATTGCCGTCGCCGCCCCGCGCAACCTGTAGGCGTCGGCAAAGGCCCGCCCGTTCGCGCCCTGCGTCTGCACGCTCATGCTGCTGGCCGATCGCATGGCGGCGATGATCGCGGCGTCGGCGCGCGGGCCGGGGGCCCAGGCATCCCCCTTGCCTGCCACCAGCGGGAACCGGCGCTCTCCCACGCTCAGGATCACGGGCGCTCCCTCGGCGCGCGTGCGGCTCAGGCGGAAATGGACCTGGCCGCGTATATGCCGCCGGGGCCAGGTGCCGACAGCGGCAAAGCCGTTCCCCCGCGTGCCCACTGGCAGGGAAATGGCGTAGCAGCGCGGTGCCGCCGGATCGCGGAAAGCGCCCCAATATTCGAAGATGCCAAGCGAATCCTTGGCAAAGGCTGGCGCGGCGATGGCGAGCAGCGGCAGGAGGAAGAGGGACAAGCGCGCCATAGGACGGGCAAAGCGCATGCTGTGCCTTTTTGCAACCCTTGCCCAGGCGAAATGACCAGCGAGCGCTTGCCGCCGCCGTCATAGCGGCTATGAAGGACCATCCATCATTGTCGCCCGGATTCGACCGTCTTCGGGCTTTGCGCAGAAAAAGAAACGGACAAACAGGGACATGAAGGCCACCATCGAACGCGCAACGCTCCTCAAGAGCCTCAGCCACGTCCAGTCGGTGGTGGAGCGGCGCAATACGATACCGATCCTGTCCAACGTGCTGATCGAAGCTTCGTCGGACGGCGCGATCAAGCTGATGGCGACCGACCTCGACCTCCAGATCGTCGAAAGCGTGTCGGCCCAGGTGGAGCAGGCGGGGGCCACGACCATTTCGGCGCACACGCTGTTCGACATCGCCCGCAAGCTGCCCGAAGGATCGCAGGTGTCGCTCCACGCGGCGGAGGGCAAGATGCTGATCCAGGCGGGCCGCGCCCGGTTCAACCTCTCGACCCTGCCGCGCGACGATTTCCCGGTGATCGCGGAAGGCGACCTGCCCACCAGCTTCGAACTGCCCGCCGAAACGTTGAAGCAGATCATCGACAAGACGCGCTTCGCCATCTCGACCGAAGAGACGCGCTATTATCTGAACGGCATTTATTTCCATGTGTCGGATGATGGCCAGCCGGTGCTGAAGGCGGCGGCGACGGACGGCCATCGCCTCGCCCGCGTCACCGTGCCGCGTCCCGATGGCGCGGACGGGATGCCCGGCATCATCGTGCCCCGCAAATGCATCGGCGAACTGCGCAAGCTGCTCGACGAGGTGGAAGGCTCGGTCCAGATTTCGCTGTCCGCCAGCAAGATCCGCTTCGGCCTTGGCAGCGCGATCCTGACCAGCAAGCTGATCGACGGCACTTTCCCCGATTACAGCCGCGTCATCCCCACCGCCAACGACAAGCTGCTCAAGATCGATCCGCGCAGCTTTGAAGAAGGCGTGGACCGCGTCGCGACCATCGCCACGGAAAAGACCCGCGCCGTCAAGATGACGCTGGACCGGGACAAGATCACCCTGTCCGTCACCAGCCCGGAAAACGGCACCGCCGCCGAAGAAGTGCCCGGCGCATTCCAGGGCGAAGGCTTCGATATCGGCTTCAATGCGCGCTATCTGCTCGACATATTGGGCCAGATCGACAGCGACCTCGTCGAACTGCACCTGGCCGACGCGGCCGCGCCCACGCTGATCCGTGAAAACGACCGCAGCCCCGCGCTCTACGTCCTCATGCCGATGAGGGTTTGATTTCAATCGGTAGATTGAAGACGGGAAGGTAATTCTCTTTCAACCTCTGGCTGTTACGCGATGGCTATGGTCCCATCGCGTACAAAGCTGACAGACGTTCAGTCATGGCCTGTCGATCTGGCAGCCGCGCTTGGGCTTGCGGAAGGGGGGACGGAAGTTTCGCCCTTCTGGATATCGAGCAGCCTGGGCCAGATCGCCCGGTTGTGGCCGCTGATCCTGCTCGCCAAGCTGTGCACCTTCGCCTTGCTGCACGCGTCTCTTTTTCAGGGAAGCGTGGCCTATACGCTCATCCTGACGGCGATGCTGCTGATCGATGGCATCGTGATGATCGCGCCCAAGGGCGAACGATTCCAGCAGCAGCGGCCGCATGTGCAGAAATGGCTGATGCTGGGGCTGATGTTCCTGTCCAGCTTCACCTTCGGCCTGCTGCTGGAACCCGCCGCCAATCCCGGCGGAGTGCCCAATGGCCTCCTTGCCGAAATCCTGGTCGCGATTCTCGTCGTCTGCATCTTCGGCGATCGGCGGCTGCTGGGCGCCTGCTATTTCCTTGGCACGCTATGCGCTTCCATGCTTCAGCAGGCGCCATTCGCCCAGACCGGCCTGCTGTTCATCTGCCTTGCAGGGATGATGATCGCGACGCTTCGTCAGGCGCGGGCGGACCGCGACCGCGCGATCGCCCTGCATCAGCAGGACTTGCGCGCGCAGCGATCGGACCGGCTGCTCCAGGAATATGAGCAGTCGGGGCATGGCTGGTTCTGGGAAACCGATCGCCACGGCTGCCTCACCTATATTTCCGATACGCTGGTCAGCACCCTGGACGGTATGCCCCAGGGCGGCATGATCGGGCGGCGGCTTACCGACCTTATCGGCAATGGCGATCACCAGCATGGCACTGGCGAGCGGACCGTCGGCTTCCATCTGTCGGCGCGCACCGGCTTTTCGGAGATCGCGGTGCGCGCGGCCATGACGCAGGATGAGCGCTGGTGGTCCATCTCCGGCCAGCCGGTCTTCAACGAATATGGCCAGTTCCACGGCTTTCGCGGCAGCGGCGCGGACCTTACCGCCATGCGCCGCAGCCAGGCGGAGGTGCAGCGGCTTGCGCAATTCGATTCGCTGACGGGTCTTCCCAACCGCGTGCAGGTGCTGCGTTCGCTGGAAGAGGCGGTGGCCGGGCCGCAGGGCATGGGGGCGAGCGAATGCACGCTGATGATGCTGGACCTCGACCGGTTCAAATCGGTGAACGATACGCTGGGCCATCCGGCGGGCGACGCCCTGTTGCGGCAGGTCAGCCAGAGGTTGCTGGAAGTGGCCGGCAATCGCGGTCTGGTCGGCCGACAGGGCGGCGATGAGTTCAAGATTCTGCTGCCGGGCCATCATGACCGCCGTTCCATGGAGCAGCTTGCCCGCGCCATCATCGCATCCCTGTCGCGCCCTTATTCCATCGAAGGCACGGTGGTCGTGATCGGCGCGTCCATCGGCATTTCGGTCTGTCCGCAGGATGGCGTCACTGCCGACGCGCTGATCCGCAACGCCGATCTTGCGCTCTACGCCGCAAAGGGGGATGGCCGGGGCGTCCATCGCTTCTATTCCAGCGAGATGCATGCCGACGCCGAAGATCGCAGGCAGATGGAGGAAGATCTGCGCCACGCGCTCGCGTCGGACGCCCTGCATCTCGTCTATCAGCCGGTCGTGTCCTCGCAGACGGAAAGGATCACCGGCTATGAGGCGCTGCTGCGCTGGAATCATCCGGTGCGCGGCGCGATTTCCCCGGCCGTGTTCGTGCCCATCGCGGAGGAAAGCGGCCTCATCGCGCCTCTGGGGGAATGGGTGCTGCGCACCGCCTGCCGTGACGCGACTCAGTGGGTCGATGACATCAGGGTGGCGGTGAACGTGTCGCCGATCCAGTTCGCCAATCCGGGCCTGCCCGCTTTGGTGATGAGCGCCCTTGCCAATTCGCAGCTTGCGCCCGAACGGCTTGAGCTTGAAATCACCGAAAGCGTGTTCCTGAACGATGATGACGGCACGGACGCGACCTTTGCCCGGTTGAAGGCGATCGGCGTCCGTCTGGCGCTCGACGATTTCGGCACCGGCTATTCCTCGCTCGGCTATTTGAAGAAAGCGCCCTTCGACAAGATCAAGATCGACCAGAGCTTCGTGCGCGGGGCGGCGGTCAAGGGCAACCGCAACAGCGCCATCATCAAGGCGATCGTCAGCCTTGCCGAAGCGCTGGGCATGGACACGACGGCCGAAGGCGCGGAAACGCAGGACGAACTCGCCCTGATCCGTCAACTCGGGTGCAGCCATATTCAGGGATATGTCTATGGCCGCCCGCTGACGGCGGAAGACGTGCTGGAACGGCAGCGGAGCCATGGCACGCTGGCTTTGGCCGAAGGGTTCCAGTCCAGCCGCCCGGAACGCAAGACGATGTTGCGGACGGTCAATGTGCTGCATGACGGGCATAGCTATACCGCCCGCATCCGCAACATCTCCGCCACCGGCGCGATGATCGAAGGATTGTGGAACGTGCCCGAAGGCACGATCTTCGCGATCGAATTCAGCGAGAGCCTTTCCGTGAACGCGACCTCCCGCTGGTCGCTGGACGACCGGATGGGCGTGGAATTCGCCGCCCCGATCGACCTTGCCGCACTGGGCGCGCATTCGCGCTCGCTCGCCTGCTAGGGGCCGCCCGATCAGGCTGGGGCTGGCACGTCCCGATCCGGCATAGCGCGCCCGGTCAGCGGCCGGTGCCTGGGACCGGATTGTTCGCCATCAGCAAAGAAAAAGGGAGCGGCCGTCTCCGGCGCTCCCCATTCCCAACCGATGCTGGTGATTTCAGGCCGCGACCGCCAGCCGCACCGCCGGAGCGGCGCTGCGCGCCACCTCTTTCACCAGGCTGATGAAGCGCGCCGCGTCGCGGGCGATCATCGCCTTGTTGAAGCAGGCAGCAGCGCCACGGTCCAGCGCATCGGCCATGATCGGCGCGCCTTCGCGCATCAGGCTGGACAGCATGATGACCGGGCATGGTTCCAGCGCCATGATCTCGTCCAGGATGGTCATGCCGTCCTTGCCGGGCATGGCCACGTCCAGCGTGACGACATCGGGCTTTGCGGAGCAGATGAGGTCAATCGCTTCTTCGCCGTTGCGGGCGATGCCGACAACCTCGAAGCGGCAATCGCGCTCCAGCAGCGTTTCGATCATCGCGCGGATAGTCAGCGAATCATCGACCACCACGATCCTGACGGGTTTCCTCATGCTTCGTCTCCCGGCCTCTTCATACGGTTCATAACGGACCGGGAGGGGAGTCATTTAGCCGCATCTCAGAAGAAGAGTTTGCGGAATGAAATGCTGATGCGGCGGCCGAGCGGATCGAGATAGCCCGGCTGGTAGCGCAGCGGCGTGCCGCCGCTGGCGTCGGTCACGTCACGCCGCGCGTTGAAGATATTATCGATGCCGATCGACACCCGCGCGCCGCGCAGGAAGGGATGGTTGCGCACCAATGACGGCATCTGCCCCAGATTGGCGAAAAGCCGCAGGTTCGCCGTTGCCAGGCTGCCGAAGTTCAGCCGCGACGATCCGTTCAGCGCGCCATCGACATGGGTGCCGCTTTCCCAATCCACGCCCAGCCGCGCGCCCAGGCCATTGTTGACATAGCCCACCCGCGCTTCGATCTCATGCCGGGGCTGGCCGCCCGATGAGCCGGTGGCATCGCCGTTGAGCAGGTCAAGCTCAGGCACGCCCGGCGCGATCAGGATGCTCTCGGTGAAATGCCATGTATGATAAAGGCTGAAGCTGAGGCGTCCGCCACCGCCGCCGCGTCCGCCGCCGAATCCTCCGGGACCGCCGAAACCGCCGCCGGGCCTGCCGCCCGCGCCCTGCCTTGGCGGACCGTCAAGGCCGCCTTCGCCACGGGGCCGTTCGCCGCCTTCCGTGGGAGGAGGCGCGTTATCCTGCCCGCCCGCCTGCTCCCCTCTTTCCCGGCCCCGGTTGCCGAACAGCGCCCGCATGTCCTGCAATTCCTTGGGGCGGTCTTCCGGTTTGGCCCCCGCCGCGCGCCAGGCTTCGACCAGCTTCTGGATGCGCGATTTGAGCGGCAGGGACAGGTCGAAGCCCCAGCGCAACTGCTCGCTCTGCGACCGCAGGAAATTGATCGGCCGCGCGTTGATCTGCAACAATCGGCCGTCAGCGTCGCGCACGAAGCGGTCGGGAAAGGCGTCTTCGATCGCGGGCGTGGGCTCCGGGAAGGCGGCGATGGGGTTCGCCGTGCGGCTGTTGAGATAGGTCGCCGTCAGCGTGAGGTTCGGCTTTTCGAAGGGCTTGACGGTGGCGCTCAGGCGGAACTGGTCGCGCACGCTTTCCTTGAGCGCCGCGTTGCCGCCGGTGATGCGCGTCACGAACACGGTTTCGCCGGTGCGATAATCGAATACGGACACGTTGGGCGTCGATATTTCGGGATCGTTGATCTGGTTGCCGGTCGGCGCGGCGCGATCCTGATTGGCGGACACCAGCAGTTGGACCGCCGGAACGGGCCGCCACCTCAGGCCATAGCCCAAGGTAGACAGCGTGCCGAAATCGGAAAGCTGCTGCATGCCCGCATTCACATTGACGCCGATATCGCCCACCGCGCCCAGCACGCCGCGCGCCTTGCTGGTCAGCGGCACGTCCAGGCTGACCTGCCCGCTGCCGATCTGCCGGTCATAGCTTCTCTCGCTTTCCTTTCCGTTGCGGATGGACCAGCCGTCGAAGCCATTGGCCGAAGCGCCGAGCCGGATAGAACTGGTCACCGTTCCGGCAGGCAGGTCGACGATCGGACCCGACAGCAGCAGGTCGCCCGTGACCGCCTGCGACTTGCTGCTCGCCCGGTCGGTGCCGGACGATCTTTCCGTGCGCGTCCGCGTGTCGGAAATGTCGCCATTGCCGGTCAGCGACCATTGCCACCCGCCGCCCAGCAGGCCGTTCAGCGTCAGGCCCAGATGCCCGGTGGTGCCGCGTATCTGCTGATCCAGCCTGCCCGCTTCGATAATGTCGCGATAGCGCCCGTCATCGGCGAACGGCCATTGCGGCAGGCCCGCCAGTTGCGCCAGCGCTGCGGAGGAAAGCCCCTGGAGCGAGTCATTGTCCGACAGTTCGACCCGTCCGTTGACCGTCATGGAAACCTTGCCCAGCGCCCGCGCCCAGGTGGCGTTCGCCGACAGATTTTCCGTCGCGGGACTGAGCGTGCGGAAGCGGGTGAGGTTGGCAAGGGCCGGACTGTTCGGACCCGGATCGATCGAGCGGCGGCTTTCCAGCAGCGACGCTGCGGCCGCATATTTCACATTGAGCGTCAGCCGGTTATCGCCCCGGATACGCAGCAGCCCGCCTTCGATCGTGCCGTTCTCGCGCCCGCCATCGGTCGTCGTCCCCGCGCGCAGGTCTGCCGTTTCCGCGCGGAAACGCTGGCGCAGCACGATGTTCACCACCTTCTGCGTGGACGCATAGCCGTAGGACAGCGCGACCTGTTCGGGCAGGATGTCGACCCGTGCCACCGCTTCGGACGGGATGTCCTGGATTTCGGAGAAGCTGGAAATGCGTTTCCCGTTCAGCAGGATCACGGGATCGCCATTGGTCTGGGGCGACAATTCGGTAATCATCTCCGCGATCGACGTTACGCCCAGGGCGCGCACGTCTGCGGGGGATAATTGCTGTTCGGGCTTGATGTTGCCGATCACCGCGCCGCGTTCGGGCTGGCCGGTGACGACGATCTCGTCCACATCGTCCATCTGTACCGGCGGCCCCTTGGCCTCGTCCGTCTGGGCGAGCAGCGCCGTGGGCGCGCAGCTTATCATCAACGAAAACAGCAGAAGCGACGTCGGACGGCTCACACATTACCCCTTTTCACCAATCACCTGATGACCGGCTGTTAGGCGCGAGTTGTCGCAAAATTCTGGCAAGTCCAAGGAAGATTTGTCGCAAATTGTAAGGGCGGCGGCGGAAAGCCGTCCGCGCCGCTCCTTACCGCCCGAACTTGCGCTGGGTCTTGCCGTAGCGCAGCTTGCGCGTGCCTGGCTTGCCCTCGGTCGCGCGGCCGCGCGGCGCGGCCACCTGCTCGTCGGCGGGCAGGCCAAGTTCTTCGGCTTCCAGCTTGCGGATTTCGTCGCGGATACGCCCGGCCTCCTCGAACTCCAGGTCGGCGGCGGCGGCGCGCATCTTCTTTTCCAGATCCTCGATATAGGCGCGCAGATTGTGACCGACCAGGTGGGGGCGATCGTCGAGCCCGGTGTCGACCGTCACCTGATCCTTGGACGCCACATGGGCGATGATGTCGCCGATGTTGCGCTTGATCGTGGTCGGCGTGATGCCATGTTCCAGATTATAGGCCTGCTGCTTTTCCCGGCGGCGGCTGGTTTCGTTGAGCGCGCGTTCCATGCTGCCGGTGATCCGGTCGGCATAGAGGATCACGCGCCCTTCGACGTTGCGCGCCGCGCGGCCGATGGTCTGGATCAGCGAGGTTTCCGATCGCAGGAACCCTTCCTTGTCGGCATCCAATATCGCGACCAGACCGCATTCGGGAATGTCCAGCCCCTCGCGCAGCAGGTTGATGCCGACCAGCACGTCATAAACGCCCAGCCGCAGGTCGCGGATCAGCTCGATGCGCTCCAGCGTCTCGACATCGCTGTGCATGTAGCGGACCTTGATCCCCGCCTCATGCATGAACTCGGTCAAATCCTCGGCCATGCGCTTGGTGAGGGTGGTGACGAGCGTGCGATAACCCTTCTTCGCCGTCTCCTTCGCCTCGTGGATCAGGTCGTCCACCTGATCCTCCACCGGCTTGATCTCCACCGGCGGATCGATCAGTCCGGTGGGACGGATGACCTGTTCGCTGAACACGCCGCCGGTCTGCTCCATTTCCCACGGGCCGGGCGTCGCCGACACGCTGACCGTCTGCGGGCGCATCGCGTCCCATTCGTTGAAGCGCAGCGGGCGGTTGTCGATGCAGCTCGGCAGGCGAAAGCCATATTCGGCCAGCGTGATCTTGCGCCGATGGTCCCCGCGCGCCATCGCCCCGATCTGCGGGATGGTCTGGTGGCTTTCGTCCACGAACAGCAGCGCGTTCTCAGGCAGATATTCGAACAGTGTCGGCGGCGGCTCGCCGGGCAGGCGGCCGGTCAGGAAGCGGCTGTAATTTTCGATACCCGCGCATGATCCAGTCGCGGCGATCATCTCCAGGTCGAAATTGGTCCGCTGCTCCAGCCGCTGCGCCTCCAGCAGCTTGCCTTCCGCCACCAGTTCCTTCAACCGCTCGGCCAGTTCGAAGCGGATCGCCTCCATCGCCTGCTTCAGCGTCGGGCCCGGCGTCACATGGTGGCTGTTGGGGAAGACCTTCACATATTCCAGGCTGGCGATCTTCTTGCCGGTCAGCGGGTCGAATTCGACGATATCCTCAATCTCATTGCCGAAGAAGCTGACCCGCCACGCCGTATCCTCATAGTGGGACGGAAAGACCTCCAGATTATCCCCCTTCACCCGGAAATTGCCGCGCGCAAAGCCAGCGTCATTGCGCTTGTACTGGAGTGCGACCAGCTTGCGGATGATCTCGCGCTGGTCCTCGATGCCGCCCTTCTTCATCGAGAAGGTCATCGCCGAATAGGTTTCCACCGACCCGATGCCGTAAAGGCAGGACACGGACGCCACGATCAGCACATCGTCCCGCTCCAGCAGCGCGCGCGTCGCCGAATGCCGCATCCGGTCGATCGCCTCGTTAACGCTCGACTCCTTCTCGATATAGGTGTCGGACCGCGGCACATAGGCTTCGGGCTGATAATAGTCGTAATAGCTGACGAAATATTCGACGGCATTTTCCGGGAAGAAGCTCTTGAACTCGCCGTATAGCTGCGCCGCCAGGATCTTGTTGGGCGCGAGCACCAGAGCGGGGCGCTGCATCGCCTCGATCACCTTGGCCATGGTGAATGTCTTGCCGGAGCCGGTGACGCCCAGCAGCACCTGATCGCGCTCGCCCGCACGCGCCTGTTCCACCAGTTCCGCGATGGCGGTGGGCTGGTCGCCGGAGGGCTCATAGTCGGACACCAGCTTGAACCGCTTGCCGCCCTCGCTCTTTTCAGGGCGCGCGGGGCGGTGGGGAACGAAGCCTTCGCCGGTCTCCGGTTCGTCCAGGGTGGTGCGGATTTGAATCGTCATCGCGCCTTGATATGGTTCGCCTGCCCAAGGGGTGCAACAGGGAGGATGTGCGATGCGCAAAACGGTTTTGGCGCTGGCGGGCGCGACGGCGCTGCTGGCGGGATGCGGCGACAAGCCGTCCGGCGAACCGATGAGCAAGAGCGAGGTCGAGGCGCAGGTCGAAAGGGTGAAGCTGAAACCCGGCCAGTGGGAAAGCAGCTTCACGCTGGAAGATATCGACATGCCCAATCTGCCGGGCGGCGGCGCCCGGATGAAAGAGCAGATGAAGAAGATGATGAGCCGCACCTCCATCCGCTACTGCGTCACGCCCCAAGAGGCCGAAAATCCCAGCGGCAAGATGTTTTCCGGTCAGGAGAACAAGGACTGCACCTATAAGGGCTTCAATGTCGGCGGCGGATCGGTGAAGGGCGAGGTTTCCTGCAAGTCGGAAGGCGGCGCGATGACCGCCGTGATGTCGGGCAGCTATTCGCCCGAAAGCTATGAAATGCACATGGACATGAAAAGCAGCGCGGCCGCGCAAGGCGCTGAAATGCGCATGAAGGCGAAGACGTCCGGCAAATGGATCGCGGCCGACTGCGCCACGACATAGGCGTGAGCGGCGGCGCGCCCTGCTGCTGGCTGTGCGAACGGCCGCTGGGGCGGCGGATCGAATGGCATCATCCGCTGCCCCGCAGCAGGGGCGGGCGCGGCACGGTGCCGCTCCACCCCATTTGCCACCGCGCCATCCATGCGCAGATCGGCAATGCGGAACTTGCCCGCGCCTATCGCGACGCGGCGGCCCTGCGCGCGCATCCGGGGCTTGCCCGCTTTCTGGCCTGGATCGCTGGCAAGCCGCCTGACTTCCACGCGCCGACCCACGGCAAGCGTTGAGGCGCGGCTGGATTTTTCCTCTTGCGCTTTGGCCGGGGCCGGGCGAGCCTCTCCCCGTTCCGTCAAGAGAACAGGGGATGAGGATATGAAGATCATGCAATCGGCGGTGATGCCGCTGGCGGTCGCGCTTGCCATCGGGGGCTGCGGCGAAAAGGAAGCGCCCGCGCCCGAAGCGGTGGAAGCGCCCATCGCGATCAAGGCGGGGGAATGGGCCTTCACGCGCAAGACGACCGGCTACAACACGCCCACCGTGACGCCCGCTGAATATCAGGCGGCGCTCAAGCAGATGAGCGAAGACAAGCTGTGCCTGACGGTAGACGCCGCCGGGGTGCCGGATGCCGATGCGCTGGCAGGGGGCGAGGGTAAGGATTGCACCTATAAGGACAAGCTTATCCGCAAGGGACGGCTGATCGCCACCCTGTCCTGCAAGGCCGGTGAAGGCACGTCGGAAATCGTGCTGGAGGGGAATTTCACTGATGATACGCTGACGCTGGGCAGCACCATGACAAAGACGGTGGCGGGCAATCCCACACTGCGCACCACCCATGACGTAACCGGCAAGCGCACGGGGGAATGCGCCAAGACCTGATCGTCAGCACAAGCCCCGGCGCAGCGGGACCGAATTCATGCTATGCTGCACTGGCGGAGTGCAGGCAGCGGAGGCGTGTCATGCTGTTTCATCTTTCGATCTCGGCCCATGACCCCAGGAACGTGGCGCAGGTCATCGCCGAATTATGGCGCGGTCACGCTCATCCCTTTCCGTCGGTGGCGCAGGGAAGCTGGATCGCGCTGGCGGGCGACGATCGCGGCACGGCGGTGGAAGTCTATCCCATCGGCACGGTGCTGCGCGAAACCGAAGGGGACGCCGATGCCTCCGGCCAAGCCTCGGAGGATGGCGGCTTCACTGCGACTCACGCCGCGCTTGCCACGCCGCTCAGTCAGGATGAGGTGATGGCGATCGCCGCGCGCGAAGGCTGGCCAGCCAAATATCGCAAGCGCGGCGGAGCCTTCGGCGTCATCGAACTCTGGATCGAGGGGCGGCAGATGATGGAACTGCTCACGCAGGAGATGCAGGCCGAATATCTGGCCGCGATGACCGGCGGCGGTCATCCGGCACCGGCAGCAGCCCCTCCCGCCTGACCCTATTCCAGCGCGGCGATGGCGCGCTGGTCGCAGCGCCCCCGGCTTCGCTCGACCGCGGAATAGCGCGGCACGGCGATCGACTGCCCGACGCGCAACGGCGCGAAGCGCGCCCGGTCTATGCCCGCGCACCGCAGATACAGTTCCAGCATGCGCGGCGGCGTGCTCCACCGTTCGAAGGACAGGCGGAACGTGCCCCAATGGATCGGGATCGCGGTGGACGCCCCCAGCTTTTCGAATACGGAGACGGCCCGCTGCGGCCCGATATGACTGTCCGATTCCATCTGCCCCGGCCAGAAGCGGAAAGCGCCGATGGGGATCATCGCCAGGCGGATCGGCCCCAGCCGCGCCGCTTCCTCCGGCCATGCCATGTCGCCCGCGCCCGTATCCCCCGCGAAGAAGATGTTGCCCGCCCGCGTGGCGATCACGAAGCTGGACCATAGCGCGCGGTTGCGATCCGTGCCCCACCGGCTGCTCCAATGATGGTTGCGGATCACATGGACGCGGTAATCGGGGCAATGTTCGTAATTTTCGCACTGGATCACCGTGTCGGAGCCAAGGCCGTTCAGCGCCGCTCCGCTGATCGACTGGCCCCAATCCAGCGCGACGGCGGGGATGCCCTCGCGTTTCAGGATGGTGTCGTTGCCAAGGCTGGTGATGATCTTGGGCCGGTCGCGCTCCCAGAGCCTTTTGAGCGTCGGAATGTCCAGATGGTCGTAATGATTGTGGCTGACGACCACCAGGTCGATCTTGGGCAGGTCTTCGAACCGGATGCCCGGCTGCGCCACGCGCCTTGGCCCGAATGGGGGCAAGGGGCTGGCATAATCGGACCAGACCGGATCGGTCAGGATATTGAGGCCCGCCGCCTGCACCAGCACCGTCGCATGGCCGACCCAGGTCGCGGTCATGCCGCGCGGCGCGGCGAACGGCGCGGGACGGCTGGGCTTTACCGCCACCGCGTCGGGCCAGGGCGGCCGCTCGTCCGTGCCCAGCAGCCAGCGCACGGCGAAGCTTTGCCGGTTGCTGCCCGGCGGCGGGGAAAATTCGATTTCGCCATCGGGGTTGAAGAAGTGCGCGCCGTCAAAATGGCGGCTCACCGGCCCCTGATAATAGATGCGGTCCAGAAAGGGCGGGACGATGGTGATCGCGAGGCAGAGCGCAATGACCAGAAACAGCAGCGCGACGCCTGCGCCGCTGATGATTTTTCCGACGATGCGGCCCATTCCGTCTCCCGCGCTGATCCGAGGGGATGGACATAGCGTCCGTCACGCAAGGGGCAAGAGCGGGGCGCTGAACCGTGACGGCTGTCGCCCGCCGCGAACACTCAGTGCCGCATGTGCCGGAGCCAGGGGAGGAGCCGCCTTTCCAGTTGCGACCGGCCCTTCAGTGGCGCGGCTTTCCCTTGGCGGACGCTTTCCTCGCAGTCGAGGAAGGGAATGTCATACGCCTCCAGATCATCCTTTAGCAGGCTGGCGTCCTCCGCAGGCCGGTGCAGGTCGAGCACCGCTCCGTCAGGGAAATGGGCGGCCAGCGCCGCCACCCCGTCGCTGGCGTCGGCATAGGGACCGTCCACCTCATAATCCGCCGCGCGCAGCATCTCCACCATCATGCGGGCAATGGCCGGATCATCCTCGACGACAAGGATGCGGGGCTGATGTCCCGCCATGCTTAACGCTCCAGCCCCAGATGCGCGCGATAGCGGTCAAAGCACCGCTCGCCGCAGCTCAGGCGGATCAGCGCGCCTTCGGCGATGGCGGTGGCGCGGCGCGGGTCTTCGGCGACCAGCGGCTTGATCGCCAGTTCGTTCCAGTCCCGGCTGTGCTTGACGTCCAGCACCGCATGCAGATCGAAATAGCGGCGTTCCGACTGGCTGAGGCCGATCCGCTTGAGCGCAGCGGCGGTATGCGCCGAACGCCAGGGCGCGGTCAGTTCGATGACGCCGAGCGCGCCGACGCTGTGCCACGCATAGACGCGCTGGGTCGCCATGGCGGTCATCGCGTTGGCCAGCGCCAGGCTTTCCCATACCGTCGTTTCGATCGTGGGCGACAGGTCCAGGATGCTGACAAGCTGGGACAGCATCGGGCCATGCATGCCCTTTTCATTGCCGCGCCCCATTTCATCCCAATAGTTGCGCGCCAGTTCCAGCTTGGCGGATGTTGGCAGCTTCACCTGCGTTAAGGCGACGAGATCGTCGAACCCGGCTTCCCCGGCGGCTTCCTGCGTCAGGAACCATCGAACCTCGTCTCGCGACGCCTGTTCGGCGAGCCAGGGGAAAAGCGGATCATTCTGGCCCGGCCCATTTTCCTTGAGCGCTTCGAACCAGGCAATGAAGCCATCGGGATCGGTGGGCGCGCTGGCCGCCCGATCGCGCACCTGCGCGCGCAGTTCTTCCATGAAGGCATGTTCCAGCCGGGCCATCGCCTGACCGTCGCGGAACTGGCTCTCCCAATCATCAGGAAAGCCCGGCGACAGCCTGTCCCGGTTCCAGTGACTGAGCCTTTCCTGAAAGTCCTGCTGTAGAAATTGTGAGTCGCTCGTTCGGGCGATGAAGCGCGTGGCCACGGAATTCGTCTCCTAAATATACTGTCGTTCAATTCAGAGAGACCCCCAGACGTTCCCGAAAAACTTTTTAACCGCGATCAAGCATCCGCCTGTTTGCGATAAAGCCGCAGGCGCACCGCCGTCACTTTGCCGCTGCTGGCGCGTTGACGCGGGGAAAGGAAGGACATGGCCGAAGAGGACAAGCCCCAACCACCCCGATGGCGTCCCCTCATGCCGCATGAGGCGGTGCAGCGGATGATCCAGCGCAACGTGACGCAGATCTTCGGATCGGGCGGGGAGCGGGTCGAACTCGACAGGCCATTGGGGGACGAAGGGCTGTTCGGCCCCCAATCCATGGCGTGGCGCGTCCATGCCGATTTCACGTCGATGATGGCGGGCGGCATCGCGGCGCTTCTGCTCCAGATGCTGCACCCGGCAGCGCTGGCGGGCATTTGGGACCACAGCAATTTTCGCGAAGACCGCAGCGGCCGCCTTCGCCGCACCGCCCAGTTCATCGCAGGCACCACCTATGGCGGCACGGCGGAGGCGGAGCGGCTGATCGAGCGGGTACGCGCGGTCCATGACCGGATAGAGGGCACCCTGCCGGACGGCGGCGTCTACCGCGCCAGCGATCCTGACCTGCTGTGCTGGGTCCATGTGGCGGAGGTTTATTCCTTCCTGTCCGCCTATCGCCGCTACCGCGCGCCGCTTCTGCCCGCGCGGGACGAAGATCTCTATTATGCGGAAATGGCCGATCTGGCAGTGCGGCTGGGCGCGCGGAACGTTCCCCGCGGCGGGCGGGAGGTGGCGGACTATCTGCTTGCCGCCCGCCCCGTGCTGCGGTGCGACGATCGGACGCGGGAAGTCGCTTCGCTGCTGCTACAGCCGTCGCCCGGCATGCTGACGGCGCATTTCGGCCGGGCGGCGATCGACGCGGCGATCGATCTGCTGCCCGGCTGGGCGGCGCGGATGCATGGCTTTTCACGCGCACCGGCCCGCCATCTCGCCCGCGCCCGTCTCGCGGGCATGGGCATGGTGCTGCGCTGGGCGCTCAAGGACGGATCGGCCAGCCGCGCGCGCAGGCGGGTCGCGCCGCACTCATGATGAGGCGCCGCCAATCAGCGCCTCCAGTTCCGCAGGCCGCAGTTCCGCCTGAAGCTGCTCGCACAGGCATTGTCCGGGGGCCTTGTCTGGCCGCCAGCGCAGGAAACGGGTGCCGTGCCGGAAGCGCCCCGCCGTCACCTGATCGTAGACGACCTCCGCCACAAGCCGGGCATGCAGCGGCTCCCACGCGCTTTCCTCTCCCCGGCTCCAGCGGCTGGGGCCGCCGGGCGCCTTGCCGGTGAAGCCGGGGCCGCCCGCCAGCGGCAGCAGCCTGTCGAGCAGGGCAGGGCGCTCGCCCGCCTTGAAGCTGGATGTGAAGCCGACATGGTGCAGCAGGCCGTCATCGTCATAGAGGCCGAGCAGCAGCGACGCCGCGCCCTTGCCGTCCGCCGTGCGCCGGAAGCCGCCGACCACGCAATCCGCGCTCCGGTGGTTCTTCTGTTTCAGCATCGCGCGCTCGCCGGAGCGATAGGGCGCGTCGACCGGCTTGGCAATGATCCCGTCCAGCGCGCCGCCGCTGCGTTCCAGCCAGGCCATCGCGTCGTCCAGCCGCTCGCTCGCGGGGGACAGCAGCAGCATGTCATTCCCCTCCGCGCGGTGGAATCGCTCCAGCGCCGCCCGGCGTGCGTGCAACGGCGCGCCGCCCAGATCCTCGCCGTCCAGCGCGAGGCAGTCGAACAGCATGAGTTGCGCGGGCGTTTCGCGCGACAGGCGCTCGATCCGGCTTTCGGCGGGATGCAGCCTTTGCTGAAGCGCGTCGAAGGACAGCACGCCGCCTGTCGGCAGGATCAACTCGCCATCCACGATGAAGCGCTGGCAGGATGTTGCCAGCAGCGTCGCGACGATTTCGGGAAAGAAGCGGGCGAGCGACTTGCCGGACTTGGAACGGATATCGGCGGTGCCGCCGTCCCGTCCGGCGATGGCGCGGAAGCCGTCCCATTTGGGCTCATATTGCCAGCCGGGCGGCGGCGGCAGTTCGGTGACCAGGCGGGCTTCCATCGGCAGCGGCAGGGTCAGTCCGGGGCTGGATGCTTCCGTCATCATTCCGCCTCGCCGCGCAGCGTGACGACGACCGGCGCATGGTCGCTCGTCCGCTCCCATCCTCTGGGCGTGGTGTCCACCTCCGCCGCTTGCAGCCGCCGCGCGGCGGCCGGGTTCAACAGGACATGGTCGATCCGCAGCCCTGCATTGCGCTCGAACGAACCGCGCCAATATTTCCAGAAGGTGTAGATGGTCTCGTCCGGGTGAAGCTGGCGGATCGCGTCGCTCCACCCCTGGTCCAGCAGGCGCTGGTAGGCGGCGCGCACCTCAGGCGCGAACAGCGCGTCGTCGCGCCAGCGTTCGGGCACATAGACGTCGCGGTCGGTCGGCATGACATTATAGTCGCCCGCCACGATCACCGGCGCATCCAGTCCGATCAGGCTCGCCATATGGTCATGCAACCGGTCGAACCAGCGCAGCTTGAAATCATATTTGGGACCGGGCCGGGGATTGCCGTTGGGAAGGTAGAGCCCCGCGATCAGCATGCCGTTGACGGCGGCTTCGATATAGCGGCTCTGCACATCGTCAGGGTCGCCGGGCAGCGTCCTTCGCGTTTCGTGGATTTCGCCCACCCTGCTCAACAGCGCGACGCCGTTCCAGCGGCTCTGGCCGTGCCATGCGGCGTCATAGCCCGCGTCGCGGATCGCCTTTTCCGGGAACTTGTCCTGCGGGGCCTTGAGTTCCTGAAGGCAGACGATGTCCGGCTCCGCGCGCTCTAGCCATCGCAGCAGAACGGGCAGCCGCCCGTTGATGCCGTTCACATTATAGGTGGCGATCCTCATCCTTCACGCGGCTCTCGCTTGGTCCAGAAGGGAGAGACGATCCAGCCGCCAATTGGTTCGATGATCCTGCAAGCATCACCGGAACGCCCCGTCCGCTCGCCCGTTCGTCAGGCTTGGCCAGCAGCGGCAGGAGTTTTCATCATGACCGGAAAGAACAGCGCACCCGGCGCGCACGAACCCAGCCTCGCGGAACAGGCCGCGCCTCGCCCAGCGCCGCCCACGCCGGAGGACCGCGACCGGATCGCGCAGGCGCAGAAGCGCGCCAAGGACGATGAGGACGAACTGCGCGCCAAGGGCTTTGGCGATCACAAGGGGACGGAAGGCTTCTGACGCGCCCTGACGTTTGCCTCCCATGCAAAAGGCCGCCCGGCGATGCCGGACGGCCTTTCCATTGTCAGCCGATTGGACGGACTCAGACGAGCCGGACCCCCGCGGCGGAGGTCATGCTCTTTTCATCTGCCGCAACCGGCATGTGACAATGAGACATCAGACCACCTCCTTTCCGTTGTTGACGATGAAGGGGATATGGGTGGCTGGCGGGCGCGCGACAAGGGGGAGGGGGATCAGAGCCCTTGCCCGTGCCCGGACTGGCTGGCGCGGCCCTTGGCGGAAAGCGTGCGGAAGGTGACGGACCAGCGGCGCGTTTCCATCGCGGCGATGCCATGTTCCCAATCGTGCCGGGCTTCTCCGCTTAGATGATAGACGGACCGGGGCGCGAGCGGGATGGCGAAGCGGTCGAAGCCCCTCTGCGTGCGCCTGCGGAACCGCAATCGCGCTTCGCTGCCTAGGGACACACCCACCACATGATCGAACACCGGCCGGTCGCGGTGCCAGCCAATCCCCGCGCCGGGATCGTACCGGGTCAAAAGCACCTGCACCAGATCAGCGCCGTCCAGTCCCGCGAATGCCGCCGCCTTCGCCCTCAACGTCTCCAGCCATTCGGGTATCGGATCGGCGGCGGCGAAGCGGCCATTGTCGAAATCATAATTCCACCCGAACGACAGCGTCAGCCGCTTGCCGGTCCAGCCCTGAAACCGGAACGGCGTCAGCGCAAGCGCGCCGATCCGCGTGGCAAGCTCCGCCTCTTCTTCACGGCTTATGATGTCCGGCGCATAGGATAGGCCAGGGATCAGGGACGGCGCGAACAGGTCCGGCTGCATCGCGGTCAGCGGCGCGTGAGCCGCCGCCGGTTCTTGCCCACGCCCTTGCGATAATGGGCGACGGAGGCGCGCATCGCCTCGCCCGGCGTGAAGCCGAGCGCGCCGGTCATCGCCATCCATTGCAGCGCGGCCGCCGCCTCGATCTTTTCCCCGACCATCAACTGCGCTTCGGCAAGCGCGGCCGGGTTGCCCGCCAGCAGCCGGGGCATGCGCAGGCCGATCACGGTCCATGCCTCCATCCCCAGCCGCCAGCTGTCCATCGCGAGTTGAAAGGAGTCGTTTCGCCGCATGGGACTAAAAAGAACTAGGCAGCCGCGCTTGTTCCCGCGCAAAATATCATCCGTTGAGAAAGGCGAGCAGGTCTCCGTTCAGCCGGTCCGGCGCGGTGGCGAACAGGCCGTGCGGCTCGCCATCATATTCGATCAGCCGCGCGCCGGGGATGGCCGCTGCGGCTGCGCGGCCGCTGGGGTCGATCGGCACGGTCTTGTCGCTCGTCCCGTGGATGATCAGCGTCGGGATATCGAACGCCGCCAGGTCGGGACGGAAATCGGTCCGGCCGAACGCATCGACGCAATCGATCGTCGCCTTGGGGCTGGCCATGATCGCCAGCGCGAAGGTCCAGTCGAGCAGCGCGCCGCTGACCGGCTTCGACACCAGCCCGACGCCGTAAAACTGCTTCGCGAATGTCTGGAGAAAGGCGAAGCGATCCTCGCGGATCTGCATCTTCATCTGGTCGAAGACGGACTGCTCCACGCCATCGGGATTGCTGCCGTCCTGCAACAGATAGGGCACGACCGATGAAACCAGCGCCACCTTATCGACCTTGGCCGATCCATGGCGGCCAAGATAGCGGGCGATCTCTCCGCCGCCCATGGAAAAGCCGATCAGCGAAACCCTGGGCGCGTCCACATGGCCGATTACGGCGGCGAGGTCGTCGGCGAAGACGTCATAATCATAGCCGTCCGCCGGATGGCCCGACTGGCCGAAGCCGCGGCGGTCATAGGTGATGACGCGATAGCCCGCCTCCAGCAGTGCAAGAGTCTGATATTCCCACATATCGCCGCTCAGCGGCCAGCCGTGGATCAGGATGACGGCAGGGCCGGACCCCATGTCCTTGACATGGATGGCGTGGCCGTTGGGTGTCTGGAGATGCATGGACCGGGGCTCCTTTCAGGGGAGTGACGCCAACCATCCGGTCCGTCCTTCGTTCCTTCGGCCCGGCCCCCCGCACCGCCCGGAGCAGGCGCGAATGCCCGCCGGAACAAAGACGCGCCGATCCGGTTGAGCATCGCAGCAGCGGCGGGTGTCATTAGCGGCCTTCTGGCCCTTGGGAGAATGTCATCGTGACGCTGACTCCGCTTGAAATCGGCCTTGGCCTGCTCGTGCTGCTGTTGCTGGCGGGTATCGCCGTGATGGTGATGCAGAACCGCCGCCGCGCCAAGCTCCGCTCCAAATTCGGCCCTGAATATTCGCGGACGGTGGAAGCCGTTGGCAGTTCGCGCAAGGCGGAGGCGGAACTACAGGAACGGGAAAAGAGGGTGGCGACCTTTTCCATCCGCCCGCTCTCGCCCCAGCAGGTGGATATGTTCACCGACCGCTGGCTGAGGGTCCAGACCCAGTTTGTCGACGATCCGCAGGGTGCTGTGTCCCGGGCCGACGTGCTGCTGACCGAAGTCATGGAGGAGCGCGGCTATCCGATCGTCGATTTCGAACGCCGCTCGGCGGATCTGTCGGTCGATCATCCCGAAGTGGTGCAGAATTACCGTTCCGCCCATGACATCGCCATCCGCCATGCGCGCGGCGAAGCGGATACCGAAGACCTCCGCCAGGCGATGATCCATTACCGTGCGCTGTTCGAGGAACTGGTGCATGAGCCGGGCGAACCGGACGGCGCGGCGCATATGCCCCGGCCTGGTCACGCCAGCGAAGCCGGATATCGCCGCCGCGATCTGCACTGACGCGGGCTGCTCCTGCGCAGGAACATGATGGAAAAGCCGCCGCGCTGCCGAATGGCGATGCGGCGGCTTTTCCGGTCAGGCGCTGGCGGTCAGGCCCGAATGGCGGAGGTCGAAGCGGTCCGCGTCCATCACCTTGACCCAGGCGTGGATGAAGTCGTTCACGAACTTCCGCTCCGCGTCGGCGGCGGCATAGACTTCCGACAGGGCGCGCAGTTGCGAGTTGGAGCCGAACACCAGATCGACCCGCGTCGCCGTCCACTTCCGTTCGTTCGTCTTGCGGCAGGTGCCGGTGAACAGGTCGCCCTTGTCGCTGTCCGCCTTCCAGGCCGTGCCCATGTCGAGCAGGTTGACGAAGAAGTCGTTGGTGAGCTGCCCCGGACGGCCGGTGAAGACGCCATGGCTGGACCCGCCATGATTGGCTCCCAGAACCCGCAGGCCGCCCACCAGCACCGTCATCTGCGGCGCGCTCAGCCGCAGCAGGCTGGCCCGGTCGATCAGCAATTCCTCCACCGGCACGCGGAAGCTGACCGGCAGATAGTTGCGGAAGCCGTCGACCCTGGGTTCGAGCACGGCGAAGCCTTCGACATCGGTCTGCTCCTGCGAAGCGTCCGTGCGGCCGGGGGTGAAGGGCACGGTCACGTCATGACCCGCATCCTTCGCCGCCTTTTCGATCGCCGCCGCGCCGCCCAGCACGATGAGGTCGGCGATGCTGACCTTCTTTCCGCCCGATGCACTGCCGTCGAAATCGGCCTTGATACCCTCCAGCACGCCCAGCACGCGGGCAAGCTGCTCCGGCTGGTTCACGTCCCAGTCCTTCTGCGGGGCAAGGCGGATGCGCCCGCCATTGGCGCCGCCGCGCTTGTCCGATCCCCGGAAGGTCGATGCCGAAGCCCAGGCGGTCTGCACGAGTTCAGCCACGCTGAGGCCCGAAGCCAGTATCTTCTGCTTGAGCGAGCGGATGTCGGCCTCTTCCACCAGCACATGGTCCACCGGCGGGATCGGGTCCTGCCAGATCAGGTCCTCGGCCGGGACGTCCGGGCCAAGGTAGCGCGCCTTGGGTCCCATGTCGCGGTGGGTCAGCTTGAACCAGGCGCGGGCGAAGGCGTCGGCGAACGCGTCGGGATCATTGCGGAACCTCTCCGTGATCCTGCGATAGTCCGGGTCCATCTTGAACGCCAGGTCGGCGGTCGTCATCATCGTCGGCAGCCGCTTGTCCGGGCTGTGCGCGCCCGGAGCCATATCCTCCGGCTTCTGGTTCACGGGCTGCCACTGATGCGCGCCCGCGGGACTCTTCACCAGCTCATATTCATAGTCGAGCAGCATGTGGAAGAAGCTCATGTCCCACTGGGTCGGCGTCGGCGTCCATGCGCCTTCGATCCCGCTGGTGATGGTGTGGTCGCCCACGCCCGTCTCATAGCCGCTCTGCCAGCCAAGCCCCTGCTGTGCGATGTCCGCGCCCTCCGGCTCCGCGCCCACCTTGGACGCGTCGCCCGCGCCATGGGCCTTGCCGAACGTATGGCCGCCAGCCGTCAGCGCCAGCGTTTCTTCATCGTTCATGCCCATGCGCGCGAAGGTCTCGCGAATGTCGCGCGCTGACTGGAGCGGGTCGGGATTGCCGCCGGGACCTTCGGGATTGACGTAGATGAGGCCCATCTGGATCGCGGCCAGCGGGTCTTCCAGCACCATTTCCTTGTCCGGCTGGATGCGGGTCTGGTTTTCGGGGTGGCCGACCCACTGCTCCTCCGTGCCCCAGTAGATGTCCTTTTCCGGTTCCCAGACATCCTCTCGCCCGCCGCCGAAGCCGAAGATGGGGCCGCCCATCGATTCGATGGCGACATTGCCGGTCAGGATCATCAGGTCGGCCCAGGACAGCTTGCGGCCATATTTCTGCTTGATCGGCCACAACAGCCGCCGCGCCTTGTCGAGATTGGCATTGTCCGGCCAGCTGTTGAGCGGGGCGAACCGCTGCCCGCCCGAAGAGGAGCCGCCCCGGCCGTCGCCCGTCCGGTACGTGCCCGCGCTGTGCCACGCCATGCGGATGAAGAAGGGGCCATAATGACCATAGTCGGCGGGCCACCAGGGCTGGCTGTCCGTCATCAGCGCATGCAGGTCGCGCTTCACCGCCTCAAGGTCGAGCGACTGGAATTCCCTGGCATAGTCGAACGACTCGCCCATCGGGCTGGCATGCGCGCCATTTTGATGAAGTATGTCCAGCGATAGCTGGTTGGGCCACCAGTCGCGATTGGTGCGGCCAAGCAACGACCGCAGCGCCGCTGGCTCCTTCATCGGGCAGGACAGGGGGCTGTCACCTGTTTTCGCGTCCATGGCATATGTCTCCTCTTGCACAATGCGGTCAGGCTAGAACCGGCAGTGTAACGAAGGAAGCGACAAGATTGCGTCAGATTGATCGATAAAAGCGATCAATCCTTCTGCCGCGCGAATAGGACCGGTGCAGCATGATGAGAATTAACGATAAAAATGCGGCGTCATGAATTTTGTGTAGAACTAAAGTGCGACATCTTGGTTGTCGCATTTGGATCAGCCCGATCCCGAAAAGGCAAACCGGTGGTGACGCCGGGACGCAAAGTCTCCGGCCTTGGTTGCAAGGTAGCGGGGCTACCGAAGGAGCCGAGGTTCAGGTGCGTATCGCAGTTTCATCTTCATTCTTTTAGCCGCTGACTTCCGGCTGCTGGCGCTGCGCGTTTTCTGACTGCTCGACACTGCTCGCGTGGCCTGTGGCTGCCGTTGCTTCCCTGTGCCGGTCTGGACAGGAGAGAGCAAATGGTAGTTGGACGATCATCTGGCCGGCCGTGGCGGCGCGGCGCATTCACGACCCTGACAGCCTGTTCGGCGCTCATGCTGTGCCTGAGCGCTTGTGAAAGTACCGGAGGCACGCGCTTCGCGAGCATCGGTTCGCCCGGTGGCGGATCGGGCGGCGGCTCCGGCGGGGGAGGCAGCGATGACGGAAGCGGCTCTGGCGGTGGCGGCACGGGTGGAACAGGCGGCGGTTCCGGTTCCGGTTCCGGCACGGGTTCGGGCGGCGGCACTGGGACAGGTGGTGGAACCGGCGGCGGCAATGGCGGCACTGGCGGCGGTGGCGGCACCGGCGGCGGCACCGGAGGGGGAACGGGCGCGAGCGGCGGCGGCAACGTCCTGACCTCCGCGCTGGAGCAACTCTCTCCCGCACTGGTGACCGCTGGCAATGCCGTGCTGGGCGTATCGGACGGGCAGGGCGGGGTGACGACCCCGGTCGCGACGGCCCTGCCGGTGCTCCAGCCGGTGACCGGCACCATCACCCGCGTGCTGAACGACACGGGCACCGTCCTGGTCGATGCGGGCGAAGGCCGCACGCTGCTGCTGCAAGGGGCGCAGGGCGTCGTCGGGGATCTGGTGTCGATCGATGTCGGCGGCCGCACCGTCACCACCGGGCTGGATGGCACGGCTGGCGCGATCGGCGTCGGGGTGCTGGGCTCCACCCAGCCAAGCGGCACGCTCGCCACGGTCGGGGTGCTGAATGCGGGCAACACGGCGCTCGCACAGGTCAACGGCATCGCCGATGTGCGGGTTACCAACATCACTTCGGCAACCGGCGGGATCTCGGAAAATCTGCTCAACGTTGCCCTGGGAGGAAATCAGTTGCTCGGCACCAGCGGCAGCCCGGCGCTGATAGAGGCGAACGTCCTGCCCGGCGGCCTGCCTGTGGCTGGCACGGGGCCGGGCGCGGTCGGCGGTGCTCTGGCGCCCGCCGGATCGGTGCTGGGCAGCGTGACCGAAGCCGCCAGCGGCCTCACCTCCACGGTGCAGCAGGCGGCGGGCGCCGTGCTGGCCCCGGTCACGGCAGCCGCTGGCGCGACCGGCGGCGGCACCACGGTGCAGGCAGGCGCCACCGCCTCTCCCGGCGGCGTGCTCGCGCCCGTCACCGGCGTCATATCCGGTACGCTCAACGCGCTGACGGGCGGCTTGAACCTCACCCGTCCGTGATCCTTGGGCCGGAAGCGCGGCAGGCACCCCGCGTTTCCGGCTTCTTCTTCACTCTTTAGAAAGCCTTCTATGGCCGCGCTCAGCTTCGCTGCCGCAACCCTGTTGCTGGCGGTGCAATCATCTCCTTCGACCCTTGCGCCCCCGCTGATCGGCCAGGGCGAACAGCCCGTCCCCGGCGCTTCGCCCGATCGTCAGGAAAAGCTGCCCCGATCCACGCCCAGGGATCTGGTCGCCGTGGAGGGCGGGGATGCGGGCGTGGCGATCAGCGGCATCAGCTTCACCGGCGTCGAAGCGCCCGAAGGCGTGGCCGCCGCCGCCCGCCCCTATCTGGGGCGGCCCGCGTCGAAGGAAACGCTGTCCTCCCTGGCCCAGGCCATTTCCGCCGCTTATGCGAAAAGCGGCATCGCCCTTTATACCGTCGCCATTCCCGAACAGGACCTGTCGACCGGTCAGGTCAAGGTGGTCCTGGCCGAAGGCTTTGTCGAGGATGTCGTCTATCCCAAGGGCGCCAGCCCCCTCATCCGCGCCTATGCGGAACGGCTGCGCGCGGAACGGCCGCTGACGCGCCGCGCGCTGGAGCGCTATCTTTCGCTGATGCGCGACATGGCGGGGGTGAAGGTGGACGTGTCGCTGCTGCGCGGCGCGAAGGCGGGCGGCGTCCGCCTCTCCATCACGCCGAAGCGGGAATATAGCGATTTCAGCTTCGGCATCGACAATCGCACGCAAAGCGGACTCGGCACCGGCCAGTTGCGCGCGACCGCCCAGTTCAACAGCCTGTTGCGCGATGGCGACCGCACCGACCTGACGCTGCTCAGCGCAATCGACCTCAAGCGATATCGCTATGTTGGCCTCGGCCACCAGACGCCGATCGGGTCGGACGGACTGATGCTGGGCCTGTCGGGGTCGCATCTCGATACGCGGCTCAAGGACTTTCCCATCACCGGGAAGGCATGGACCCTGGGACTGACCGTCAGCTATCCGCTAATCCGGAGCTATCGCCGCAACCTGACCGTCAGCGCGGGGCTGGACGGCCTCAACAGCGATGCGGCGCTGCTGGGATCGGTATTGTCGTCCGATCATATCCGCACTCTCCGCGCGGCGATCGGCTATTCCTCCATCGGCGACAAGAGCGTGCTGTCGGCGGCGTTCAGCGCCAGCCATGGCCTCGACATATTGGACGCGCGCGGAACGCCGGGCTTTACCGATCCCACCTTCACCAAGCTGACCGGCCGGATCGGATATGACCGGATGATCGGCAAGCGCTTCGTCGGCCGCATGCGCGCGACGGGCCAATATAGCCGCGACCGGCTGTCGGGGAATGAGCGCCTCGCCATCGGCGGGCCGGAATATGGCCGCGCCTTCGAAACCGCGATCCTCAGCGGCGACCGGGGCGTGGCGGGTTCCCTTGAACTCGCCTGGCGGCCGGTGACGGGCAAGGGATTCAAAGATAGCGAAATCTATGGCTTCATCGATGGCGCGCGCATCCGGGTGCTCGAACGGCTGGGCATCCCGCGGACCGACTATGACCTCGCCTCGGCGGGGGGAGGAGTGCGGCTGGTCTATAATCCCCATGCGTCGCTGACGCTGGAGGGCGCGCGGGTGATCGACAGCGCCTATCCCGCCGCCGGGGACGGATGGCGGTTCAACATTGGCTGGCACGTGAAGCTGCGGCGGTGAGCGGGGCCGCGTTCCCGCTTCATCGCTGTTGCGTCTCGCCGCTCTGCGCGGGAGACAATAAGAGCGTGACCAGCCAACCGGCCACGCCACACCCCCCCAGCCATATGAGGAAGGCCGCCCCGCTGCCGCTGACCGCGTAGAACAGGCCGGGCAGCAGCGCGGCTCCGGCCAGCACCCGGCGGATCGCCGTGCCCTGGCCTTCCCCTGTCATCCGCGCCGAACGCCTGCGCTTGGGATCGCCCAGGCAGAGCAGCAGGATGATGGCGGTGGAAAAGGCCGTGGCCGCGAGCGGAAGCAGCATCATTCGGCCGCCTGCAAGGAGGGGAGGGGCTGCCGCACCGTCCCCGGCGCAGGGCGCAGCATCAGCCAGAGCATCCATGCCCCGCCCGCAAGCAGGGCGACGTCTACGGCGGCGATCATCGGCTGGTTCGCGGCGAAGGCGCTCATCCAGCCGGGGCCTCCGGTCAGCAGGCGCAGCGGCGGCAGCATGACCATGATGAGGCCGGTGCCGATTTGCAGCCAGCGCCCGAAGCTGGCGCTGGACCGCCACAGCGCTCCCGCTACGATGACGAGGGCCGAACTGATCAGGAATCCCGCGGTCGTCCAGTAGACTGCGCTGCCCATCGGCTTTGCTATCAGGAAGGCGGCGGCGGTGGAAACCAGCGCGAAGGGCAGGCCAAGCCCGACGATCGTCACCATGCGGTCCAGCCAGTCGAGCGATCGCGCGCCAGCCTCCCGCCGCACCAGCCATAGCCGCAGGCCGGTCAGGGTGACATAGCACATGGCGAAGCCCAGCGCGAACCAGACCGCCTTCGACACAATGCCCGCGAAGTTGCCGAAGTGCAGCGGCGACATGATCGCCGCGAGCGTGCCCCCTGCGGACGGAGTCGTGCCGATCAGCGGCTTGGTATGGAGGAAACGTCCTTGCGCCCCGTCATAGAGCAGGCTGACGGGCGCAAGGTCCCCGCTGCTGGGCGGGTGGAATGTGGTCACCTTCGCATCGGCGCGGCCGAAATTCTCTATGCTGACGAAGGTCGGCACCTCCCCCGTCCGGCGGATGGCGTCGCTGGCGATCCGGTCGAGATTTCCCATGGCGGCCGGGCGCGGATCGGGCTTTCCGGGATTGCCGAACACCGCTTCGTTGAGCGCCGCAACGTCCCCGCCAAAGGCCGCCATGGCGACCACCGGCACGCCGATGGTCCCGAAGAAGGAGAAGAAGCTGCCGGTAAAGGCCAGCACGAAGGCGAAGGGCAGGCTCCACGTGCCCGCCACGCTATGCCTGTCGCGGTTGAACAGGACCGGACTGGCCTTCCGCCGCAACGTGAAGATGTCCTTGAACAAATGCCGGTGGATCAGCAGGCCCGACACGGCGGCGACCAGCATCGCAAGGCCAAGGATGCCGGTCAGCAGCAGCCCCCACGGGTTGGGCACATGCAGCCGGACATGGGTATCGACCAGGAAATGGCTGAGCGCGTCGTCGTTGCGCGGGCCGAACACCTCCTCGCCCGTTCCGAACTGCTTGCTGGCGACCTTGCCGTCCCGGTCGAGCTGATAATAGAAGCCGCGGCTGACGAACTCGCCATCCGGTTCGGTTTCATGCCGGTGGAAAAAGGCGCCCAGATCATGGTCGCCAATCTCGAACAGGTCGACGCCCTCATGATATTTGGCCGGGGTCTGCGCGCCCAGCTTGCGCACCGTATCGGCAAAGGGCCGTTCGAAGGCGGACTGCGTCTGGACATGCCCGGCCGACCATAGGCCGATCTCCTCGGCGAAAACGGCCGCCATGCCGGTGATCACGACGGCGTAGAGCAACAGGCCCAGCACGATCCCCGACCAGCCATGGACGGCGACCATCAGCTTGGTCTCTTCCTTGGGCAAATGGATCATCGGCGAATCTCCTGTCCGGCCGTCTCATGGTCCAGGAATTTGTGGGCGATCAGCGCGCCATGCACCAGCAGCAGCCCCCCCGCCACGATCGCCACCCGCGCCAGCTTGCGGTCGAGACAGGCATGAAAGAACAGCGCCGCCCAGATCAGCGGCACCAGCACCAGCGGCAGCACGAGGTTGTCGATCCCCGCCGCGCCACCGGGCAGCCACAGCGCCATCCCCGCCATGACCACCAGCGCAACGACGATCGCGCCCGGCCCGGCGAGCAGGAAGCGTAGCCATCGTTGCGTTGGTTGGGACATGATCGTCTCTGCTCTTGGCCTGCCGGTCAGTATTTCAGGCTGATCGTGCCCAGCACCGTTCGTGGAGCGCCGTAATAGCCCTGATCGAAATTGAGCGCAGCCAGATATTTGGTGTTGGTCACATTCTTCACATTGGCGCTAATCGCCAGGTTTTCCGTAAGATCGTAGCGGGCGAGAAGGTTCAGCAAGGCATATGCTTTCTGTGTCAGCCTGATCTTTTCCGTCGTATCGGGAATGAGCGCGCCCGGTTCCAGATAGATGCGGCTCTGATATTGCGCGGAAGCGCCGAGCTTGAGCGCAGGCAAGGCGGACGGAGACCATGTGAGATTAAGACGCGCGGTATTGCGTGGCACGAAGGTGCGCGCCGGTTCGTCATTTTCGCCGCGAATGCGCATGATCGTATAGCCGCCGGTCGCCTGGAGTCCTTCGACGATCTGGCCGCCAAATTCGAACTCGATCCCCTGGGACTTGGCGTCCACAGCTTTGTAAATGGTTTGCCCAATGGTGTCATCGAACCCCGCCGATTCAGCGGTGTTCTTCTGCCGCGCCTGAAAGATAGCGATGCTGGCGTTCAGGCGCCCGCCATACCATTCGCCCTTGAAACCCGCTTCTATGTTGTCGCCCTCGATCGGTTTCAGCAATGTGCGGGTCGCATCCACCTGCGTCTGCGGATTGAAGATGGTGGCAAAGCTTGCATAGGCGTTGATGCTGGGCGTCAGGTCAAGGGTTGCGCCAATGAAGGGGAGGAAGCGGGTCCGGCTGTAATTGGTCGGCGCTCCATAAGAGTAGCCATCGCTGGTTGCATGCGTGATGTTTGCCCCCGCCATGATTTTCAGCGGATCGGCGACATGCAGGCGAACGAGGCCATAGGCTGTCTCGCGCCGGGTATGCGTTTCCAGGCTGAGATTGTAGTTCGCAGGGAAGTTGGGCAGCGGGAAGCTGCCGTCGAACACCTCCGGCAAGGGCAGCGCTACATCGATTGCGCTAACGTCATAGCTTGAATATTGCCGGTACATCTGAGCGCTGCGGTTGACGCCGAACATCAAATCATGCTGGCGGCCGAAAAGTGTGAAAGGGCCTGCTGCATAGGCGTCGAGCGTCAAATTGCGGGTCTGGCCCCGAAACGCGCCCGGATAAGTTAGCACGCCCAGGCCAGTCACCCGGTCAGGATTTTTGTAGACGTAGAACAGCTTGTCATATTCGCTGATGGCGCGTCGGTTCGCCGTGACCTTGATGATCCAGTCCCCATCTAACCGATGGGTGACATCCGCGAAAATCTGCCGGTCTATGACATTCCAGCCCGCCCAATCCGGGCCGGTATTCGCCGATCGCGGAAGGTCGATGCGCGTGCCGTCCGTATAGTAGATGGGCAGGGCGCCCCACATCGCCCCATGGCTCTGATGATCTTGATGGCCATAGCCAGCGGTCAAGGTCGTATCGGCACCCAAATCCGCCTCAATTATGCCATATCCGGTCCAGCGGCGGAGGCGGTAGCGGTCAAGATAGCTGTCAGAGTCATTATAGACGCCGACGGCCCTCGCACGGACGCTTCCATCGCTTGTCAAGGGCACGCTGACATCGCCCTGAAGCCGCAGATTGTCATACGAACCATATTGGGCGCTTGCTGATGCCTGAAAGGTTTTCAGCGGCCGCTTGCGGATGAATTTGACCACGGCGGAAGGATTGCCGGTCGAAGACAGCAGGCCCGGCGCTCCGCGTACGACATCTATATGGTCATAGATTGCGGTATCGATGGACCCGGTCTGAATTTCAAACGCGAACGGCATGCCGATGCCGTCAATCTGGAAGGTCTGGATATCGAAGCCGCGTGCCGAATAATAAACGCGGTCGGTCTCCGCGGCCTGCACATTGATGCCCGGGACTGTGGTCAGCAGCGAATTGATGTCGTTGAGCTGGAAATCCTCGATCTGGGCGCGGGTGACGACGCTGACTGACTGCGGCGTTTCTTTCCGGGAGATCGGGAATCGGTAGGTGGTTGTCTGCGCGGTCGTCGTATAATCGTCATTGCCTTCGGTCCGCTGGCCGGTGACGATAATCTCGTCGCCCTTGTCACGAGATTCGGAAGCAGCGGGTGCATTGGTGGAAGCAGTCGCGGCAGCGGCAATAAGCGTTAGAATCGCGGACATTCAAAAAATTCCCAGGCAGTTTGGCCGACACATAGCTGCTCAGGAATTGATTGCAAGTCATTATCATTAGCTGTGTCAGCCTATCATGGTGGCATGTGGACCGCCCTCTCTGCGCTTAGCTTATCAGCATGCTGCGTAAGCCTTTCCGGCTCTACAAGATCAATCGTGCCCTCGCGGCGTCAGGTCCAGTCGGAACCCGTTTTCGGCCCCGTGCGCCTGCGGTCGAAGCCGGGTCTTCGGGTGCTGACCGTTGGTCTGAACGGCCGAGGGACTTCGTGGCTTGTGACGGGCGTTTCCGGCTGCGGCGGGCTTTTGACGGCTGCGGGATCGACCGGCGCGTCCAACTGGACGCCAAAGCCCTGTCCATTGCGCCATGCGATCGTTCCATCCACGGGCGGATATCCGGTCAGGTGGATCGTCACCCGGTCGCCTGCTGCGATGTCCGACGTGCATTTTCCGCCGATGCCCCGTTCCGACACGTCCCGGATGAGGATGTCGATCAGCCCAAGGCGCGGATGGCGCATCTGTCCCTTGAGCAGCCGCCGCTCCCGGTCATGCAGACGTTGTGACGGGCTATTATTCACCGGATGATCCGTTGTGGCGGCATATTGATTTTGCACATTGTTTTAGGAGCATACGCCCGGCTTTCAAAGGCCCAATCCAGGAACTGCCCGGTCCGGCAGGGCAAGCTGTTGAGCAAGCCGTGCAACCGGGTCTGGCTTTCGGCAGATCGCCGTGCAACATGGCCTTTGGTTAGAATGTGCGTAAATGGCTGGAGCAGTGGCTACGCATTGATGATGCGGCCAATGTTCCCCGGCCGGACTGATGGGAGAGGTGATATGAAGCGTTTCACTGACAAGAGCGCCCTGGTGACGGGCGCGGCTTCGGGCATAGGAAAGGCGACGGCGGAGCGGCTGGCTTCGGAAGGGGCCGATGTCGTGGTCGCCGACATCAACCTTGAAGGAGCGGCCGCCGCCGCCCAGGCGATCGCCAGCGCGTACGGTGTAAGGGCCTTCCCCATCCGCTTCGATGCCGCCGATGCCGGTGATTGCGAACGGCTGGTGGCTGAGGCCGTCGAAAAACTCGGCAAGCTGCACATAGTGGTGAACAATGCGGGGGTGATGGATTGGTCCCGCGCCGACGAATATCCGGTCGAGCGCTGGCAACGCGTCATCAGCATCAACCTGAATGCGGTCTTCTTCGTCAGCAAATATGCGGTGCCGCATCTGCTGGAGACCAGGGGCAATATAGTCAATATGTCGTCGGCGGCGTCGCTGGCGGGCGTGCCTTTCGCCGCGGCATATTGCGCGGCCAAGGCGGGGGTGAACGGGCTTACCCGGTCCATGGCGGTGGAATATGCCGACAAGGGCCTGCGCGTGAACGCCATCTGCCCCGGCGGCGTCGATACGCCGCTTACCGTCACGGTCACGCCCATGCCGGAATGGCTGGACTTCGCCAAGATCGCTCGCCTGTCGCCCAAGACGGGGAAGACCAGCGCGCCGGAGGAAATAGCGGCGGCTGTCGCCTATCTTGCCTCGGCCGACGCCTGCAACGTGACCGGCATCGCCCTGTCGGTGGACGGAGGGCAGGTCGCGGGCTGAGCCCTGCGGGCCAGCGCATCACGCCGGAACAGGCATGATGCGCTGGCGGGTCAGGGATCAGGGCTTGCGGGTCACGCGCGACAGGCGGGCCGTCCCGGTCAGCACCGGATCGGTGGCGGAGGTTGCGACCTCCACCTTCACCGGTCCGGCGGGCACCACCCAGCGCTGCGCCTTGGCGTCGAAGTCCGCCAGAACGCGCGGATCGGCCGTCACCGTCACCTCGCGGCTTTCGCCCGGCTTGAGGTCCGGCTTGCCCCAGCCGATCAGCCGCTTGGCCTTGCCCAGCCGCGTGACATAGACCTGGGGCACGTCCGCGCCTTCCCGATCGCCCGTGTTCGTGACCGTGAAGCGCACCGTCAGCGTCTTGCCGCCGGTCATCTTCAACCCATCATAGCGGAAGCTCGTGTAGCTCAGCCCATAGCCGAACGGATAGAGCGGCTTCAGCCCCTTCTTGTCGAACCAGCGATAGCCCGCGTCCGACCCTTCGGGGAAACTGATGTCATAGGGTTGCAGCCCTGCCTGGAGTCCGTAAACGGCGCGGGTTTCCTTGTTGGCGGGGGGGATGTTCGATCCCGGCAGCACCGGGTTGGGAAGCTGGTCGGCGGACGCGGGGAAGGTGACGGGCAAATGGCCCGACGGATTGACCTTGCCCGACAGGATGCGCGCGATGGCGTCGCCGCCCCGCTGGCCGCCGAACCAGGCAGAAAGGATCGCGGGCACCTTCGCCTGCCAGGGCATCAGCACCGGATTACCGGTTTGCAGGACGACCACGGTCTTCGCATTGGCGCTCGCCACCGCGTCGATCAGCGCGTCCTGCCCTTCGCCCAGCGACAGGTCGGGATGGTCGATCGCCTCGGTCGCATATTTTTCCGTGAAGACGATCGCCATGTCGGCGGCCTTTGCCGCTGCTGCTGCGGCGGCGGCATCCTTGCCGTCCAGGAAGCTGATCCGGGCGTTGGGGAACTCGGCCCGCAATGCATCGAGCGGCGCGGTGCCGCCATAGCCACGCTTGGCGAAAGCGGCGGCCGTGCCGGTGCTGGCGCCGGGAACCACGCGTTTCAGCCCGCCGACCGGAACGACCTGGCTCGATCCGCCGCCGCCGGGCACGCCCGCATCCGCATTTCCGCCCACGACAAGGATGCTCCTGACGCCAGCGGCCAGCGGCAATATCCCGCCCTCGTTCCGCAGCAGCACGATGCCCGCCTCGGCGGCCTTTTGCGCAACGGCGGCATTGGCGTCATAGTCGATCGGCTGGCCCGGTTGCAGCGGGTTGTCGGCCACGCCATGGGCGTAGATCGACCGCAGGATGCGCCGCGCGGCCGTGTCCACAGCGGACTCGGGAATGCGCTTTTCCTCCAGAGCCTTGGTCAGTTCTGTCGAAAAATAGCGCTTGGCGTCGACCTGTTCGCCTGACTGCTGGTCCAGCCCCTTGAGCAGCGCCTCGGTCGAATGGACCGCGCCCCAATCCGACATGACATAGCCCTTATAACCCCAGTCGCGGCGCAGCACGTCGTTCAGCAGGAAGCTGTTTTCGCACGCGAAGACGCCGCCGACGCGATTATAGGCGCACATCACCGAGCCGGGATTGCCCTTTTCGATGCCGATCTGGAAGGCCAGCAGGTCGCTTTCGCGCATCGCACCCTCGTCCATGATGACGGAGTGGATGTTGCGGCCGGTCTCCAGCGCGTTGAGCGCATAATGTTTGATCGTGCCGATGATGTTGTTGGACTGGACGCCTGCAATCTGCGCGCCCACCAGTTCACCGCCCAGCAGCGGATCTTCGCCCAGATATTCGAAGTTTCGCCCAGCGCGCGGATCGCGTACCAGGTTGACGCCGCCCACCAGCATCACGTTGAAGCCCTTGGCGCGCGCTTCCGACCCGATCATCTTTCCGCCAGCGCGCGCGATCTCCGGGTCCCAAGTCGACGCGAGCGACAGCCCGGACGGCAGCGCCGTCGCGACGTCGCCCTTGCGGATTTCCATCAGGTTGGACACGCCCAGGCTCGCGTCCGTTTCCACCAGCATCGGCACGCCCAGGCGCGGAACGCCCTCGATGAAGCCAGCGCCCATCGCCACGCCTTCGGGGCGCTTGGATGGGGGCAGCATCATGGGCATCGGCCCGTGCAGCAGCCGGACCTTTTCCTCCAGCGTCATCTTCGACAGCGTTTGTTCCGCGCGGCGCTCCGCCGCATCCCCGGACTCGCGCGCTGCGGCTGCGACAGGGCTAAGGGCGGTGGAGATCACCACCGTCAACAGTATGGCGCGGAGCCTTTTCATCGGACGATTTCCTCTACTGAACGCGGCCTTCTTGCTGACGGACGCAATGGCGTTGCTTATCCCGCCAGCTTCCGCAGGTCAATATTCGATCGGTATCGTTCGATTATTCGCGAGCATTGCCCTTCAACTGATCCGCCGGAGTTTCGGCGCGGCGGACGATCAGCCGCCGTACACCAAGATTCTGCGGGATCGCGCCGGGATCACCATCGCCCGGCATCCACAGCACCGCCGCCGCCGGAAAGGGCGGGTCGCCCCAGGACTGGGCGAAGTCGATCGACATGCCCGGAACGCTCGACGCCACCCCACCGGCCCAGGCGAGAAAATCGTCGCGCCAATCCGCCATGCCGCTGGGGTCGACAAGGAACGCGGTCCTCAGCCCGTCCTCATCCGCCGGAGGTCCGGGGGAAAGCACATGCTCCTCCGCTCCTGCTGGCGCGATGCGGCTGCGGTCCATGAACTTCGCCTCGTCCGCCCGCATGATGCCGCCCACCGGCCCGTCCATCAGCGCGGCCGTGGCGGCGATGTCGTTGGCCCAGAATTCGCTGATCGTGTCGAAGTCCACAGGCGCCCCGCCGATGACATGGTTGCGGACATAGCGCGTGAAGGGAAAGTGCCGCACGCCCAAAGGCGCGTGATGTTCTTCATAATAGGCCTGGAATGCGGCGCGATCGGAATCGGGGCGGTGCACAAGGGCGCAGATGCTTTTCGTCATGCCCGGCGGTCCTCTCCGTCGATCTGGGCCAGCAGCCTGTCCGCCGCCGTATAGGGGTCGATGCGCCGCGCCTCGACGTCCGCCAGCACGGCTTGCCCGCGCGCGGCGAGTGCCCGCGCGGCAAGGCGCTCCCGCAAAATGGTGAGCGCCTGCTCGCGTTCGCGCAGGCCGGATCGTCTGGCGAAGCCGTCCCGCGCCTCCAGCGCCGAACGGTGCGCGAAAATGGCGTCGGCAATCTCCTTGCCGCCTTCTCCGGCCGTGGCGACGGCGCGCAGCAGCGGGGCGGACCAGCCGCCGTCCCGCGCTCCGGCGGCCTGTTCGCGCAGGTGCAGCATCAGCTCATATTGCCGATGCGCCGCTTCATAGCCGTCGCGATCCGCCTTGTTGATGACGAAGATCTCGCCTGCTTCCATCAGGCCTGCCTTGACCGCCTGAACCTCGTCGCCCAGCCCCGGAACGCCGACGATGATGGTGGTGTGGGCAAGGTTGACGACATCGATTTCATCCTGGCCGACGCCCACGGTTTCCACGATCACGATATCAAATCCCATCGCGTCCAGCACCAGGCAGGCGTCATGGGTGGAGCGCGACAGGCCGCCCGCCTGCCCGCGCGTGCCCAGCGAGCGGATGAACACGCCGGGATCGAGCGCGTGGCGCGCCATGCGCACCCGGTCGCCCAGGATCGCGCCGCCGGTGAAGGGGCTGGACGGGTCGATGGCGATCACCCCGACGCGCTTGTCCCTGCTGCGAAGCTCCGCCACCAGCATGTCGGTCAGCGTCGACTTGCCTGCGCCCGGCGGGCCGGTGACGCCGACGATCTGTGCGCGGCCGGTGGCTGGAAAGATGCGCCGCACCAGGTCCGCGCCGCGCGGGTCGCGGTCGTCCAGCCAGCGGATGGCGCGCGCCCCCGCCGCGACCGCGCCGCTCAGCACCCCTTGGGCGACATCCTCCATCGCCTCAGGCCGCCTCCGCCGCCTGTTTCTGCGCCCACCACTCCTCCAGATAGCGGACGATGTCGCGAGTGTCGGCGCCCATGGTGAAGATCTTGTGCACCCCGGCTTCCTCAAGCAGCGGCTGGTCCTCCTGGGGGATGACGCCGCCCGCCAGCAACAGCTTGTCCCCCGCGCCCTGCTCGCGCAGCAGCCGCGCCAGCTTGGGCAGGCTGCGCGTGTGCCCGGCCGACAAAGTGGAAATGCCGACCACGTCCACATCCTCCTGGATGGCGGCGGCGGCTACCATTTCGGGGGTTTGCTTGAGGCCGGTGAAGATCACCTCCATCCCCGCCTCGCGCAGCGCATGGCCGATGATGGTGATGCCGACCGTATGCGTATCCATGCCCAGCTTCGCGAGCAGCACGCGCAGGCGGCGGTTTGGCTGTTCCTGCATGGCGGTCACACTCCTGCAAGCTGGCTGTCGGGCGTGTGGACGCCGAACACGTCCCGCATCGCGTTGCATAATTCCCCGTGCGTGGCGTAGAGCTTCACCGCTTCCAGGCAGGCGGGGACCAGATTATCGCCGTTGCGCGCCGCTTCCCGCACCTTCTCCAGCGCGGCATCAACCGCTGCCTGATCCCGCCGGGCGCGCAGGGCGCGGACCTTCTCCACCTGCTGCTCCTCCATGTCATCGTCCAGGCGGAAGATTTCGATTTCCCGCTTTTCCTCCGGCAGGACAAGGTGATTGACGCCGATCCATTTGCGGCGGCCTTCCTCCAGATCCTTGTTCCGCTCATATTGCTCGCGCCCCAGCGCGCGCTGGAAATAGCCGGTCTCGATCGCCTTCACCGCGCCGCCCATGGCGAAGATGCGCTCCATCTCGGCAAAGGCCGCATCCTCCATCTGCTTGGTCAGCGTTTCGACATAATAGGACCCGGCGAGCGGATCGATCGTCTCCGCCACCCCCGTTTCATGCGCGACGATATGCTGGAGCGCCGCGCCGACGCGGATCGCCTCCTCGGCGGGCAGCGAATGGGCCTCGTCATGCAGCGGCGTCGTCATATTCTCGCCCGCGCCGCCCAGAGCGCAGGCCGTCGCCATGATGGCGAGCCGCCCGATATTGTTGAGCGGCTGCTGGAGCGTCAGCGCAATCGTCGTGGGCGACGTCATCAGGCGGATTTTCATCGCTTCCGCTCGCGTCGCGCCATAACGTTCCTTCATCAGCCGCGCCCAGCATTTGCGGAAGGCGCGCAGCTTGCAGATGCCTTCGAAGAAATCCATGTCGACGTTGACGACGAAATGGTTGAGGTAGGGCGCGACCGTGTCGATATCCAGCCCGCGCTCCAGCGTCGCGTCGATATAGGCGCAGGCGATCGCCAGGCTGAACGCGATTTCCTGCACCGGGTTCGCCTTGGCGGGCTGAAGCTGGGCGGAAATGATCGACAGCGGCGCCCAGTTCGGATGGTTGCGGATGATATATTCGATCGCGTCGGTCGCGATGCGCAGGCCATGTTCGGGCGGATAGATGTAGCGGCCGACGCAGATATATTCGATCAATATGCCGTTGACGATGTGCAGGACGAAATCCTGCGGATCGATGCCTTTCTTCTCCAGCGCGGCGATGATCATGGCGAGGTTCACCGGCTGCGGCGCGTTGCACACGCTCATCAGATATTTGAGCTTGTCGAACGGCAGGTCGAACGCCTTCTCCAGGTCCTCCAGACTGTCGAGCGCCATGCCCGCGCGCCCGACCTCGCCTTCCACCATCGGATCGTCGCTGTCATAGCCGTTGGTGGTGGCAAGGTCATATTCCAGGATCAGGCCGGACAGGCCCTGATCCAGCATGAAACGGGCGCGCTTCGCCCAATCCTCGCCCTTGCCGAAGCCGGTGACCTGCGTCATCGTCCAGAAGCTGGATCGGTGGCCATTGGGCCGGGTCGAACGGGTATAGGGATATTCGCCGGGAAACCCCAGGTCGCGCAGATAGTCAAAGCCCATCGCGTCCAGATCGGCAGGCGTGTAGAGCGGCTTGACCGGCCATTTCAGCGCCTGCGTGACGAAGGGGTCGCGCCGTTCGGGGTTGGCGGCGACAAACGGGCCGCGCGTTTCCGCCTGCCATCGCTCGGTTTCCGCGATGATATTGTCATTGGCGGGGGCGAACCCGCTGACAGGCCGGTTCATGCGCATCTCTCCAGGATCAGGGGTTCGGCAACATCCCAGAGCCGCCGCGCGGCATCCGGGTCGAGGGAGGCGGCGCTGACGCCCCAGCCCGGCGGCATGGGCGGGGACCAGAGCGGCGCGATCGCGCAATCCTCCAGATAGAGCCCGCCCTTGCCCTCCAGCTCCGGCGCTGTCCCGGCCCAGACGGGCGTCGCCGCGCCTTCTTCCGCCGTCTTCATCCGGCCTTGCGGCAGCGTTCCGTCCTCATTCACCCAGCCCAGCCGCACCGCGTCCTCGAACGTCGCGTGGCGGCCTAGGTTGGTGGCGACGCCGCCGGGCGTGCAGGCGTTCATGGTCACGCCATCGGCCGCATGGCGGCGGCTATATTCGACCGCCAGCAGATTGGCGCAGAGCTTGGCATGGCCATAGCCCTCGAACCTGTCATAGGCACGCCGCTCATAATTCAGGTCGTCGATCCGAAGTTCGGCAAGGTGGTGCGAGCCGGAAGACAGGATCACGACGCGCCCCTTGCGCGCCGCCAGATGGGGCAGCAGCAGTTCGGACAGCAGGAAAGGCGCGAAATAGTTGACCGCCATCTGGCTTTCGAACCCGTCCGCCGTGCGGGTGAGGGGCGGCGCCATCAGGCCCGCATTGTTGATCAGCAGGTCGAGCGGCCGATCGCCCCAGCGGGCCGCGAAATCGCGCACGGACGCCATGGAAAGCAGGTCGATGGCTTCCACGCCGGGCGCCTGGGCAAGGCCGCGTTCGGCGGCGATTCCGGCGGCGGCGCGCTCTCCGGCCGCCATGTCGCGCACCGCCAGCGTGACCTTCGCTCCCGCCCCGGCGAGTGCCGACGCGATGGCGATTCCCACGCCCGACGATGCGCCGGTGACGATGGCGGTCCGGCCGCTCAGGTCCATGCCGCGCAGCACATCGTCTGCCGTGGGTAAGTCCGCGCTGTCGTCAGTGGGCATTGCCTCTCCTTCTTTTGTCCGGGGCAGTTTACCGCGCGGCGCATGGCGGGCCAATCCGGCCCTTGCCGTTTGGCGCATGATCCAGCAACATAGCGCATCTTTTCGACATGGAGCGGCCATGGCCATTCGCATCGCCGATGCGCAGCGCAGCGACGATCTGGTGCAGGGGCATATCGCCCTGCCGGGCGTGGTGGTGGAACTGTGCGCCTTTCCTGAGGTGGAGCCGGAAACGGTGGTGGTGAAGGAGCAGCAGGCGATCTTGTCGCTTGGGCTGTCGCGCCTGATGGCGGGCTCCTTCGGGCGGGTGGCGGGAAGCGGGCGCGCGCCCTTCGTCCGCTTCGGCGCCCTGGGCTTCCGCCCCGCAGGCGTGCCGATGGAAATGCATGTGTCCGGCGGGGCCTTCCACACGCTGCGCTGCCGTTTCGAAGAGGCGCGCATCCGCCAGGCGCTTGGCCCCGGCCCGCTGGACGAAGCCGCGCTGGCGGCCTGTTTCGACATTCGCTCGCAGGCGATGGAAGACGCCATGCTGCGCCTCGCGGTCGAGGTGGACCAGCCGCAGACGGACAGCGCTGCCGTCGCGCAGGCGCTGGTAACGATCCTGCTGATCGACCTGAAACGCTATCTGGCCGGGGCTATGGCGCGCATCCATCGTCACCGGGGCGGGCTGACGCCGCGCATGCTGCGCCGGGTGCTGGAGCGCATCGACGAAAGCGGACCGCCGCCCGATATCGACAGCCTCGCGGCATCCTGCGGGCTTAGCCGGTTTCACTTCATGCGCAGCTTCCGCGCCACCATGGGGATCAGTCCCGGCGCTTTCACGCAACAGGTGCGCATGCGCCGCGCCAAGGCCCTGCTCGCGGGAGACGAGCGCAGGCCGCTTGCGGACATTGCGCGCGAACTCGGCTATTCCGGCGCGCCCGCCTTCTGCGCGGCCTTCCGGCAGCAGGTCGGGCACTCGCCCGCCGCCTATCGCAGCCTGCTTTTCAAATAACCCCGCTCCAGACATGAAGCGGGGTCAAGTTTGGGTCGCACTACAGGCAAAAACCTGCGCGGCATGAACGCGTCCGCCTCGTTGCGGTTCCGACATAATCCTTAAGGGTAAGTCGGCGTCCCCATAGCGCCCCTCAACCTGCGCGTGCCATGAAACCCGATGGCCCGCGCAACGTTTCGCCAGCATAATGAGGCCGGGATGACGAGGGAGGAATTACCGATGAGATTGTTGGCTTTCATGGCGATCGCAGCCGGTGCGGCATCGGCCGCCCAGGCCCAGTTGCCCGCCGCCAGTCCCGTGCTTTCGCCGGAGGAGACATTGCTGGTGGTCAGCGGGGAAGGGCAGAGCCGCCGCGTACCGGACGTCGCCCTCTTCTCGGCGGGCGTGGTGACGCAGGGCAAGACCGGCGGAGAAGCGCTGAGCGCCAACGCCGCGCGCATGGATGAGGTGGTGAAGGCGCTCAAGCGCGCGGGCATAGCGGATCGCGATATCCAGACGTCCGCTCTGTCCCTGCAACCGCAATATTCCAACCCCGAACAGGAGGCGCAGATGCAGGCGCGTCTCACCCGCCAGCCCTATGTCCCGCCAGCCCAGCCGCAGGCGCCGCGCATCATCGGCTATGAAGCGCGCAACAATGTGCAGGTGCGCGTGCGCAAGCTGGGCGCCATGGGATCGATCATCGACACGCTTGTCTCGGCGGGCGCCAATCAGGTCGACGGCCCGTCCTTCACCCTGGATGATTCCAAGGCCGCTCTGGATGAGGCGCGGGTCGAAGCCGTGAAGGAAGCCCGCTCCCGCGCCGAACTCTACGCGCGCGCGGCGGGCCTCAGGATCAGCCGCATCCTGTCGATCAGCGAGGGCGGAGGCTATTATCCGCCGCAGCCGGTCATGGTCACCGGCCGTTTCGCCGGACCGGCCGCGCCGCCTCCGCCGCCCAGCCCTGTCGCTCCCGGCGAAGTGACGCTCGGCACCACCGTCTCCGTGCAGTTCGCGCTGCGGCCGTAGCGCGCCGCCTTGGCTCTCATCCCGGCGCGGGCTTCACCGCGGGCACGATCCGCAGGATGATATAGCCGATGACGGCGGACGCGACGGAGCCGGACAGCACGCCCAGTTTCGCCGCGTCATTCTGGTGCGATCCTTCGCCAAAGGCGAGGCCGCCGATGAAGAGGCTCATTGTGAAGCCGATGCCGCACAGCACGGCCACGCCATAGACCTGCGCCCAGCGGGCGTCGCGCGGCCGTTCCGCCCAGCCCAGCCGGACCAGCAGCCAGATGACCGCGAAGATGCCGGACTGCTTGCCCAGGAACAGGCCCAGCGCCACGCCGGCCGGCACCGGCGTCAGCAGGTCGGACAGCGCGAATGCGTCAAGGGCCACGCCCGCATTGGCAAAGCCGAACAGCGGCACGATGGCATAGGCGACCCACGGGTGCAGCTTATGTTCCATGCGGGAAAGGGGGGAAAGCTGGTCGTCGGGACGCCCCGGCGTCCGCGCCAGCGGCACCGTCATGGCGACGGCCACCCCCGCCAGCGTCGCATGCACGCCCGATTGCAGTACGCAGGCCCATACCGCTATTCCCACGGCTGCATAGGGGATCAGGCTGTTGACGCCCCGCCGGTTGCAATAAGCCAGCACCGCCAGCCCCAGCGCCGCGCCTGCCAGCGGCAGCAGCTTCAATTCGGCCGTGTAGAAAAGGGCGATGATGATCACGGCGATCAGGTCGTCGATGATCGCGACCGCCGTCAGGAAAATCTTGAGCGAGGAAGGAATGCGGCTGCCCAGCAGCGCCAGCACGCCCAGCGCGAAGGCGATGTCCGTCGCCGCCGGTATCGCCCAGCCGCGCAGGCCGCCGGGCTGGCCGCTGTTGAAGAGGATGTAGATGATCGCCGGGACGGTGACGCCCGCCGCCGCCGCGACGCCGGGCAGGATGCGATCGGGCCATCGCGAAAGCTGGCCGTCCAGCAGTTCCCGCTTGATCTCCAGCCCCACCACCAGAAAGAACAGCGCCATCAGCCCGTCATTGATCCAGTGCAGCAGGCTCATCCCCGCGACATGATGGTGGAGCGCCGAAAAATAGCTTTCGGACAGGGGCGAATTGGCGACGGCCATGGCCGCGATCGCGGCCATGATCAGGATGATGCCGCCCGACGCCTCCGTCTTCAGGAAGGCGCGCATCATGGAAAAGGGGCGGGCGAGAGGTCTGACGGTGCTCATGCGGGGCAGGCGTAACGGTCGCGCACCGGCAGGGCTAGCCCGGCTGGCCGTTCATGACGCCTGACGCGGATAGACCACTGGCCCCCCGGCGGAAATCGCCTTCTGATAGGCAGGGCGGGCCCGGAACCGTTCGACATAGGCGCGCAGGTTCGCATGATCGGCCAGCAGGCCCGCGCTCTCCGCCAGTTCGAGCAGATAGGCGAGGTGAATGTCCGCGATCGTGAACTGATCGCCCATCAGCCAGGGGCCATCCCCCACGCCCTGCGCGATATAGCCGATGGTCTTGGCGAGTTCGGACTCGGCAAAGGCCGCCATCGCTCCCTGCAAGCCGCCAGTGACGCCCCCGATCAGGTTCAGCATGACCGGCAGCGCGGCGGAGCCTTCGACATAATGGAGCCATTCGTCGTGGATCACCCGCGCATCGCTTCCGGCGGGCGGAGCCAGGCGGCCATCGCCATAACGATCGTTGAGGTAGGACAATATGGCCGCCGATTCAGCGATGGTCAGCCCGTTGTCGACGATGACCGGGGCCTTGCCCAACGGGTGGACGGCGGCGAGTTCCGGCGGCGCGCGGAAGCTGGGCAATCTTTGATGCACCACCAGTTCATAGGGCAGCCCGAATTCTTCGAGCGCCCAGATGATGCGGGTCGATCGGGAATAGACGAGATGATGGAGCGTGATCATCGATAGGGGCCCTCTGGCGTTGGATGGACATGGCCTATACGTGCTTGCCGCACAGGCCCAGCGAAATTCGGTGCTTATGTCTCCCCGGTTCCCGACCCCGCCTCATTTCCCGTCAGTTCGGCGATGCAGGCGGCAAGGTCGGCCTGCCGGAATGGCTTGACCAGCCGCGTCAGGTCCGGCGCGACCCCGTCCGTTTCGGCATAGCCCGACACCAGCAGAACGGGCAGGCTGGGCCAGCGGCTTCGCACCTCCATGGCGAGGTCGCTCCCTGAACGGCCCGGCATAAGGTGATCGGTCACGATCAGGTCCGGGGTCAATCCGTCCGACAGCCTGTGCAGGGCCTCTTCGGCCGAGCTTGCCTCCACCACGTCGAACCCCAGTTCGGCCAGCATGTCCGCCGTGCTCGCCCGGACGAATGCTTCGTCGTCCACCAGCAGGGTGGTGCCCTTGCGGCCCGGACGGACGGCCGGTTCGGCAGTCTCCGCCTGCGCGGGAACAGGCTCGCCGCCCGCGGGCAGCCACAGTTCGATGTTGCTGCCGATCCCCGGTTCGCTGGCGATCGTCAGCGCGCCGCCAAGCTGCGCCGCCAGCCCATGGACCATGCTCAGCCCCAGCCCCGTGCCCTTGCCCACGCCCTTGGTCGAATAAAAGGGCTCGATCGCGCGCTTGAGCGTTTCGGCGTCCATGCCGGTGCCCGTGTCCGCGACGGACAGCCGGACATAGGGGCCGGGCGGCAGGCCGGTGGCGTGCCCTGATCCAATCTCTTCCTTCACTGCCGAAATGCGCAGCACGCCGCCATCGGGCATGGCGTCGCGCGCGTTCACCGACAGGTTGAGCAGCGCCATTTCCAACTGGTTGGGATCGGCGACCGCGCTGGGAAGGTCCTGCGCGACATCGACCACGACCTTGATCTGCGGGCCGGTGGTCGATGCGATAAGGTCCGCCATCCCCTGCACCAGTTCGCGGATATCGACGGAGATCGCCTGCAAGGGCTGCCGCCGCGCAAAGGCCAGAAGGCGCTGCACCAGCACCCGCGCCCGCTCCGCCGATTGCAACGCGCCGTCGATCAGCCGCTGCTCCCTCCCGGTTCCGACGCCCCGGCGCTGGAGCAGGTCCAATGCGCCGATGATGGGCGACAGCAGATTGTTGAAATCATGGCTGACCCCGCCCGTCAGGCTGCCCATGGCCTCCAGCTTCTGGCTCTGCCGCAGCTGTTCTTCCGCCTGCACCCGCGCGGTGACATCGCGTGAGCTGCCGATGATCCGGCTGACGCGGCCGCTCGCGTCCCTGACCGGCACCAGCACCGTATCCCAATGCTTGCGCCCGGCGGGCAGGTCGATCACCTCGCGATAGCTGACCGGCTCCCGCGCGGCGGCCGCCCGGCGGTAATTGGCGGAAACCTGCGCCGCCGCTTCCCGCCCGATCTGCTCCTCCAGCGGCCTGCCGCGCAGTTCCGCCGAATTGAGGCCCGTCAGCGCTTCGTGCGCGGGATTGAGTTCCTGAATGGAAAAGCCGCCATCTTCCGCCACGCCGATGACGAACAGCGCCTCGGCCGTATTCTCGAAATAGGCGCGGTACAGCGCGTCCGCTTCCCGCCGGGCCGCTTCCGCCCTGGCGAGCTGCTGCTGCTCGTGAACGCGGGCGGTGACGTCATATCCGAACAGGCTCGCGCCCACGATTTCGCCATCGGCCGACCGCACCGGCGCGAACTTCATGTCATACCAGTGGCGCGCGCCCTGCGCGTCGGTAAATTCCGATATCTGGCCGAACGCCTCGCCCGCCAGCACGCGGCTCCACATCTGCTTGACGCCCTCATAATGGCGCGGCGTGCTTTCCAGCAGCGTCAGCAGATTATCGCCCGTCGCGGGGCGGAAACCGAAAACCCGCTGATATTCCTCCGCCGAAGCGGCATTGATGGCCAGGAATGTGAAGTCGCGGTCCAGTATCTGGACAAGGGCGCTGGTGGTTTCGAACAGGTCGGCGAAGACCTTGCGTTCGGCGAGCGCCGCGGCGACCCGCTGCTCCAGCGTTTCGTTGAGTTCGCGCAGCCGCGCTTCCGCCCCGGCCCGCTCGATATAGGCCCAGCACCGCTCCACGGCGGCTTCCACCAGCGACACCTCTTCGGGCTGCCACTCGCGCGCGTCCGACTGATGGACCGCCATCATTGCGGCGAGCTGCCCATCCTTGAGCAGCGGGCAGCAGATGATCGCGCCGATGCCGGTCGACAGGAACATTTCGCGCCCTTCGCCCGGCGCCAGTTCCCGCGCTATGTCGTTGATGACGAGCGTGCGGCCAAGGCGCATGCCCTCGGCGGCGCGGGGGCCGAACAGGTCAAGGCTGTATGTCCCGGCCGAACTCGCGACGCCCGGCGCGGTATAGTCGCCGCGAATGATGAAGCGGTCATTGTCCGCATCGACGTCCGCATAGGCCGTCCGCGATGCGTGGAGATGCTGCGCCAGATGTTCCGCCGCCCGGCGCATCACGTCCGATGCGTCATGCGACGTGCGCAGTTTGTCGTCCAGTTCGCTCAGGAAGCGAAGGCGGCTTTCGCTCCTGCGCAGTTCCGCTTCGGCATGGACGCGTTCGGTGACGTCCGATCCCTCGACGAAAATGCCGGTGACCTGGCCCTGCGCATCGGTGATCGGCTGGTAGACCACGTCCACGAAGCGCCGTTCCACCGGCTCGCCGCCTGCGCGGTTGAGTTCGACGGGAACCGCCGTGCCGACATAGGATTCGCCGGTCTCGTACACCTTGTCCAGCAGTTCGAAATAGCCTTGCCCTTCGACTTCGGGCAGCGCCTCGCGCGCTGGCTTGCCGATGATATCGGTGCGGCCGACCAGCTTGAGATAAGCAGGATTGGCAAGCTCCATTATATGCTCTGGGCCGTGCAGCATGGCCATGAAGTCCGGCGCCTGGTCGAACATCTGGCGCAGCCGCTCGCGCTCCGCCACCGCCCGGCGCTCGCTCATCACCCGTCCGGTGGTTTCATGACCCTGGTTGAAGACCCCCGCGACCGACCCGTCCTCGCCGCGTATGGGGGTGAAGCTATAGTCCCAATAGCTTTCCTGGACCGCGCCGCCCCGCACCATCGGCAGCATCTGGTCGTAGGTCGAATAGCCCTCGCCCGTCCGGCGCACCAGCTCGAACTCGCTGCTAACGACATCCCATATGTCGGACCAGACCTGCTGTGCGGGCTGTCCCAGCGCGGCCGGGTGGCGCTCGCCCGGAATCGGCGCCCACGCATCATTATAGAGGATGCGCAGGTCAGGACCCCAATAGATCGCCGTCGGAAAGCTGGAATGCAGGCAGATAGACAGGGCGGAACGCAGCGATTGGGGCCATAGCCGGGGCGGGCCGAGCGGCGTGCTGGCCCAGTCATGGGCCCGGATGCGCGCGCCCATCTCACCCCCGCCGGTCAGAAAGTCGAGATCGTCTCCGTCACCTTCTTCCTGTTGCGGGATCATCGATCGAAGGGCTCTCTTACAGAAGGACTATATAGAAGAATGTCCCATCATACACGCGATTTGCGCCTCTTTGCCAACCGCTTCTTGCCCGCAGAACATAGGTTAAGAAGGATGTCGCTGCGGCCCTCTGGCCCCCCGGAACCAGTTGCTCGAAGCCTTCTACTTCTCTCATTAGAATAACAGCTCAGGGCAGGCGGAAACCTGCCCGCCTTACCCGGCGGAAATGCCGCGCAACACCAGCTTGCCCACCATCGCGCCGCTTTCGACCAGCCCATGCGCTTCCTTGAGCGTGGCGGCATTCATCTCCCCCAGGTCGCGGGTCATGGTGCCGTGCAGCATGCCCTCATCGATCAGGCGAGCGATCTCGCCAAGGATATGATGCTGCTCGATCATGTCCGGCGTTTCATAGATGGACCGGACGAACACGCCTTCCCACGCCACCGTGATCGCCTTCTGCCGCAGGCCAGCAATGTCGAACGCCTTCACATCGTCGATGACCGCCAGGCTCCCTTGCGGCGCGATGATGCGGGGGTAGATCGCCAGATGCTTGTCGCTGGCGGCAAGGCTGGCGACGAAGTTGACCGCCTTGACGCCGATCCTCGCCAGTTCCTCGTGCAACGGCTTGCGATGGTCGATGACATCATGCGCGCCCATCTGCGTGGCCCAGGCGACCGTCTCGCTTCGCGATGCGGTGGCGATCACCCGCAGGCCAGTGAGTTGCCGGGCGAGTTGAACCAGCATCGATCCGACGCCCCCGGCGCCGTTGACGATCAGGATCGCCTGCCCCTCACCCCCGCCGCGCGGCACGCGCAGCCGGTCGAACAGCAGTTCCCATGCGGTCAGGCCAGTCAGCGGCAGCGCGGCCGCCTCGGCAAAATCCAGCGATCGCGGCTTGCGGCCGACGATGCGTTCGTCCACCGCATGCAGTTCCGCATTGGTCCCCGGCCGCTTGATCGTTCCGGCATAGAACACCTCGTCGCCTGGCGCGAACAGCGTGACATCGGACCCGGCCGCCTCCACCACGCCAGCCGCGTCATAGCCCAGGATCATCGGCTCTCCTGACGGCTTCGCGCCTGCCCGGACCTTCGTATCCACCGGATTCACCGATACCGCCCGCACACGCACCAACAGGTCGCGCGGTCCGGGGACCGGCTTGGGAACCTCCAGGTCCAGCAGCGCATCCTCACGGTCCAGGCTGCCGCCCTGCCGGAAACCGATCGCCCTCATGCCACTTCTCCTGTCAGCCCGGCAGCGGGGCTATGCCATCACCATCCGCTGCCGCCTTACAGTTGCGCCGCGCCACCATCCACGAAATAGTCCGACCCCGTGACATAGCTCGCCTCGTCCGACAGCAGGAACAGGGCGACGGCGGCGGCTTCCTCGGCCGTGCCCATGCGTCCCAGCGGCGTGCTCGCGGCCATATGCTCCTCGATCGTCGCCGCATGTTCTTCCGGCAAGCCCAGCCGGTTGAAGAAGTCGGTGCGGATCGGGCCGGGGCTCAGCGTGTTGACGCGGATCTGCCGTGGCGCGAGTTCGCGGGCGAAGCCGCGCACCATCGACCGCACCGCTCCCTTGGTCGCTGAATAGAGAGCGCTTGCCTCCATGCCCTTGTCCTTCGCGATCGAGGCGGTGACCAGGATGGACCCGCCATCCCGCAGCACCGGAGCCAGCGCCTGCGTGGCGAACAGCGGGCCGCCGACATTGACGTCCATCAGGTTGCGGTAAAGATCGGCGCTTATCATGCCCAGCGGCGCTCCTGCTCCCACCCCTGCATTCAGGAACAGCCCGTCAATCTTTCCGAACAGCCGCGCTGCTTCCTCCGCCAGCGCTTCGGCTGCTTCGGGCTTCGCCGCATCGTTTACCAGAAGGTGGACGCCCGGAATCTGATCGCGGACGCTTTCCAGCCGGGCGCTGTTCGACCCGGTGACAAGCACCGACCCGCCTTCCTCCACGATCCGCCTGGCCGCCGCGAGGCCAATCCCGCTGGAACCGCCGGTGATAACGACGGACTTGCCGCTGAACCTTTGCATGCGTCATCTCCTTATGCCGTTGCGCCTGAAGCCATTAAGCACCCAAGCCGTCTCTGTCACTGCCATGCCCTCTCGCAAGGGAGGAACAGCCCAGAAAACGCGTCGGCGCTGCTCGCAAGCGCACGGACCGCCGACTGTTTCCGGCACTTGATTTTCCAGGTAAATGGCGGGCCGAAGCCGATGAAACGGAGAACTACACCTACGCTATAGCCCTCCAAAATGGCGCCTGAGGGCTAGCGGTAAGTGACAAAAATAAAAGTTCGCTTCTCCGAAGGCGGATCATCCCGTGATTGGATGGTGGAGCAAAATATGCCTTAGTCGCATCAAAGGTGCTCATTTGGTCGGTAGCTTGGGCAATCTACAATTGCCCAGTCGCGGTCCAGCCAAGAGCCTTTTCAATTGCCGTTCGATACGGCGTCATGATCTGGCGTGGGGCACGACGGACGTAATCTTCGGCTGCGGTCTGTTCGACCCCTTCCAAGCCAACTAGGTGTTGAAGGACCTCATCGCGCGTAGGAATGCGATAGTCATTACCGATTTTCGGTTTGAGACCTGTCCACACCACACCCTTTATCTGGCGTGCTCCGGCCCACTCCCCAACTGCGGCAGCTCCGGGGTGAAGAGATGCGCCAGCAGGAGTCCACCAACCTATGCTGTATTTGATGTTGGTCTGCGAGATCCCTTCTCGAGAGGCTAACACCTGTTTTGCCTCGTCTAAGGTATCGACATTCAAGACCGCCCATAGAACGGTGTGAACCGCGCCGGGTTTGTCGGAGGCTCCAACTCCTGAGAAGGTGGAGC
>NZ_JNAC01000007.1:0-17734 GCF_000722555.1 Sphingobium sp. DC-2 | reverse complement strand
CAGAGCGACAGCCTACCTCTGACTGCCGCCAATCTTTGCAACAGAGCCGGTGATTCAGACATCAGCGGCTCGCGTACGTTTACGACCAGATTCTGCGAGGCCCCCTTACTGGCCGTGCTTGGTCCAGCCAACGCTGTTTGCGCGTTCCAAAGCGACCAAGGCGTCTGATACCGCCTTCTGCGCGACTAGAAGATAACCTTCGGCAATACTGGGCCATGTTAACTCATCGAACGGATTTGTGACGTTGCCGTTGAAATAATCGAGAGCTTCATGGGCGCGTGCAGCCGCCTCGATTACCTTGGCGGTTTGTTTCTTTGCCCTGTCAGATTTCTTCATCGTGCCTCATGAGGCCATAGCCCATCAAGAGATCGCAAGCGGTGGCAGCTGCCACCGCTCTACCTTCCGTCAGTTTTGAGCCTGCCACGATCTACGGACAGCTGGGGTATCATCGGATACTTTAAGGCTTCACGCTCCCGCGCCCGACCTTCATCTATCCCGTATGATGCGCCAATCATCAAACCTACGAAGAACACGGGGATCATGAGCAGGAGCATCGAGCCGAAGCGTGCTCTACGGCGAGAGCTTTGGATCGCGAGCGCATCACGTTGCAGCTTGAGGGCTGTTATGATCGTCTCGGTAGCAAGGGTGATTTCATGGGCGTCGTCGCCCACATTTGTAAGCAATTGCTCAACGTCCGTCAGAGGGCGTTCTACCTGTTTACCCACTTCGCTTAGATCAGACCAAGCGAGGTTTCTGGAATGAATCACGCGAAGCAAGGTTTCAATGTGACGATCGAGATCGGACACGCCTCTCGATGGCACCGGATCAGGCCGGGGAATGTTCATCGTGCGGTTTCCTGTTTCCAAAAAGCATGTGCCATGCACTTAGCGCGAGCGTGACGGCTTCCTTTCCTGCTGGCGCAGCGTCAAATCCTCGCGCGCTATGCGGGTAGCCTCGTTCTGGCGCTGTTGCTCGAAACGGGCAGCAGGGACCGGCGCGCCAACCTCAATACGCTTGGCGACAGTTTCCTTGGCCCGCTCTATGAAGCGATCCCTGTCTTCCTTTTGGGTGAACCGGGTTTTCGCTTCGATCGCTGCCGCCAGGACGTGCGATTGCGCGGCCTTGAATTGCGGGTTGGCCGCATTATCCCGATGCGAATTGCGCCGGAACTGTTCGGCCGCAGCACGAGATTCTGAGGGGTCTTGCTTTGCCATGCTCGCTCTCTTTGCCGGGTCTTGTGCTTCGCGGGCCTTATCTCGCGCCGCCAGCCTTTCTCCCTCAAGTTTAAGCTGTTCAGACGGCTTGAACCCTTTCACTTCGACCCCCGATCGCGCCGCTTCCAGATAGACCGCCTTCTTGAATTCGTCGCTTCCATGAACACGGATCGACTGCCAGCCATTGTGCTTCGCGATCGCGATAGCATCGCCAATGGCATAGTCCTTGTTGATGCGAATGCCGTCTTGGCCCTTGATCGACATATCGGGCTTGTCATCGCGGCCGCTACGGAAAAGATCATTCCCAACGCGCAGATATTTGCGTTCGAGCTGCGTGGGCAGAGCCAAGCGTGTGTCGTCAACTTGCTTGTCATCCTTTGGCGCTGCCTTCGATGGAACCTCAGCTTTCGCGGGCGCAGCACCGTCTTTGCTCTCCGCCCTGGCTCGCTCACCCTCATGGATATTGAGCGATTTATCGGCCGATGCGGTCGGAGCCGCTTCGCGCTTCGCTTGCCGGGGCCACGCATTAAGGTCGGCCCGCACTCTGCTTTCGTGTCCGCGCAATTCGTCGGCAGGCGCTCCGCGTTTCAGCGCCTTATTATACTCTTCGACAGCCGGCGTCAGATATTGCGCAACCGGCGTGGACCCATCATTGCGCCAATCCGTGGACGCCAGATAAGCGGTTTTTCCGCCTTTCTGCATCGTCAGCGCGTGGTCATATTGGTTTTCCAGCTTGGCAAATGCCTTCATGGCATCGGGGAATCTCGCAAAGGTTTCCTTGCTGTTCCCAGGGCCAAGAATTTCGTAGGAGCGCGGCGTCTTTGCTTGGCGTTCGCTGTTGTCATTATCGGCCATATTCTTCTCCTTCACTCAGAACTAGATCCCGGCGCTGACCTTCCCACTCCTCTTTCGTCGGGTCGGGACCAATAATGTCGTCGAAGTTGATTTCATCGAAAGCCATGCTGCCGTCCTTCACTGTCAGGTTCGGCATATCGCGATCGAGGGCGAGAACGTCTTCGGGAATGTCCTGCACCTGGTCATCGGCCAGTGCGGAATAATCATTGAAAGCCGCCAGCTCTTCATCGCTCAGATCATCGACGGCCGCGATCGGCGCGACCGGCTTGGGCAGCGCCGGCACTTCCGGCGCAGGCGTCAAGCGCGAGCGGAACACGGCATCCTTGAAGTAGCGGATTTTCTTCCCGCGAATGACGGGGATGCCGCCCCGGATGACGAGTATATCGTCTTCGGGCAGCTGCATCAGCTCTTGCGGGAGCATCAGCGCGCGGCGCTGTTCGGAGATCGTCTTGCTTCGATTGGCGAGCAATCCATGTATCGTCAGGGACCGGCTTTCCGCATCCTGACCAAGATAGCCGAGGCGTTCGGACAGTTCCTTTGCGACCCGCAGCTCCTTCGGCGTGAAAGCAATTTCGACCCCGCAGTTTGATACGATTTCGTCCGCGCCATGCTCACCATAGACATTCCGCAGCTGGGAGCGGGACTGGATGACGGGGAGCAGACGCAGCCCATAGCCGCGCACATAGGAGAACGCATTGGCAATGACCTGGGCGCGGCCGAGCCGCGCAAATTCGTCCAGAATGAGCAGCACGGATAGCTTTTCACCATCGTCGGGCAGTTGCCGCGTGTTGAGGTCGATCAGCTGTTGGAAAAACAGATTGTAGAGCGGCGCGACCCTATCGAGTTCATCCGGCGAGACACCGAGATAGATCGAGGTCGGGATGCGGCGAAGGTCCGTCAGGGAAAAGTCGCTTTCGGCCGTCGCGCGATCGACAATCGGATTGATCCAGAGATTGAGCTTGGAGGTGACGGTCTGGATAATGCCGGTGAATGTGTTGTCTGCGCTGGACGTAAAATCGCTCAACGCAGCGCGGCACCCTTCCGATAGCGCACCATCGCCGGCTTCCTTGGCGAAGAATGCCTTCATCCCCGGCATCGTGATGGTCCGGTAGATCTCGCCAAACGAGAAGGGACGTTCAGGCTTGGCCGCGATCCACGATGCTATGCCGACAAAGGCCGTGCGGGCTGATTCCGTCCAGAATGCCTCGCCCTTCTCCGGGGGCACAAAGAGCATCGTGGCGATCTTCTGCAATTCGACCAGGACCTCAATCGGGTCGGACCTGTTGATATAGCTGAGCGGGTTGTAGCGGGCCGTGCGGCCTTCCCTGTCCGTAGGGTTGAACAGCACAACCTTTTGGCCGCCCTTGCGGCGGAAACCCGCCGTGATTTCGTAGTTCTCACGCTTAATATCGAGCACGACAACCGAATCCGGCCATTGCAACAGATTGGGAATGACGATGCCGACGCCCTTGCCCGATCCGGTCGGGGCTTCGAGCAATACATGCTCCATCTTGCCCACCATGAGAAAGCCGTTGCGGAAAAAGCCATTGCGGACGCGGCCGAGCACAATGCCCTTTTTCGCGCGAAGGCCCGCCTTGCGGATTTCACCTTCGCGCGCGAAACGCGCCTCGCCGTGAAGGTTCTTTTTCGGCCGCAAGACGATCGCCATGAGCAACACCGGCAGCGGCACGCCGATGACCGCGCCTCGCCAAAGCGCTTCGGTCACGACAGGATCATGCCGATAATACCAGAAGAAGCCGGGAAGGGTGAGCGGATCGTAGGCCGCGGCGGGCATCTTGAGGAAGAACCACGCCACCGTGCCGGTCAGCAGGCCGATCAGCAGGAGCGTGATCGGAAGGAGGACAAGGGCCAGTGCGAGCCTGTTAGAGCCTGTTTTCTGGATCAAAATATATCTCCGTCACGCGAAAGCGGCCTTCGACCTTCTTGGTCTGCACGACCACATCAACCAGCAGCTTGAGCAGGCTGCGAATGTCGTCACGGGCCAGATCGGCGCCGCCCTCGCTTTCCTTGACCAGCAATGTCAGCTGTTCGAACGCGAGTTCGGCCGAGTCCGCATGGATCGTCGTGATCGAGCCGGGGTGGCCTGAGTTGACGTTGCGGAGATAGAAGAACGCGGTGCCGTCGCGCAGCTCCTGCAACAGTATCCGGTCAGGCCGCATACGCAGGGCCGATTCCAGAAGATCCTTTGCAGAGATTTTCGCGGTGCCCTGCTTGTCCTTCGCGTAGAGCATGTGGACCACGTTGCGATGCGGAACGACCAATTCGCGCGTGTCTTCGATCGTCAGCAGCCGCTCATGCGGCGGAATGAGCTGGATCAGCCCTTTAGAGAGCGTCGTCTTTCCCGAGCCGGTAGCGCCGGAAATCAGGATATTCTTGCGGCCCTGGACCGCCTTCTGGAAAAATTCGACGTGCTTCCCTGCGTCGAGCAGATCGCGCAATTCAACATCGAGCGGCGAGACTTGCCGGGTTGCGATCTTCGTCTCGCTAAACAGCCCACCGCGCTCGAAATCCTCCATCGTCAACGTCACCGATGACGGCTTGCGGATGGTGATGGACACTGTGCCGGCAGGGACAGCAGGCGGCACAACCAGCTGCACACGCTCGCCGCTGGGGAGGATTGTGGAGCAGATCGGCGTGGACTGGCTTATGTCCTGATGCGTGAAAGCCGCCGCTGCCCGCGCGAGCGCGAGCAGCGACTTTTCATTCAGGTCGGGCAATGTCTCCCAGGACCACCCATCGCGCGTTTCAATTGCCGCCTCGCCAGCCTTGTTAATCACCAGCTCCGTTACGTCCTCACGCGCGAGCAGAGGGCGCAACGGCAGCAAGGCGTTTTCGAGGACAGCCGTATTGCTCATTGGCCGCGCCGAAGCCGAAGGCCGTAGATGTTGGAGAAATCGAAGTCGCGCGCGACCATGATCCCCACTTCCGCGCCCTGATTGATGCGAAGCACCGGCTGAATCTGCATCGTGTCCCGCAAGATCGTGTCCGACGCTTGGCTGGGAACCCGAGTGACATTATCCGCGTCGGAGACTTCCGAGGCGGCGATCGAGGCGGCATCGTTAAGCGAGCTGAACAGCAACGCCGCCCCAAAGCGTTCCCAAAAAAAGTTCTTCACGCCGCCTGCCATGCCTGAACGGCCAAGCGCATCGCTGGCGGGCGAGCCTACGTCGATCGCCACGCCGCGAGGCGTGACCGCGCGGTTCCATACCGCAAAGAGACGATATTTGCCGCGCTGGACGCCGGTTTGATATTCGCCCAGGACGCGCGTTCCCTTTTCCAGCAGAACGACGCGGCCGTTGTCCGAATAAATGTCGCGGGGAATGATGCAGCTGACATATCCGGGCTGACTGGAATCCATCGCCGTTTGCAGCACGCACGGAATGAACGACCCTGCGAGGATCAGCATATCGCGGTTGCCAATGTCGCGGCCTGAAACCCGATCAATTTGCGAGGTCTGGCGCATGTTTTCGAGATTGGTCCGGCGCGATCCGCCCTGTCCATCGCCATCGGCCGACGCGCCAAGCAACTGCGCGCCCTGTCCTCCTGTGCCGCCGCCCATGGGCAGGCCGGTGGCAGCTGCCACCGCTCCGCCGACCCCACCGCCGTTTTCGCCACCATAGGCCATAATTCCGGCGCGGCGCTGCGCCTCTGCGATGACTTGCCCCTCAGACTTTTGGGGGCGACCGCTTGCACCGGCTGTGCGGGGCGCTTGGCTTCCATCAAGCGCCGGCACTTCCGTCATGGGCACCGGCGCGTTCGGATCATTCGGCGCATCGGCAAGCGTTGGGGCTATGATTGACTTCGGATCGTAGTTGGCGAGCTGCCTTTCATCCGGCTTTTCCGCTTTCTCGGCTTTTTCGGTTGGATCGCTCCGCATTGCGTCGATGGTGCTAAAACCGAGCACAATCGCGCCGCAGGCCACCGCCGCGAGAACGACCGCCTTTTTGGGGTCGATCGACCTGTTCGGAAGGGCGGCAATCTTGGCCTGACGTTCGCTTTGCCGCTCAATGTCTTCCGGATCGGGCACCGGCTCTGATGCAAGGGGCCGGTTTTCGACCGTCTCGCCCTGCGAAATGATGTTGTCGCCATGCGGCGCGTTGTCATGATCGTTCGCAGCCATTTTATTGAACCCCCGTGGTTCGCTCGACCAGGCCAGAGGCCGTGTCAGTTTTGGGATCGCGCCCGTAATAGTCGGTTTTCTGATTGTGGATGCAGAGCACTTCGAGGCCCCGGCGCAGCCGGATTGTTCTGTAAACCCCGTGCAGCACCACATATTCATCGCGCACATCGAAGGAGGCGATGGCTTCCGATCCATCAGGATTGACGATGAAGAACGCCGGCAACTCACGCTGGTTGGGAAAGCGCATTACCGTGAACTGTCCGTTGTCAGACACTTCGGAGGGCTGGATGGCGGTCGATCCTTGCATGATGTAGTCGGCGTTGCGCGTGCCTTCCAGCACGCCAATATCGAGCGCGGACTTCACCGCGCCGCGTTCCATGGCTTTCAGCTGGGCCAGCTGGGCCATTGCGGCTTGCGCCTGCGCTTCCGCTGCTTCCTGTTCAGGATAGCGGAAAACGACCGTATAGAAGCCGCTGCCCCGCTGCGTTGGCGACAGAGCGAAGCGGTAGCTGCGCGGGCCATAGCGCGAACGGGTTATGACCGTCAGGTTCGTGCGACCCGCGCGCTCGCGCGGTTTGATAAAGAGCGAATTGGCAGCCGGTGCGACTTCCCAGGACACGGTATCGCCCAGCGCCACATGCTCGACCACTTCATCCTTGGCGAAGACGATTTCCGTGGCGATGCGGAACACGCCCGGAATCTCATAGACTTGCCGATCATTGTAGTTCGCTTCACGAACCCGGTGATCGAGCACCGTCGCATGGGGCGTTTCTTCGGCCATCGCCGGCGACGCAGCCAGCGCGATCGCGAGCGCAAACGGGGCGCTCCACTTCAACACGGTCATTGGGGCACCTCCACGTCAGCGCGATAGCTCTCGACCTGATAGCCAAGCGGATTCTTGAAGCGGTCCACTTCCTTGCTCGGCGTGCCATCGACCTTGTATTTGATGGTCGCGACGGCATCGGTTTTGGTCGAGTTCGAGCCGGTCACAGATTCCTTGGTAAAATAGACCTGCGCGACGTTGCCGCCCAGGAACGACACCCGCTTGATCTCGACAAAAACATCAGTGCGGTTCGCAAGGATGTTTTGCGGGCTTTGGGGATTGTCGGTCTTGTAGAAGCGTGACCACCGATCCTGTTCGGGCCGCGCCGACATGACCATGACCGCATCGAAATATTCTTCGCGAGCGGCCGCTATCCAGCCTTCGCGATAGCGGACATAGGTAGCGAGGAAATACTTACGGACCGCCTCGTCATAGGTGATCGTCGCGTCACCGTGGAGCTTGGCGGCGATCGACGCCTCGCCCGTGTTACGGTCCACCGTGATAACATATGGCTCGACCGTTTTCAGAGGCGTCAGGGCTGCAACGGCCACAACGCCAGCAGTCGCCAGGGCGCCAGCAACGCCAGCGACGACCCACGCCAGCTTTTTGGAGCGCTCGGCCGCCGCAAGCTTGTCACGTTCCCAGCTTGCAGCCTCTTCAAAATAGGCTTTCAGCTCGTCCTTTGGAATACCAACTGCCATCGTAACACCTCAGCAATTCGAGTAGATCGGGCCGCGCAGCGAGGCGCTTAGACGCGGCACTTCGACCGCCCGCGATGCGTCCGACTGTTCATTGCCCGGAGTGGCAGGGTCTGCCGGGGCAGCGTCCGGCGTTGCCGGTGCGCCCTGGTTGAACACGTCCACATTCGCCGGGGCGGTTCGCTGCGCGGCCTGATCCGGGATCGAGGGAAGGGTAAGCCCATGCGGATTTGCGGGCCGCATCGGCCCCTCGCATTTGGCTGGTTTTTTGACGGGCTGACCGGCGCAGGCCGCCAGCGCCAGGCAGATTCCGAGTCCAAGCAACTTGCGCATATTCGTTCCCTCAAGCTCTGGTGATTGTGTTTCGGTTGCGCCAACGGCGAACCGCCGACGAGAAGCCCCGACCCATGCTGGCCCCCATGGCGCGGGCATCGCTGGCCGCGTGGCCTGCGCCCGTTGCCACAGCCCCGCCCCCGCTCATCACGGCGTTACCGAACTGCGATACCATCGCAGCAGCACCGCCACCCAGCGAGGCCGCAATTCCGGGGATTTGTAGGAAGAAGAAGCACGCGAGGACGTAGAAGGCGATGATGCGAACGCATGTGTCCCAAACGTGCTCAAACTGACCGTCGAAGGATGCTGTTGCGGATTCCGCGACGTTGGCGACGACGAGCACCAGCAACAGCGCGAACAAGGACAGCATCAAGAAATTCAGGACGCTACCGAGCCACGAGAAGAAGTAGCTTCTGGTGGAATCGAAGAGGAGCGCCCCGACGAAGATCGGACCAACCACCGCCAGACAGGCGAGCGCGAACAGCGCATAGAGCACGATCACAAAGCCAACCGCGAGCGCGAACAACGCGGCTACAGCGGTTAGCAAGATGATGATGGTTGCGCCGATACACAGGATGATCGCAGTCGCTGCCCCCTGCAAATCCCACATGCTGGCGTTCTGCTCAGCATATTCCTTGGTGGCATCCTGCATCCCTATCAGAGCAACATCGACGCGCGCCCACATCGTATCAAACGACCCACCGACGCCATTTGGCGAGTTCCCGATGATTGAGGCAAACTCATTAGGCAGCCCCGTCACGATCATTTGTGCAATTGATGCCCCGTAAAGGCTTGTCACAGCCCAATAAAGTGCAGCGAGCATTAGGGAGCGATAGACGTATTCGCGGAATGGGTATTGCACAGCACCGCGCATGATAGCGTAGCCGAGCAGTATGATATAAATCACCATTCCCGTGCGGAGCGGCCCAGCGATCCAGCCAACAAACCCAGCGTAGTTTGAAACCACAGACGAGTTGAGTTCGTTGACAAAGCCCTGATAGGCATTCGTGAATAGATCGTATTCCACCAGATCGCTCCGCGTTATTATTCAATCGACCTTCGAGCTGTCACATTCCCGCCGCTTTGCGTGCGCGAGCCATCTGATCTTCTCGGTCACGGGAATATTTGATCGAGGCGATGGCAGACTTGATGCCTCCGCAATTCTTGGCGACGGGAATGGGAAGATCGGATTGTTTGAGTTCGCTGTTCATGATCTTGTCGCACTCCGATACGATCACCGGAATTTGATCTTCGTTGGCTTTGAGCCATTCCACGTCGTGGTAGGTCATGAGGATTTCAGGGAAAACGGGTGCGCGTTGGCAGCCGGCGATTATGCCGGCTGCGCTCAATGCTACTAAGGCCATCTTCCGCATTCTTACATTCCCGCCGCTGCCCGCGCGCGGGCCAGTTGCTCTTCACGATCGCGGGAATAGCTGGAGAGGGCTTCCGCCGTTTTGGCCGCTTGTTCGGCCCGACGCGCCCGCTCCATGGCATCGACGCGGAGCTGGTCGTTCATCATGGACGCGCTTTCAAGCTGGATGCGCGCTTGAAGGTCAGCGACTTCCTTGGCCGTTGATGCCGAAGCTAGGCGGCTGCGCAGCTCTTCCAGGCCTTCGCCACGCGATGTGGCCGCTTCGCCCATCCCTTCGGCCATGGCCTTGTCCATCGCGATCGAGCGCGCGGACTGATAGCGAACATCAGTCTGATCGCCATTCGCGGACACGCCGAGACGTTCGAGCATGTCCTGATAGATCGCATCAGATCGCCCGCCATAGCTGCCGCCGCCGCCAAAATCGCCGCGCGCCATGCGTTCGAGCGAGTTCACATCGACGCCGAGCGTGCGAAGCGAATCCGTCTTGAGCTGGTTGGCGATCGAGGAAACATCGGTCAGCTGGTTCAACCCTTGGTAGAGCTGCTGCGCTTCCGCAATCTGCTGGCGACCTTGCTCGATCATCTGCATGGTCTTCTGGATTTGTTCGATATGCTTGAGCACGGACGTGCTATCGAACACAGGGATACCCTGCGCACTGGCTGGCGTCGCGGCCGCAAGGCTCCCGATCGACACAGCCGCCAAGAAAAGCTGCTTCATAGTCTCACTCCTTTCAGCTTGGGCGCCGGCGCCGGTGAAATTCCGGCAACCAGAGCTTCGGATCATTGCCCAATTCGGCAATCACTTCGCGGGCCACGCCCGTTGTCTCAGCGCGCCCCGACAGCACGGCCAGTTCATCGTCCATGCCAATGAGATCCAGGCCGACCACAACGGAGTCATGGCCCTGCTTCACAAGGAATTTGCGGCTTTCCGGCGACAGCTCTTCGCGCACCAGCTTAAATTCCGCCTCCGACAGCGAGAAGCCTTCGATGTAATCCCGGCGCTGGCCGAACGGATTGGGCAGGAAGATTTTCGTCGCTACCTGCTCCAAGATCGAATGGCTGATCGTGGACCGCAGCGCGTCTGCAGGCGACTGCGTTGCAAAGACGAGGAACGCGTTGCGCTTGCGGTATGTCTTGAGGCCATCCTGCGCAAATGCTGTGAACGCCGGATCGGCCAGCGCCTTCCAAAATTCGTCAATCGCAATCACCATGCGCTCGCCTGTCAGGAGCGCGTCTATCCGCTCGAACAGGTAGAGCATGACCGGCGTGCGGATTTCCGCGTTTTCGAGGAAGTCGGTCATATCGAAGCCCACGAAACGGGCTTCGAGCGACATGGAATCTTCCTCATTATCGAAAACCCAGCCAAGGTTCCCCTCGGAGGTCCACTTGACCAGGCGCGCGCCGACGCCGCCCGAGTCCGACATACCGAGCATGGTCCGCAGCGCCGACAGCGAGCGTTGCTCGCGCGGCAGCTTCATCACGGCTTCAATGCCATCGTCGATCAGGTGCGATTCCTGCACCGTGATCGGCGCACCCTCTTGCTTGACCAGCTGGCGGATGAAGCGACCGAGGAACGCGCGATGAGAAGCCGTATTGTCGAGCGCCTTGAGCGGAGCGAAGCCCGTAGGTTCTCCGTTCCGCAGCGCTAGATAGGTGCCGCCACTGGCGCGAACAAAAATCTCCGCGCCCTGATCCTTGTCGATGAAGATATGGCGTGCGTTGAACTTTTCGAGCTGCGCCATCAGGAAGTTGACCAGCACCGTCTTGCCGCCGCCCGATGGACCAATGACCATCGAATGGCCCAGGTCCGCCGAATGGAAATTGAAGTAATATGGGCTGCGCGCGCTTGTCTTGAGCAGCGCGACCGCAGGCCCCCAATGATTGCCGTCCTCGTGCCCTGCCGGGAACGTATGGAACGGTGAGAAGGCCGAGAAATTATAGGACGTGATCGGCGCAGGGCGCGCCCGCCACGCGAAGTTGCCGACCAGCTGCGACCAATAGGCAGCTTCCAGCGCGGCGCTTTCACGGGCGGCGACCATGCCCGTATCGGCCAGCGCAGCGCGCGCGATCGACATGTTATCGCGCAGCTTCTTCAAATCTTCCGCGAACACCGTCAGCGTGAAATGATGGTCCCCCAGCACAAAGCGGTTCGATTGCAAATCGTCGGCCGCGTCGATCAGCTCATCCATCTGGCTGATCGCCTTGTCACCGGCGTTCGCCATTTGGGTCTGGCGAAGCCGAAACCGTTCTGTTGCCGCTGTGCGCGACAGGAACGTGAACGACTGCGTTATGGCGAGGCTGAAATCGACCGAAAGCAGCGATTCAAACTGGCGCGGCGTTGTCGATGACGGATACTCGCGAATGCCGAAAATGCCGCCGAACATCGAATGATCGGCGTCGCGGACCTCAAATGTCTCAGCACCGATGATGGCACGGCTCGCATAGAGCGCCGAGCCGAGACGGCCACGGACCAGAGGACAGCGCCGATAGCGCCCGGTCATCACCTGGTTCAATATTTCCAGCGGTTCGGAGAACAGGAGACCCCGGTGCTCATAGATGCCGACACGGCGCGGGCGAACGCGCAGCAGCAGCTTTTCCAGATCGCGCACCTTGTCTTCCAGCAGCTCTAGAGCTTCCGCGATATTGGCGTTCTTGTCCTCCTGCTTCTTGCGCAGGAAATCCATCAGCTTGTCAGTCGCGTTTGCTGTTGGGCGGATCACGACCGTCATGAAGAAGCGGTTGCGGAACATGCGTTCGGCCGTCATCCGCTCATAGTATTTTTGATCGAGCTTCGCGGCGAAATGCGAGCGGAACGTGCCGCCTGGATAGTCGCGCACGCGCATCCGCAACATGTGCGTCCAGATCGAAAGCCGCTCGTCATGAATATTGCGCCAGACCCCGTTGAGGCGCGTGTGCCAATCGTTCAGATCGCGCACGTCCGAAGTCTCGAAGGGCCGTCCATCCAGTTCGAGCATGAGCATCAGATCGCCGTTATCGAGGGCGACCACATGCTCATTGACATGCCGCGAATACGGCAAGAATTTCTCGGGCATTTCCTCCCGCTTGGCCTTGTCAAAAGGCACCTTCTCCGCGAGCGCGCTCTTACCGAACACCACGACCAAATCCCTTTCGCTTGATTCCGTAGAGCGGCAGCGGCGTGTAGCTCGACCCACCCCAAAAGACGCGGTTCCGGTTCGCCGCTTTGGTCCGGCCCCACAGGAAGATCAGCCGGAATGCGTTCACGTCATGCCGAACGATAAGCCGCGCCATCGCATAAAGCGCGACGGCGGCCGCGCCGCCGTAGAGAGGATTGCCCGAACCAACCAACGTGATTGCGCCCGCCATGATGATGAGCGCGCCCGCCTCAATGGGAACACCCGCCCACAAAGCGGGGCGGGTGACGGCCAAGAACAGCGGGTCTTTTGTCATTTCTTCCTGACCGTCCATCCCCGATCACCCCGTAATCGTGTCGACGATCCAAGGCGCGGAGAACACGATCACCACGCCAACTACGACCGTGACGAGCATCTGCACCGACGCGCGGCCCAGGAACCACAGAAGGCCGACGACGATGATCGCGATGATCGCCAGCGTGCGGAGCAAACCGTTGCTCAGCAGGCCGAGAATATTGTCGGCCAGGCCTTCAAAGTTTGCCTGCGCAAAAGCCGGCTCCGCTACGAGCAGGCTTGCCAGCAGCGACAGGGGCAGCGCGCGCGCCATGAGCGGCGAGGGCTTGAGACGCGCGAGCAGCGCATCGAGCCGGGATTCAGCCTTGATCTTCCAGATACGAAACATTCGACAACTCCTATCTTCGCCTTACGAACCAATCCGCGCGTGTTGGGCGCGGCCGAAAACATCCCACGCAGGCGGTGGAGGCGGTGGAGCCGCCTCCATGTTCTCCGCTGCGATTTCCGCCAGCTCCACCGGCACACGACCGGCGCCAGTGTCGCTCACGGCGGCGCTGGCGGGCTGATCGCCTACGATGACAGTCGGGATTGCGGTCGCAGGCCGACCGCTGACGCGGCGACCTGCGTTCTCCACGCGGGCGACATAGCCGTTGCGGAAACCTCTCGATTGAGAGCCTGTGTTATACATGCTGAGTGCGACCCGAAGGGCCTCTTGCGGGGTGCGCCCCGTCTTGGCCGAACGGAAATTGGACAGGAGCACCCGCCCTGCCGCTTCGACATTGGCGCACTGCTTGAAAACAGTGTCCCACGTCAGGCCGAGCCAGCCCATGTTGCGTGAATTGATTTGGCCGAGGCCGAGATCCACGCTGTAGCCGCGAGCCACATAGGAGCGCGCGGTTGCGATGGCCTCAGCCTCATTACGCGGACGGCGCGGCTGACTGGCCACGCCGTTGACGTTGATCGCAAACACATAGTTCGAAGATTCCGCATCCACGATCGCGGCGATCGTATGCGGTGCTACTGCTGGGGCGCATTGCGCCGCCAGCGAAAGAACGGCTCCGGTTTCGAGGAACACGTTCCCGCTCCCGGTCAGTTGCGCGGCTGATAGTAGGTCTGTTGCCGCCCGTCAGTCCAAGTGACCGTCAAGCGACCAGGCCTCCCATCATCCGGCTTCTTATATTTTGTCTTGGCGATACCCCCGCCCGTGCATGTCGGGAAGCTGCCGCCGAGAGCCAGCACCCGCCACAGTTTCGTTATCGGTGGAACACAGGCTGGATATTGCGTCGGACCACCCGGGTTGGAGATGCACAGAACAACCTCACATGCCCAAGTATTATCCGACGCTACAGCGGGGGTCGATTGCACCGCAGCCCCCACCAAGGCGGCCGCGAGCGCGAAATTAAAAGCTTTCATCGCTTTCTCCCTCGTCATCGAGATTTATGCACATATCACGATGAGGGGGAAAGGGAAGCCTAAAACGCCAATTTGTTGCTGCATTGTTTGTCGGGGACCAATCGGATATGGTCATCCTCATATCCGTAATCGAGCACGACATGCCGCACGGCACTTGACAGTCGCTTGTATGTTTTAAGCGTCGGTTGTTCGAATAGGCAGACATTCAGCCACTTATCGCCATGCCACGATACTTTAACGTTGATGATCCATTCACTCGACGGCAACTGCGCAATCTCGACCGCTTGGATCATTCCCCCAGCGGGGCGGCGGGTGGTTAGTTCGCGTTCCAGGATCGGATCATACTGCCAATCGTCGCTATGCGGCATCGTGATTTGTTCCCTTTTACCGATAAGGATATGTCTATCCTCGCTTTGACGGCGAGGGCAACCCGGCTTGTCCTCTCTTGCCGTGCAACCACATTACAGCCATTAAGCGTGTCAACACGCTTATTCCGGCACCACATCAACCTCTTGTGTTTTAGACCTATGGCTCGCCCGAAAAGACAGGAAGACCCCCTTCTCCCGGTTCCCTTGCCCCGGCGTCGGCCGAGCCGCGCGAACACGCGCAATCTCGCAGCGTCGGTGAAACCCGAGCTGGCGGCAGAGATCAAAAACCTTGCTGAGCGCGAACAAACGTCCGTTGCCGCCCTGGTCGAAGAGGCGACGATTAATCTCTTGAAAGCACGCGGGATCGAATATCCCGACTATCTGCGCCACTACCGCAAGTTGGCGTGACGAGCGCGTTATAAGCGTGCGCGCACGCTTATTCTTGCCAACCCCTTAAACTTGAGCCAGTTATGACGCGCTGATTCCGCCTTGGAGTCGGCGATTCATCTGTTGCGTGCGGGGTGGCTCCCCGAGGCGACAGGGCAACAAAAAACCCTCGCTTGGCTGAGCGAGGGCTGTTTGTGCCACCGAAGGTGAGCGCGTCTAACTTGGCTCCCTTTATCGGTGGTGCGGCAGCGAAAGTCAATCTCGAAAGCGTGCTTTCGGGAGCGATGGCGCTTGGCCTCGCGGGACCGACGAAGGGAGGTCCGCATGACCACTTCCATAGGCGCCGTGCTGCGTAGCACTGGCCTCGCCACGATCGACCGCGCCTTGCTAGCGCGTGCCGAAAAACCGCGCGTCAAAGTCTGGGCCGGCAGCATCGCCGTAGGCCACGAGAAGCGGGCGAAGGCCTACACGCCGATCCGCAATGCTCGCCAGATGCGCGAGATGATCGAAGCCGCAAAGCTCTACGAGCGGCAGACGCTCGCGCAGCGGCGGACAACCACGCCGCGCATTCGTAACGGTGCGATCGGACAGGCCGGCATCCAGATTATCGAGTTCCTGGCCCGCGTCATCGACTATAGCACCGGCGCGTTGTTCCCCAGCCTTCACACCATCATGGAGGGAACCGGCCTCAGCAAAAATTGCGTCGTTCAGGCGCTTTCGCGCCTCAAAGAGGCGCGCATTATCGACTGGTTCCGGCGCTACGAGCCGGTTCCCGATCACGAAGCGCAAGGCGCTGGCCCGCGCATCAAGCAGGCCACGAACGCCTATCGCTTCCTCTTCCCCGCCTTCCTCTCCAAAATCTTCGCCGCTCGCCGCCGTCGCGGCATCGCGGCTGACCCAGCCCCCGCTTGCGAACAGTATCGCCAGATCGAGGCGGCGCGCGACATGGAGCGCATGAGGGATCAGCTGCCCCTATGGGAGCTAACCCGCGAAGAGCGGGACAAGCGCGAGCTGGCCGATATTCTCGCCAGCTTGGGCGAAGCGATTGAGGCCAAAGAACGTGAGTCATTCGCAAGTGAAGATACCCGGCGGAGATATTTATATTGAATGGCCCTAGTCGGGCCATGCGCGATATTGGCATATATCCCGACCGTTTGCCCGCCTCCGTGAAATGTGTATAAATCCCAATGTCGGGATACCGTTGACGAAAGAAGTTCGATGCAGATGGACGTCGAAGCACGCGCACGTCAGATCGTAGCGGATATGGGCGGCCACTGGCGCGGCTCATATGGCATGGTTTGCTGCCCAGCCCACAACGACCGCAATCCGTCGCTCCAAGTCACCCCCGGCAAGAAGGCCGTCCTGTTCAAATGTTGGGCCGGTTGCAGCCAGGAAGCCGTATGGTCCGCGCTCAACAGCCGCAAAATCAATCGTCACACCAGCGGCGAGACGGTCGATCGCGCGCCCGAACCGTCGCGCCGGAAGCTCGCCCTGCACCTATGGGATTCCGCCGTGCCGATCGCAGGCACCGCGGCTGAACGCTACCTGCGTTCGCGCGCGATCGACCCGGTCGGCCTCAAGGTCCGCTTTGCTCCGCGTTGCATCGTTGGCCCGCCCGACGCCCGCGAAGAGCATCCTGCCCTTCTCGTGCCGTTCGAGGCCGACGAAGGCATAATCGCCGTGCAGCGGATCTTGCTCGATCCAGCAACGGGCGAGAAACGCTACCATGCGGCGTTGCGCGAGGCGAAGTTGACACTCGGCCTGGTCCGACACGCCGCGATGCGGATCGGCGGCCAGCCAACCGGCGATGTTCTGCGCCTCGCGGAAGGCTTCGAGGAAGCCGTTTCCGTCACCCAGCTTAGTGACGGAAAATTCAAGGTGTGGGGCGCTGGCGGCATTCGCCGCTATGGCCTGATCGCGATTCCGGAACGCATCCGCAAAATCGTCATCTACTCGCAACACGGCCAGGAAGCTGCACAGGCCATAGAGGACGCGCGCGACCATCTCACCGCCAACGACCGCGAACTGAAAATCATCCTCCCGCCGGCCCCGGCGCCGATGGACTGGAACGACATTCTTCAGGAGAGAGCCAGGTGCTGATCCGAGGTTTCAAAAAATGGCCGCGAAATCAGCAAATCGCGTTGCCAATTCTCTCTGTTTTCGCCTTCGGTGCGCTGTTCAATCAGATGCAAGCAAGGAATAGCGAGCCAGTTTCGATCCACGTCGAGAACCCGCGCATTATCGACGGCGATACGCTCGAAACGCTCGATAAAAAGCGGGTGCGGTTGTCGGGAATCGATGCGCCGGATGAGGACGGTAAGGGCAATGTGCCCAAGATCGCAGCGCAGCTCTATTTGGAAGAGCTGGTGAAGCAAAATGGCGGCATGGATTGCACCAGCGATTTTCAGGACGAAAAGCTGACGATCGAGCCGATATGCAACACGCGGCGGACAAGCTGGGGCCGGTCTAACCTGTCGTGCCGGTTTCGGTCGAATGGGGCATCTGTTTCGGCAACGATGGTGCGCCATGGATATGCCGTTGATTACAGGCAACATTCAGGGCTGGCCTATGCCCGTTTCATGAAAGATGCAGCCGACGAGCGGCGAGGCCTTTGGGGTGTCGATTACGAGGCGATGAGGAATCTGGCGATCGAGAGGGGCCAGTTGCCGAACAAGGCCCAGTCGGCCCGAAGCTGCGATTTTGGCCATGTTGAAGAACAAAGAT
>NZ_JNAC01000006.1:0-1313 GCF_000722555.1 Sphingobium sp. DC-2 | reverse complement strand
TGAAGCAGCCCCCAAAATGACCGGACAGTTCCTCACACTTATGTAAGAGTGAGGCATATGACCGACAGTAATCCCAGTAGCTATGTGCATGCGGAGGTTCTCGGAGGGGTTCAGCGCCGTAGGCGCTGGACCCCGGAAGAGAAGCTCCGCATGGTCGAAGAGACCTTCCTGCCCGGCAACAGCGTGTCGCGTGTGGCGCGCATGCACGGGGTAGCGCCCAACCAACTGTTTGGCTGGCGCCGGCAGGCGGCGAGCGGCGCCCTGACCGCCACCCGCGCAGGCGGCGAGGTGGTTCCGGCCAGCGAGTATCGCGCGCTGGAGAACCAGGTGCGCGAGCTGCAGCGCATGCTCGGCAAGAAGACCATGGAGAACGAGATCCTGCGCGAGGCGATCTCGCGCGTGGCAGGTCCCAAAAAAACGGCATTGCGCACAATCTCGTTGCCGGAGGGCGACCTGTGAGCGCGGTGGCGAACGCGCTCGGCGTCTCGCGGCAGCATCTCTCGTCGGCCAGACGCAAGGCCCCTGCGCGCCGCCGCGGCCGACCTCCGCTGCCCGAGGAAGAGCTCGTCGCGCGTATCCAGGCTCTGATCGCGGAACTGCCGACCTATGGCTACCGCCGGATCCATGCGCTCCTGCGGCGGCAGGCACGCAATGGCGGACCTTCTGCGCCGAATGCCAAGCGGGTCTACCGGGTGATGAAGGTGCATGGCCTGCTGCTCCAGCGCCATAGCGGCAAGGCAGACGATCGTCGTCACGACGGGCGCGTCGCGGTTGATACCCGCAACACCCGCTGGTGCTCCGACGGCTTCGAGATCGGCTGCGACAACGGCGAGAAGGTGCGCGTCGCCTTCTCCCTGGATTGCTGCGATCGCGAGGCAATGGGCTTCGTGGCCACCACCGCAGGCATATCCGCCGAGGACGTGCGCGATCTGATGACCGCCACCGTCGAGCACCGCTTCGGCCGCGTGAACCGCTTGCCTTCCACCATCGAATGGCTGACAGATAACGGCAGCTGCTACACCGCCAAGGAGACTCGCCGCTTCGCACGCGAGATCAACCTCAGACCCCGGACAACACCCATCGAAAGCCCGCAATCCAACGGCATGGCAGAGGCGTTCGTGCGGACCATGAAGCGAGACTACGTCCGCGTCGCCGAAAAGCCCAACGCCAAGGCCGTGATCAGCCAGCTACCAAGCTGGTTCCACCACTACAACAACGTCCACCCGCATCGCGCCCTTGGCTATCTCGCCCCGCGCGAATACATCACACGTTCAACCAGTGAGGAACTGTCCGGGAATTAAGGGGCAACGACA
>NZ_JNAC01000005.1:0-19099 GCF_000722555.1 Sphingobium sp. DC-2 | reverse complement strand
CCAACCCCCTGATACTACTCACCTTAGTTTCGGATCAGGCTCTTAGGGAACGATGGAACGGGACTGGAGCGCGCGCGACCAGTCGAGCGATGCCGCCATCGAGGGAGACATCGAGGCAGCCAGCATGTTCTCGATCATCGCCGTCTTCTCGATGATCTGCATGATGGCCGAGACCTTGGCTTGCCCTGTCGCCTGGCGCTGCGCGAGGCTCGAGCGGACGTCCGCGACCTGCGAACGCCAGATGGCGAGCTTGGCCTCGTCGGCGGCGATGAAGCTCGCCATCGAGCGGCCGGCTTCGGACACGATCCGGTCGAGCACGGCGTAGAGCAAGTCGATGCTGGTGATCTCGGCGAGCGTGTCACGATCATCGGTCGCCATGCCCCGGCCAAAGGCGGCCTGGACTGTCAGGATCTTGTAGAGCGGCACCGAAGCGACCTGGAGCAGCTCCTTTTCGGCATCACCAATCGCGGTGTCCGAGCGGATTGCCGCCACCATGCTGCCGATGAGCGCGGCCACCCGGGGCCGGATCGCCTTGGCGGAACTGAGGCTCATGTCCTGAAAGGTCGGGTTGAGGCACTGGTCGGTCTCGTCGCAGGAAAAGACCCGGACGGTCTGGCCTTGCGTCCCATCGAGCAGCGCGGTGACCAGCGTCGAGGACGCGTCGCCGGCAAACGGCACGAACTTGCCCGGCTCATCGTCCTTTGGTGGCACGTAGATAACCGTGCCGATCAGCGTCATAGCATATTCGGCGAGCTCCCGGTCGAAAGTCCCACCCGGATTGAAGAAGGCCGACTTCTTGAGGACGTGCCAGGTGTAGTTGCGCGCCACGGCCGGGTTGACGTCGGCATAGTCTGCCCCGGCTCCCGAAGTGGTCGAGCTTCGCTGCCCGCGCGTGCCGCAGCCGTGCTTGGCTGCCGCATAATCTGTGAAGATGCCCTCGCTGTTGCCGATCGCCTCGCAGATCGCCTTGTCGGCCAGGTCGCCCTTGGGCCAGATTCCTCCGACCAGCCCTTGCGCCATCTCACAGGAGTTGATCGACAGGTTGTTCATGAGCTGCGCCTTCTGCGCAAACTCCTGCATGATCTTCGAACACTCAGGGCAGACCGTGTCGATCGCCAGGCTGAAGGCAAAGCCCACGGCATTGTTGGCGACCGCTTTTAGCAGCGCGACCATCTCGCTCGCGTTGATGAAGCTGAAGCTGCCTGCAAAGATATCGATCCCGCCGCAGCCGGCCCGCGCGCGGGGCAGTTGGAGATTGGCGATGTTGGTCGTCTTTTGCGGGAAACGCGTCCAGACATTGCCCAGGCTGTAATAGCCCGCCGACTGCCCCTGGAAGGCGCTCGGACCCGTGACATTGGCCGCGCCGCCCATGTCGTTCATGAAGCGGTCCATGCTGTCGCCGACATTGGCGTGGAGAGGCGTTGCAACGAGGCTCGTGGCGGCGAGGGCGAGCGCCGCCGTGCGCAGCTTAGAAATCATGGCCGGCTTCCTTTGAGGTCAGGAGAAAGATGCGGTCCTGCAGTTCGTCGGCCGACAGGACGCCGTAGCCGATCGGAATCGCGCGCCCCGCTTCGCTGTCCCACAGGACCAGCGCCGGGGTGATCTTGGGCTCAAGCCCCATGCGCGGGCGCTGCCCGTTCTCGACGGTGTATTGCGGGAAATGACGCGAAGGACCGCCGTCGGTCGAAATAGCCCGGACCGTCAGGTGCCAGCGATCGGCGACCGCCTTGACGATCGGGCTCATGACTTCGCAGGCACCGCAGGTTTGAGCGAAGAAATAGAACAGACCGTAGCGGTCACCGAGGTGCGCCATGATCGTGTCACGCTCGGCGGCGCGGGCGTCCTGCCATTGTCGCTTGGCCAGCGTGCCGACGGGGCGTTCGAGCGTGTAGTCAAGCTCGGGCTGCTGCCAGATCGCGCGCTGCCAGACGTCGGAAAACAGTGAGGCCCGATCAAGCTGCTCACGCTGGAAACGGATATAGGCGGTCACGTTCTGAGGCGTCGGCTCGATGATCGCACGGGCCTTCAATTCGCGTAGCTCGGCCGTGACGGCTTCCAGCTGGGCCGTTGCCGACTGCGTCTGAGGCGTCGATCCCTGCTCGCGTGGTTCAGCCCGCTTGGGCCGAGAGCAGTAGAACCAGTAACCAAGGCGCCGCTCACCGCAGTAGAAGGCATCGGCCTCGTTGGCGGCCACGGCCTGCTGCGAGCCATGGTCCTGGGCAACAAGCGGCATTGTCGGGACGAGCAGCGCAGCCATGACGGCGGCGGTCACAGAGGTGCGAAGCGCGCTCACGGATTGCTCCTTTCGTAATAGTCGCGGATTTTCTGCTGGATGAGCTCGGAGGTCTGCAGCTCGTCGGGGAGGCGCGCAGCGTCGGTGAATTCGGCGTAGATCTCGGAGAAATCCATGCGGGAGAGGTCGAGCCGGGCGAATTCGTCGAGTGTGAAGCCCAGGCACTGTTCCGACTTGGGCTTGGCCCAGGGCTTGGGCAGCTGCGCGCGGCCTTGCTCCTGCAGGATGCGGGTCAGCTTGGATTCAAAGCAGCAGTAGACCTTCTTCTTGGTCAGGCAGACGCCGAGGAAGCTCGAAGAGCAATAGGTTCCGACATAGGCGCACAGACCTTGCGCATCGCGCTCGTGGAGGAGGATTTCCTCGCGGCTGCAGCCGAGCGCAACCAGGAGTTGGACGCCGGGGATGAGCGGGAAGCCCTTGCCTTTGCAGCAGTTGAGCACGCCGAAGACCTTGGACGAGCAGGTCTCGCGCTCGCCTTTGAACAGGGTCATGGTCTCGGGATCGAATTCGCGCCGCGCCTGGTCCATCGCGTTCAAGGCGACCACGGCGTCCTTGAATTCGTCGTTGGCTTCGCGCTGGATTGTCTCGCACGAGCCGTCGATGCAATAGACGTCGCCGTCGCAGACATATTGTTGGCCCGAAGTCTCACTCGGCGGCGCCGGGCACTCGTAGACGCGCTCGGCGGTCGAGCAGGGACTGTCGCCCGTCAGGCAATCCTCGCGCACGAAGCGGCAGCTGCCGTTCGCCTCAAGCTCGCTGCAATCATCGCCGGCGATCCTGGCCGAGCAGGTGTAATTGCGCTGCCAGGCCCAGCAAGGCTGGGTCACCGACACCCCGTCGACGATCCGGGTGACGGGATCGCTGTCAGTGCAGACCTCGCTGTCGAGCGAGCAATTGGTATCGCCCGCAAGACCCGAACACTGGCTCTCGTTGCGCTGGGTCGTCACCACGGTTTCGGTGCTTGTGGTGTAAGGCGTCGCGCCATCGACCGGCGCGGTGCAGCTCACCAGGTCGACGTGCAGGTCGCCGTAGTTGCAGCCCCAATAGATCCCGTGATAGGGATCGCAGAGGTTAATCGGCCAGGACTGGGTGACGGTGCACTGCGGCGCTGGATAGTGGTTGCAGGCGTAGATGCTGGCGGGATCGACCCCGCTGCCGCCCACGCAATAATAGCCATAGATTTGTCGCGGGGCCGCGCTGGCCTCGAGCGTGATCGGACAGGATGCGGACTTCTGCTCGGCCGTATAGCCGGTGTTGCAGGTCGCCATGTAAGTGCCGACCGAGCCGGTGCCCGGTGGCAGCGGGACGCAATTGCCCTTCGAGCCGGACACCGACATGCCGCTGGTGTAGTCGAGCGGAGTCTCGCTGATCTCGCCCGACCGGGCGAGAATGCTCTTGATTTCCTGGGGCGAGAAGAGCGCCCGATTATTCATCGAATCTTCGATCGTGCGGACGGCAGTGTTGCTGGTGGCGGCACTGCGCGCCGCGCCCTCGATCCGGTCCGGATTGTCGGCCAGATCCTCAAGGCTTTGCGTTGAGGCGGGATTGAAGCCGGGCACGCGCGAGGCATCGGGTGATGTGGTCGCCGCACCCTTCACCTGGTCGATCACAGCATTGCCGAACGCTTTTCCGTCGGCCTTCGCGTCCGCGGTCGTCTGCCCTGAACTGGATTGGGCTGTGGCAAATTGCGCTGTGCCTGCGCATAGGAGCCCGGCGCAGAGCAGCGTCAGGATCTTTCTCATCGATCCTCTCCTTCTTCGAGGCGGGCAAGATGAAGGCGCGCCAGCGCGGCGCCGGGGCCGGCACCTTCCTTGAAGGTTTCTAGGACCTGCCCGACCGTCACATTGCCGGTCAGCCGGTCGTGAGGCGGCGGGACGTCCTGGCAATCAAAGCCATCGCAGGGAGAAAAGTCGCTCCCCACCATGACAAAGCTTGGCGCTGCCTCGATGTGAAAGGCGCGGAACAGGCGCGGGTCGATGCCGAGCGCCTGGGGGGCATCCTCGCCTTGCCAGATCTCGGTCAGAAGCGCCTTGAACCGCGCGGAATCGCCGGATGGAAAGCCCCGCAGCACAGTGACCCCGCCGGCGCGGCCCATGTCGCGCACCAATGCCTTCAAGGCCTCGGGCGGCATCGACAGGCTGGCAAAGGCGATGAAGCGCGGGCTCTCGCCAAGCGGCGCTTTTTCCGCCTCGGCCCGCGCGCGAACCATCGCATCGAAATCGAGAACGTCCGTGCTTTTCGACGTCGATGGCAGGCTGTCGGCATAGCGCGCACCCGCGGATTGGGCCTGGCCCTGGGTTTGGAGTGCGTCATCATGCACCGCTTCGGCCCGCTCGCGGACCGTCGCCGCAAGGGCGGCCGCGTCCTCGGCGTGCTCGGCAGAGCGGGCACGAATGGCGTCGAGATCGATGCCGTTGGGGGCACTCTGGGCGAGCGCCAGCCCCGCAAGTGGGAGAGCCAGGCCCAGCGGGATGAGGAGAAGTTTCCGGTTCATAGCGCGCAGCAGTTCCGCTTGCGCCAGACGAGGTAGCCCATGTCCTCGCCGATCGCGGGGATGACCTGTCCGGCCGATTGAAAGGTGGTGGCGGCGCCGATCGGGGGGCAGGCATAGCGCCCCTTGGTCGCCGGGTTCGGATTGGTGGCCTGGAAGCGGTATTGCTGCTTGCGCATCACCGGCATCAGGTATTTGCCGCAGAGTCCCTTGCTGCCCATCGTGCCCCAGGCGACGAGCTCGCGGTGGAGCTTGTAGGCAAAACGCGAGAGTACGAGCCGCGAGGCCTGGACGTGCCCGATCGAGGCCGAGACATTTCCGTTCATCGGGTACATCGAACCCTGACAACCGGCGCACCAGAACATCTCGTCGACCGGCAGGTGGACCGTCGAGGACACGCAATCGGCGGCGCAGGCGGCGAGCGCGAGCGGATTGGCGAAGAGGACCGCCTCGGGATTGATGATCGCGGTGAGTTCGCTGTCCTGCCAGAGCGGATCGATCTCGGAGATGTAGAGAATGTCGATCGAACCGGATTCCAGGCACAGGAAATCGGTGACGATCTCCATCCAGTAGATCAGCGGATAGGCATACCAATGAACGTGCCAGCTCGAGTAGTTCTGACTTGCCCCGCCGATCGCCGACGGCCCCTTGATCGAGCGAAAACCGATATCAAAGCCGGGATCGAGCTTCATCCCGCCCAGGTTGACGAAGCACCAGGGCTTCATGCTGACGTCGGCAAGCCGGACCGGCTCCCAGAACCCCATGGCGATCCCGGGCCGCAAACCGCACAGGCACAGCGGTAGGGTCGGGTTGGAAGGATCGGGACGGCTCGACGGCCAGATCTTGAGGCCCCCGACCGAGATCGGAAACAGGCACGACCAGCAGATGTCGGTGATCGGGTTGACGAAGCTGCCGGTGCAGCGGCCGGGGCCCGCATCGGCACTGGCTGGACTGGCCAGCATCAGGCCCAGCGCTCCGAGCGCAGCCGCTACCAGACGACGAAGATGTGTCATGGGCGGGCTCCTTGACGGGGTGGAAGGACGATCTCGCTGACTTCGAGCGCGCGGCCTTGCTGGCGCACCCGCGCCGGCACCGCCCTGATCCCGAAGTGGCGGATGAGTTTGCCGCCCTGGTCGAAGTAAAAGCGCCGCTGCCGTGCCTTCATCAGCTCGAGTGGCGCGCCTTTGGTGAGGATGAGCTTCGCAGCCCTAGACTGGCTCAGCGCCCAGGCGAGCTGCTCGGGATCATCGCCGTCGAAGAACAGGAGCTCGGCGCGCAGGGGCACGCTGTCGAGCGGGTTCACTCGCGTGCCACGGGCATGAATGAGCTCACCCTTGGGCCCTCGAATATCGGTCTCCAGCGTGATCGTTGGATCAAAGCTCCAGCGGCGGGCGGCGCTCGCGCGGACAAGCCCGTCGACCGGCTCGGGCCGGTTGACCCGGGCCGCCGTGCGCCGTTGCAGTTCCTGGTTGAGCCGCTTGGTCTCGCCCGACTGTTCCATGGCGGTTAGGCGCGTATGGATCTGCTCGAGGAGATCGCGCTCGATCACCGGGAAAACCGCGCCGTGTTGGCCATAGTCACGAGCCTCGGCCGCAGAGACGCAGGCAAGGCAGAACGGAAGGAGAAGCGCGCGCCTCACAGGATCGCCCTCCCGCTGCCAAGAATGTGGCCACGGCAGGCAAAGCCCACTTCGGCGTAGCGGCTGTCGAAGCCGCGCGGGTGGTCGCTCCCGACATAGTAGCAGTTCCGCGGGATGACGCCTTCGGGTCCGGGGCTGAGCGTCACGCCAAGCCGCGTTTTCGCCAGGCGCGCCCCGACCTTGCGCCCGTTGACCAGGACCTCGGCGCCCTCGTGGCTTACCTCGTCGCCCGGCAGGCCGAGCACGCGCTTGCCGAAAAGATGCGGACCTTTCCCAAAATGCCTCTCCAGCAGCGGCGAGGCCGGCGGCTCGAAGAAGATCAGGCTGCCGCGCGAAATCGGTGCCGACTTGTCGAGCCAGAAGGCCCAGTTGGGCAGGCTCGGGCTCGCATTGATGAGGAAAGCATGGTCCTCGCCGAAAGCAGCGATCGGCGCCCAGGCAAACGGCAGGGCGACAATCCCGGTGAGGAGCAGGGGACGCCGGACCCGGCGCAGCGTGCGGGCAACAAGATCCGTCATGGCCGTTTCTCCCGGCCCAGCTTGGCGGCAACGCGCTGCTCGAGTTCGGCCGTGGCATCGGGGACATCGCCGGCCAGCACCGCTTCGGCGACCAGCACCACCCGGCCATTGCTGCCCATCTCGCGCACGGCGGCCTCGGCGGCCTGGAGGTAAGCGAGCGTTCGTGCCTGCCCATCCTCGGGTGCCTTGCCGCTGCGCGCTTCGGCATCGACAAAGCGCGCAATCGTTTCAGACAGGCGCACGGTGACGATCTGCTCGCGAGGGCGCGCCACTTCGCGGCTGACCCAGGCGCCCCACAGAAGGAGGCAGACCACGAGGAGAACCGCGCCCAGACGCAGCGCCAGCGGGCGATTAAAAGATTGTAATAGGGTCGTGTCAGCCATTGTCGGTCTCCCGGGGAGCGGCCGGAGCGAGCGCGGTTTCGAGGCGCTTCAGGAACCGCGGTGCGCGTGCCAGCAGCACGCCGAGCGAGGTCGCGAGGAACACACCCTGGAGGTCCTGCGAAAAGGCGATCCGCCGGATCGCGCTCGCGTCGCGGTAATGGTCGGCAAGGTTGGCGAGCTGCGTGAAGAGCAGCCCCAAGTCCCAGCCCGCGAGGAACAGGAAGGCAAACAGCGGCAGTCCTAGCACGATCAGCAGGCTCGAGACGGCAAAACGCGAAGCCTCGATGAGGACGAAGCAAGTCCCCTGCAGAAACGGCAGCAAGCGCTGCGGCGGTGACCACACGCCGATGTGGTCGAAGGGCGTCTGGTGAAAGGCCATCAGCGCTCTCCCAGCGGCAGACCCGCAACCTTGCGGATCGCGTCGGCGAGCGGCATGCCGCGTGCCTCGAGCGCCTGGATCGCGGCGTAAGTGTCGGGGTCGGACGAAAAGATCGTCGCCGAGAGCGGATCGAGAACCAGACGGCCAATCGCCTCGGTCTCCGGGCCCTTGATGAAGATCTCGGAATATTCCGCGCCTGAGCGCTTCAGGGACCGGATCAGGGTCTCGGTACGATCGTCCATGTCGAGCCGGGCGCTTTGCCGGAAATCGGCAATCGTCTCGGCCTTCTGCTGGAGGATCAGCATCCAGTCGCTGTTCTCGAGCGCGGCGCGGGCGCCGTCCGACTTGTAGTAGTCGTTGAGCGACTGGGTGGCGGTCGCGAGCGCGCCGCCATATTTGCGCGCGGTGCGGGCATAGGTCTCGACGAACTCGCCCATCGAGCCGCCCCGCAGCATCGACCAAGCTTCGTCGATCAGCAGCAGCTTGCGCGTTGCTCGCGACGTGCGCGTCATGGCCTGGCCGGTCATGAACATGATCGCCGAGAGGACGACGCTCCTCAGCTCCTCGCGGCTCGCAAGGTCGCTCATCTCGAAGACCGTGAAATCATCGTCGAGCGCGAAGCTGGCCTGCCCTGAAAAGAACCCGCCGTAGCTGCCGCCCCGGCAATAGGGCGCGATGGCGGTCGCCAGGTTAACCCCAAGCTCGCCGCCGCCCGTGCCAAGGGCAGCCGCAATATCGTCGATGCTGCCGCCGCTGCCGAGCGTGTCCCAGACCGTCGTCACTGCCCGGTCGATGAGGCCGCGCTCGGTATCGCTCGGCTTGTCATCGTGCCGCGCCATCTGGCCAATGATCGCCTTGATCATGGCAAAGCAGTCGAGCCGGTAGTCTTCATCGCTCGCCGCCCGGGCATCGTCGACCATCGAGAAGGGGTTGAGCGAGAAGCCGGCCGCCAGCGTGAACTCGACGAAGCGGCCGCCCTGAAGCTTGACCGAGTGCTCGAACGAGCGGCCATCGTCGATCACGACGACCTTGGCACCCGCGCCGCGCAAGGCCGCGCACAGTTCCTGGAGCAGGACCGACTTGCCCGACCCCGACTTGCCGCAGATTGCTATGTTATGGTTGCCCGCCCCGTTCTCGAAGGGCGACCACCAGAAGGGCTGGCCCCGGCGTCCGACAAGCAGGAGATGCGGCACGGCGCGGCCGAGATACTCACCCTGCATCGGCGCGATATTGGCCGCCGTGGTCGAAAGCATCGTGCGCATGCGCTTCAGCCGCAGCATGTCGTCCGCCAGCCCATCGGCGAGGCTCAAGGGAAAGGCCGCGACCAAGCCCTGGAGCTGGAGAAAGCGCTCGTCGGCAAGATCCCAGCCCGCCGCCTTGAAGATCGCCTTGGTCACCCGCTCATGCGCGTCGCCTTGGCCGAGCGGCGAATAGCTGGTGAGCCCGTAGAACAGCTTCACCAGCTTCTTGCCGGCCTGCAGCTCGTTTCGGACATGCCGCCACTCGGCCGACTGGTCGGCAAGCTTGGGCAGGAAACGCGCGCTCTTGGTCTGGCTGAGGCTCGTGGTGCGCATGAACTTGTAGCCCGCGCGCGCCGAGGCCGCCTCCTGGTCGGGATAGACCAGACACAGCATGGTCGCGGTCGGACAGGGAAACCGCAGCTTGTCGGTGAACATGTCGCCGATGAGGCGCGCGCATTCCCAGGGCGCCCAGCGTTCGGGGAACGCGCGCACGGCAAAATGGCGCAGATCGAAGCTGTCGGGCAGGCATTCCCCGACTTCGGGATGGCCCGCGCGGTCGCGGCCGATTTCGCGGAACCGCTCGGTTCGCAGCACCATGCGGTCGTCTTCGACCTCGAGCTCGATGTCGCTACGGATCGCCTGGACGTCGATCTGCTCAAGCGGATTCCAGCTTTCACGCTCGGGTTCGCGGGCCGTGGTTGGCGACGTCAGCTCGTCGATCAGCCCGATCAGCGCCGACGGCCGCAGCGCATGGGCTTCAAGGCCCAGCGAATGGATGAGGCCCAGGAGCCCGTCGCGGCATTCGGCGAGTTCGGCATCGGTGACATGCGCGCTTTCGGGCACGCCAAGCGAGACGATCAGACGGCTACTGCGGACATGGAAGGGCGCATGCGCCGAACCGCTCTCCCAGACGAGATCGTAGAACCGGGCAATCCGTTCGCGCGCAATCGCCTCATAGACGCCGCCCTGTTCGTAGCGGGGGGCGAACCACGGCGAGACGACCTGCCCGATGCGCGGGCTCGCAAAATTGAGCACCTGCAGGCAGGATCCCTGGGGCAGCCCTTCGGAGAAGAACTGACCCAGGATTTCGCCGGTACGCTCATCGGCGCCGATGAGTGGCGTCACCTCGAGGATGAAGCCCTTGGAGCGGGCATTGCGGTAAAGCCCGGCGCTCTCGTCGAAGACCCGGTAAGGGAGCCAGTCCGAGAGCATGTCGAGGGCAAAGCTCGTGCGCGGCTTTTCGGCCGAGGCCGTGTCGGCGAACAGCGAGCCCATCAGCGCGTCGCGCGCCCTGGCAAGCGAGAGAGTCATGGCTTTTGACCTTCCTGAGGAGCGGGCTCCTCCTTCTGTGCGTCAGGTTGGGGGACCCGGGCCGGGAGGGAGGCAGTCCCGGGTCCCCCGGCCGGCGCGTGCTGCAAGGGGGCAGTCAGCACGTCCGGCAAGGCGGTGGTGGTAGGATCGGCAGGAAGATCGGCCGGAGGACCGATCGGGCGCGGCGGCTCCGCCGCGCTTTCGGGATGGCGCGCGGCACTCACCGCGCGGGCGAGTGCCCGAGCGACTTCGCGGCGGCTCGCCGGATCCTGAAACTGGCTGGCTGCGCTCGTCGGCAGCGGGACTTCGACGACCCGCGCTTCATGCGTCCGCCCATCCGCGTCGCGATAGGCTGCCAGCACGACGCGCAGCCGTCCCTCGGATATCTGCGGCAGGACGCGTGCCGAGGGCGGCCTCATCGCTTCGGGCGCTTTGCCCGAAGCCTGGGTGGCCGCTTCATCGATCACCGAGGTCGGCGCGCAATTGCCTTCCGGCGCGCGGCACGAGAAGCTCCCCTTGACGTTGCCGCCGAGCACCGCGCAGCCGCTGGTCGCGACAGCAAGGGCTGCGAGCGCCGCAACACGCAGGGGTGCGAGGGAAAGTCTGTTGGGCCTGCCCATCACTGGCCTCCCTTGTCCGGGGTGAGGCCAAGGAAGCGGCGGATCTCGCTTGCCGGGCGATAGCCCTGCAGAACCGCGCCATCGCTCGCCCGCACCAGCACCGGCGTGCCGTTGAAGCCATTCGCCTTGGCGAAAGCCTCGTTCGCATCGAGGCCCTTGGGCTTGCAGCCAGGCCGCGCTTGTGGCGCCTCGCCGGCATAGGCGGCGTGGAGCGCGGACGCCGGATCGGGGGCGCAGAGAACAGCCTCGGAGAGCGCGCGACTCTTGGCTCCGAAGATCGAGATCGGCCGTTCCTCGACCTGGACGCCCGCCTTGGCGAGCTCACCGGTCAGGCGCTGGCAGTAGCCGCAGTGGAAGTCCGAAAAGACCACGACTTTGGGACCTGCCGGATTGCCCCAGTGCACCGCGCCATCAGCGGGCAACTTGGCGAGATCGACCTTGGCCGGAGGCGCGTTCGCCGGTTCGTCGTCCTGTGCTTTGCTGTCACCGCCCGCTCGCGCAGCGCCGGCCGCGATGAGGTCCGGGTTGAGCTCAAGCAGTCGCGCTGCCGTTACATCGCGGCGCGTCTCCATGTCGTAGAGCCGGCCGACCAGGAGGTAGCGGGCACTCTCATCGACGTAGAACAGCGTGCTCCCCGACACGACTTCGCACAGTCCGCCGAAGCCCTCGCAGGTGAGCGCGTCGATCGGCGTCTTGGGAAGGCGCGCCTTGAGCGCGGCGCGCACGGCGCTCGAGGTGTCGCTCGCCTGGGCCCGCGCGGACGTCACTGCGGCGAGACCGAGGCTGACAACGGCGAAGGCTGTGGTGACGGCAAGCGCTGCCGTCGCGGCGCGGGCTTTGAAGCCCGGCCGGAATTCCGTGTAATTCATTTCGTGTTGCTCCTGACGTGAACGCCGTCGAGGAAGACGATCTCGACCTCGATGCCGGTCGGCATCTCGACGACGGGTTGGTATTGTTCGGCGCGTTCGATGAGGTACTTGCTCACCGTGTCGGCGGCCTCGCCGGCACCCTGGCCGATGCCGCCTGTGACAATGTCGGTCGGCGAGAGCGCCTGACGCTTGCCATCGGCGCCGATCTGGCCGGTGAAGATGCCATTGGCATTGGCGGAAAAGCCCCGGCCAAAGCCGCCGACGATCCCGGCAAGGAGGGCCTGGCCAACGAGGCTGCCTTCGCGGCTGACGACGCGGCCACGCACACCCGACTTGCCGGCAAAGCTGATGAAGCCTTTGACCTCGCTCACCGCATAGCGGCCGCCGGGCTGCGCACAGGTCATGCGCGCAAGCTTCACATAGACTTTCTCGCTACTGAGATCGCCGCGGGCCGCGCCGTTGACGAGGCAGCCGGTGATATCGGTTGTCAGCACCTTGCCGCCACGCATGACCGAGCGTGCCGGCCCGGTAATCCTGAGCACCACCGGGAGTGGATCGGTCTGGCTGGCAACGCCGGTCGAGGCATCGACACCGACAATGACCCGCGCCGGCGCATAGCTGTTGGGCGGAAGGTAATCGGGGCTGTCCTGTAACAGGAGCTGCGGGGCCGCGCTGTCGCCTCCCGGCTTCTTGGGTCCGGTAGCGCCGGTCTCGAAGCTCATCAGGCTGACCTTGGCGCCGGTTGCCGGGTCGTCGGCACCTTGCCGGCTTGGCCCTGGCGCCGTGGTGCCAGCACCCGGAGTGATACCAGGACCATAGGCAGGCGGCGGCATGACCGGTGCAGCCGGCGCGCGCGAGGCCTGGTCGAGCTGCGCCTTCAAGGCTGCGTTTTCTGCCGAGATCGCATCGATCGCGTGCTGACCGTCGGTGCGCATCTGCGCATTTTCGGTCTTGAGCGCGGCGAGCTGCTGCTCGAGCTCGGGGCGCGACACCTGGCCTTCCTTGAGCGCCTTGATCTCCCGGTCCTGTGCATCGGCCCGGTTGCCGTAGGTCGCGACGAACTCGCGTTCAGACAGGTTGCGGTTGACGAGCCCGCCGGTGTCGATCGTCACCGCCTCGCCGGAAGCACCCGAGCCCTTGCCCTTGTCGCCGCTGAACAGGAACGTCGCACCGCCGACGAGGGCAAGGGCGCCAACACCAATGAGCAGAGCCTTCTGGCGCTGGGCGATCTGGCGATTGAGGTTACGGCGTCCGACTTCGCGCCGGCTTTCCGGAGTGGCGGCCACCTGGCCGTTGTCGGCAGCAGGTTCTCCGCCCGACCGTTCGGTTTCGTGTGCCATTACTCGAGCCCTCCCTTGCGGAAGACAAGGAAGGCGCTGGTCGTCTCTCCGGGGCGCAGCGCATCGCGGCCATAGGCAAAGGCGATTGTTCCGGCCGGACCCTCACGGTCGGCCGCGAGGTCGAGCGGCTCCTTGCCGAGGTTGCGCAAGACAAGGCGTTGCCCGAGGAGCTCGGCGCCGGAATATTCCGCGACCAGCTGGACCTCGATCCCGCCAGTCTTGCGGGGGAGCCCAAGTTCGGCGCGGGCAGTAAAGCCGGGAAGGACCGCGTCCCCCGCCATGGCTTCGATCAGGCGGATCGCGGCCTCATCGGGACCCGCCGCCTGTTCCCAGTCTTCGGCTTCGTGGGCCTTCAGCGCTGGGTTGGTGACGAAGATCTGGCTCGCTTCCTGGGCGGCCGTCCGGCATGCGAACTTGTAGACGTAACCCGCCTTGCTCGTGGCGAAGAAGCTGACCCGGTCGGCGGCAAACTGCGGTGGCACCGAAATGTAGATGTCGCCGCGGACCGGCTCGTGGGTCACGGTGAAATCGTTGTAAGGATAGGCGCTGGCGATCTTCGAGACGTTGGCAAAGCCATCGTCGATGAGCGCAATGCGGGTAAGTTCGCTGCGCGAGAGCACGCAGTCGACCTTGGCGTTGTCAGCCGCTTCGACGAACTGGTCGGCGAAGGCCGGGGACGCGCTGAACGCGAGGACGCACAGGGCGACGCCAAGCGCCTTGAAACCGGTGTCGACACGGCGTGTGACGCCTAGTCCGAAACAGGCGAGACCGGCGCCAAGCGCGGTCGTTGGGGTAAGATAGCTCATGGCCGTCTTCAGTCCTTCTGGCTTTGGTCTTGCAGCTGCTCGAAGCCGACGAGCCCGAGGGCGAGGCCATGCCGGCTCCAGCGGAACCGGAAGCTGCGATCGTTGCTGGCGATCACCTGCGCGCCGACAAAGGTCTTGAGCGTGCCGGTGACGGTCGAAGTGAGGGCGGCCGGATCGACCTCCATCTTGCGGATGACAAAGGCCTGGCTGATGTCCGAGCCGCGCTGCTCGTCGACGATCTTGACGAGCTCGGCCTTGAGGCGGCCGTGAGCGGCCGGATCGGCGAGCTTCAGGATCTCGGCCATCCAGTAGTCGAGGCCTTGTGGGCTCCGGTTGAGCAGCATCAGCGCGGTGTCGCGGGTGACGAGCTCGAGGTAATGCGCGTCAGGTCCGGCACTGGAGAGCGAGAGCCGTTCGCTGGTCACCGGGACCAGCACGACTTCGCGATCCCGGGTTGCTGCCGCGCCCACGCCGAACAGCGTAGTGACAGCGAGGCCGCCGGCGACCAGCGCCAGCCAGTTGCGCTGACGCAGGTATTTCTGGGCCTCTTCGTATGCGAATTCTGCGCGCATCGCTCGTCTCCCTCAGCCGGCCAGGAGGCGGCAATGGGAGGGCGGCGTGGCCTTCAGCCCGAGGAAACCCCCGGGCATGTACCAGTAGGCAGCATGCACCAGCGCCGAGCCCGCGTTTCCGGATTTCGCCTTCCGCAAGACGAACCAGGTCGCAAAGGACAGTGCGATCCCGATGAAGATGTGCTGCGCCAGGATCCCCCAGGCAAAGGGGATCAACAGCCCCGCGAACTCGTCGATGGTCCAGAAGCCGATGAGCTCCGGATCGTCGAGCCGTTGGGGAACGAGGTACTTGTCGGCCATGTTGCCGCCCTCCCGCCGTGACCGGATCCGCTGTTCAGATGACCGCGGTCACGACCGAGGTGACGATCGGCACGCCAGTGCCGACGCCGATACCGACGCCTACCGGCACGGCGATCTGGCCGAGCGTGAAGCGACCCGAAGCGAGGCCGATGAGGCCGCCCGCGAGGCTGAGCACGGTGATGATCTTGCCGCCCGAGCCCTCGAGAAAATCGGTGAACTTGACGAGCGCGGGATCGAAGGTGGTGTCGGCGCCGGCATAGGCCGCGCCAGCACCGGCGAGGGCAACCAGTGCGGGCAGGATGTAGTCCTTGAGCTGGGTGCGCCGGGCAAGCTGGAGAGGGGTATTCATGAGGCAAGGCCTTTCGAGGAGTGAAGGAGCAGCAAGCGGTCGACCCGTTCGCTGTCTGTTCTTCGTGATCCCTCGATGCCCCTGTAGGAAATCGCGACTGTCGTCTGGGCCCTGCCGACCAAGCAAAAACCGACATCAAGAGGCGCGCGAGCCGGCAATCGCGCTGCCTCGATCTCTTCGAGCGCCATTCAACCCGAAGATCGCGCTAGCCGAGACGGAAGCTGCGCCGAAGCGGCTGATTTCTGCGCGAATCGCAGGAGGTGTCTGATTCGCGTCTTCCTCAATGTTCCGTTTATGTTCTTTTCGTTTTCCTACACCCTTCCTCTTCGCTTAGCCGGTGAGTCGATCATTCCAGTCAAAGGAGAAACACCAGTGATCGACATGGGCGTACTTGGTGAAAGCCAGACCCGGCGCGACCTCGCGCACCTTCTGCACACCGCCGTCGAACGCAGCGGTCGCAACCGCTGCGAGATCGCGCGTGAGGCAGACCTGCATAAAGATGCGCTACGCCGGACGCTGTGTGGCGAACGAAGCCCGAGCCTCGGCGAAGCGCTTCGCATCCTGGCCTCATCCGGCATGGCGCCGCATGCTCACCTGCTGCTGTTTCTCGGCGCTGGCGGCGATCAGGCGACCCGCTGGCTCCAAACCGATATCGCCCGTTTCTTCGAGGAGCTCGTTGGTGAGCTACCCTCCGCCCTTGAGCGGGTACTCGGGAACCAGGTGCATGACGTGAAGCCCCGTTGGGCGAAGGGAACGGCTCACCGCGTCGCGCGACTTCTGGCTGATCACATCGACGAGCTCGAACGCAAGGATGCCCTGCTTGGTGAAGGCAGCGCGAGCTTTGGAGGGCGCCATGGCTGAAGCAGAACCGTCGCCGTCACCCGAGCAACGCAGGATCACCCGCCTGATCCGGCTGAAAGAGGTCCAGCACCGTGTTGGCCTCGGTCGATCCACAATCTACCGGTGGATGGCCGAAGGGAAGTTCCCGAAACCGGTTCAGCTGGGTGGATATGCCGTCGCGTGGGCAGAAGACGACATTCAGCTCTGGATCTCCGCCAGATTAGGATGAGCGCGGAAAATTCGGCGATCTCGAATCAGATCAGTCGGCCCTGTCCCTCCGCGGCCTTGCTCCGACGTTTCTGACGGCGCTTGAAGGTCCAGGGCGGCTCCGGATTGTCCATCGCCCATAGGCCCCGCCGATCCCGCCGGGCATCGTCTTGCGCCTCGAAGTATTCTACTTCGCGATCAAACGCAGATTGCTCGGTCACCCAAGCCCACCCGTTCACGATCATCTCGAGTTCAATGTTGCGCGTGACAGGACGCGCCCGCTTCACCGCGCCGCCGCCAAGTTTCCCTTCGTGATCATATTTGACGGCGCCAGCGTCCATTTGCTCGGTCAGGAACGCCATGCACAGAACCCGTTTGTACGGGTCGATGGGCATATAGCCAGTCGACTCTTTGCCGACAGGGTCGAGGCGAAGTTCCTTACCCGCGATGAGGCCTACTAAGAATTCCCTGGATTCCGGACCGAACGGTTGCTCCATTTCGGGCGCGTCGATGAACGCAAAGCGGAAGGGGACGCGCTCGACCCAAGCCTGGCGATAGGGATGCCAGACGTTTGCCAAGAAGCCGTCGCCGTCGAAGACTTTTCGGACAGCCGCCTTCAATATCTCGTCTGGCCCTGCAGGGCCTGGATTATCGGGAACGATGATCATGCCTACCTGCCTCGACGAATGCGGTGCGATCCTTTCTGTTCATCGTGGGCGCGGACTTCGAATGCGCAGACAATTGACCGTTGCCGGGCCAACGTCCGAGCCAAGCAAAGCGCTCGGGATCCTGACGAAGCAGATATTCACAAATGCGCTGCTGTTCCTGACTGGAAGAGCGCATCAGCAGCCCTCGCAATTCATGGTCGATCGCTTGGCGCGGCGCTCCAAGGCTCTCGGCCTTTGCGTACCATTCGTGCCCGGTCTGGAGGTGCCCAAGCTCGATGTGGACAGCGCCCAACAACGTGCATGGTCTATAGTCGCTTGAGGTCAGTTGATGCGCTTCGCTTGCCAGTGCCTTCGCCTCGTCGAGGCGGCGCAGGTCACGCATTGCTCCGCCACGCGTTGTCGCCAAGGCTGACCTGAGTCTGGGACTTGACCCGACCTTTGCCAAGGCCGCCTCGGTCAGACGCAAAGCTCGCTCCGGTTCACCAGCCTTACGCCAATGCCCGCTCGCATTCACGGCATTCCAAGGATCACCGCTGCTTTCGCATGCTTTGGTCAGGGCGGCTGCTTCCAATGCATGCCAGGCTCTCTGCAGCTCGTCGGTCCAGCAGTAATCGGCCTCGGTCTTTAGCCATGCAAGGTCATCGACTTTGAGGCGTTGCCCGTTGGCGACTTGCCTGAGAAGCGCCATCACACGCGGATAATCGTCGCTTTCGATATATCCCACGCCGAAGCGCTGTCGCAGTTCCTTGGCCTCTCGCTTTCGACGGAGTGCCGGATCGTTCGCCATGGCGGCAAAAGTCGCCTTGACTGCAGCGGCTCTGGCCTCAGCGCGTTCTGCCAGTTCTGCCGCATCCTTCAGGGCCTTGACCGAAGCCTCTTCAATGCGCGCTGCCTGCTCTCGCCGGGCTGCGGCTTGAAACTCCTCCAGCGTTGCCTGGCCTTCCGCCAAGGCATCGAGCGCACGCAGACCAGTCGTGACGAGAAACTGCCGCTGTAGCGCGGTCACCGGCTCGCCTGCATCAATCTTTAAGAGAATCCCGTTCAACCGGGCGCCCAGTTGGGCGGCGCCGGGGAGGTCCTCAAGGAAATATCGCTGCGCCAAATCGGCGTGCAGAGATCGTGTCATGGCCCCTTGTCGCGTCTGTGGTCCTCTGCACCGAGGATATCTTCAATTCCGATATCGTGCGACTTTCTATGTGGCACCCCGGTCTTTTGAATCCCTTAAACAGACACGCCTAGCGAGCGCGAAGTTCTTTCCAGTGGAAAGCAGGATGCTGAGCCGTCCCGCTCCTTCCTCCAAAGTGCAGAAAATTATTCTTGGGGGCCATCTTCATCATTGGCGAAGGCATCGAAACCGTCGAGGTCAAAGCCGAGCTTCTGCGTAGTGATGGCCTTCCAACCCCAGACGCCGCGGCGCTTGTTGAAGTTGATTACGGCCTTGCCCACGACCGAATCGCCGTCAACCAGGTGTTGCGATGCGACGATATCTGGCGGGATGAAGATGCCTGTTGGTGTAAAGCCAAGGCCATTGCGCACCTCGATGCACTCGTCGAAGCGCCTGAACACGTCAGCTTTCGGCAGTGCATCCGAGGCCGTCACGGATCTCGCGTTGCAGCGCTTCTCTCCTTTGCTGAAGAAGTGAGCCATTTGTGCGGCGACAGCTAACCCGGGCTCCGCACGGTCCGGGAATTTGGACAATGGCCAAGTTGCTTGGATGTCTTTCGACACGACGAAATGGAGCACGCCCCGCTCATGGTTTACGTGGTCGATCACGCCGATTACATCGGTGAACACGTCGAAACTCGATCCTGCACGTTCTTTGATCCGATGGATCGAAACCTTCCAGGGCTCCCTCACTGATTTTTCCATTTGAACCGCTACGGGAAAGCCAGGAACTTTTCCCCGCACCTCTGGGTGAGATGCCGGAACATGCGTTTCGAACGGGATGATGGGCCCCGCAACGAGTAGCTTTCGCCGACGCCGAGTTTTCGCCCCGTCCTTACCATCGATCTCGAATTCTTCTCCAAGGCAGGCATCGACCCAAGGCAGGTGCGAGAAGAGGATCTCTTCGGCAGGCGATGCCATGCCGTCATAGAACTGCTTTGTGGCAGGCTTTGCGTGCGCATTCCGAAACCAGTCCGTGGAGATGATTTGCTCGATGTCCGCGGATATCCTGTTTCCCTCGCGACGCTTGAATTCGATCACGCGCTCGATCTCGGCCTTAGAGCCTGATCCGAAACTAAGGTGAGTAGTATCAGGGGGTTGGCTTGACG
>NZ_JNAC01000004.1:0-37690 GCF_000722555.1 Sphingobium sp. DC-2 | reverse complement strand
CCTTGTTGCCCATTATGCCCGGCCACACACGGAAATCCTGACAGTCCCCGCTCTTGAGCAGGTAATCGCCGGCATCCGCATCGGTGCCATGCGCTTCCCCGCTGACCATGCCCAGCGGATCGTCGCCGATCGCGGCTTCCGGGCCCTGCGCCAGTTCGGCGGCATGCTCCTCAGCGGCCGTCTTGGGCGCGATCAGGTCGACCTGGCTCGACGCCCGCAGAGCGGCCCGCATCGCTGCGTCACGCGACGAGGCGGCAACGCGCATGCGGTTCATGCCAGCGCCCGTGCCCGCCGGGATGAGGCGGCCGACGATGACGTTTTCCTTCAGGCCAACCAGCGTGTCCTTCTTGCCCTGAACCGCCGCTTCCGTGAGGACGCGGGTGGTTTCCTGGAAGGACGCCGCCGAGATGAAGCTGCGCGTCTGGAGCGAGGCCTTGGTGATGCCGAGCAGCACCGGCTTGCCTTCGGCGGGCTGGTATCCGGCCGGAAGCTTGGCGTTGATCTCGTCCATCTCCTCGCGATCGACCTGCTCGCCCACCAGCAAGGTGGTGTCGCCTGACACGGTGATCTCGACCTTTTGCAGCATCTGACGAACGATCGTTTCGATGTGCTTGTCGTTGATCTTCACGCCCTGCAAGCGATAGACTTCCTGGATTTCCGCGACCAGATATTCGGCCAGCGGCTCAATGCCGAGAACTTCCAAGATGTCATGCGGGTCGGGCGAACCACCGATCAGGTTGTCGCCGCGCTTCACATAGTCGCCTTCCTGAACGTCGATCACCTTGCTCTTGGGGATCAGATATTCGACCGGCTCGCCGCCATCCTCAGGGACGATGGCGATCTTGCGCTTCGCCTTGTAATCCTTGAGGAACTGGACGCGGCCCGACACCTTGGCAATGATCGCATTGTCCTTGGGCTTGCGGGCTTCGAACAGTTCGGCGACGCGCGGCAGACCGCCGGTGATGTCGCGGGTCTTCGCGGCTTCGCGAGAGACACGCGCCAGCACGTCACCGGCCTGAACCGCCTGACCGTCCTCGACCGACAGCGTAGCCCCGACCGCCAGCATGTAGCGGGCAGCTTCGCCCGACTGGTCGTCCAGCAGGGTGAGGCGGGGACGCAGATCCTCCTTGGTGCGGGCGGAACCGCGATGCTCGGTGACGACGCGCTGGGCGATGCCGGTCGCTTCGTCGGTCTGTTCCGTCAGCGTCTTGCCGTCGATCAGGTCCTGATACTTCACGATACCCGGCTTTTCCGTGATCACCGGCATGGTGAACGGGTCCCACTCGGCGAAGCGATCGCCCTTCTTCACGGCATCGCCATCCGCGAACAGGATGGTGGCGCCGTAAGGCAGGCGGTGCGTTTCGCGCTCGCGGCCTTCGCTGTCGATGATCGCGATCTCGCCATTGCGGGCAAGGCTGAGGCGGCGGCCATTCTTGTCGGTGATGGTCGGCATGTCGCGCAGCTCGATCGTGCCGTCCGACATGGCTTCCAGGTTCGACGTTTCGTTGAAGTTCGCCGCGCCGCCGATGTGGAAGGTACGCATGGTAAGCTGCGTGCCCGGCTCACCGATGGACTGCGCCGCGATGACGCCGACCGCTTCACCGATATTGACCGGCGTACCACGGGCGAGGTCACGGCCGTAGCACTTGCCGCACACGCCCATCTTGCTTTCGCAGATGAGGGGCGAGCGGATCTTCACGGCCTGCGTCCCGATCGCCTCGATCTGCGCCACCAGCGCTTCGTCCAGCAGCGTGCCGATCGGCACGATGACGCTGCCGTCCTTGCTGTCGACGATGTCCTGCGCCGTGGTGCGGCCCAGGATGCGCTCGCCCAGCGAGGCGATGACCGAACCACCCTGAACGATGGCCTTCATCTCCAGCGCCTTTTCGGTGCCGCAATCCTCCTCGACGACCGTGCAGTCCTGCGACACGTCGACCAGACGGCGGGTCAGGTAACCCGAGTTCGCCGTCTTGAGCGCGGTGTCGGCCAGACCCTTGCGGGCGCCGTGGGTGGAGTTGAAATATTCAAGGACGGTCAGGCCTTCCTTGAAGTTCGAGATGATCGGCGTTTCGATGATTTCGCCCGAAGGCTTGGCCATCAGGCCGCGCATGCCGGCAAGCTGCTTCATCTGGGCCTGCGAACCACGAGCGCCCGAATGCGCCATCATGTAGATGGAGTTGATCGGGGCCATGCGGCCGGTGTTCGGGTCCTTGGGCTGGGCGCGGATTTCGTCCATCATGGCGTTCGCGACCTGGTCGCCGCAACGGCTCCAGGCGTCGATCACCTTGTTGTACTTTTCCTGCTGGGTGATCAGGCCGTCCTGATATTGCTGCTCATAATCGGCCACCAGCGCCTTGGTTTCGTCGACCATCGCGGTCTTCGAATCCGGGATCACCATGTCGTCCTTGCCGAACGAGATGCCCGCCTGGAACGCGTGGCGGAAGCCCAGCGCCATGATGGCGTCGGCGAACAGCACCGTGTCCTTCTGGCCGGTGTGACGATAGACCTGATCGATGACGTCGCCGATTTCCTTCTTGGTCAGAAGGCGGTTGACGACGTCGAAGGGCACCTTGTGGCTCTTGGGCAGGCATTCGCCCAGCAGCATGCGGCCCGGCGTGGTCTCGAACCGCTTCATATACTGGTTGCCATTCTCGTCGGTCTGCGGGACGCGCGAGATGATCTTCGAATGCAGCGTCACGGCCTTGGCATAGAGGGCCTGGTGGACCTCCTGCATGTCGGCCAGCAGCATGCCTTCGCCCGGCTCGCCTTCGCGCTCCATGGACAGGTAATAGATACCCAGGACCATGTCCTGCGACGGCACGATGATCGGCTTGCCGTTCGCGGGCGAGAGGATGTTGTTGGTGGACATCATCAGCACGCGCGCTTCCAGCTGCGCCTCAAGGCTCAGCGGAACGTGGACGGCCATCTGGTCACCGTCGAAGTCCGCGTTGAAGGCCGAGCAGACGAGCGGGTGAAGCTGGATCGCCTTGCCTTCGATCAGCACGGGTTCGAACGCCTGGATGCCGAGGCGGTGGAGCGTCGGCGCGCGGTTCAGCATCACCGGATGCTCGCGGATCACCTCGTCCAGAATGTCCCAGACTTCCTTGCGCTCCTTCTCGACCCACTTCTTCGCCTGCTTCAAGGTCATGGACAGACCCTTGGCGTCGAGGCGGGCGTAGATGAAGGGCTTGAACAGTTCGAGCGCCATCTTCTTGGGCAGGCCGCACTGGTGCAGCTTGAGTTCCGGGCCGGTCACGATGACCGAACGGCCCGAATAGTCGACGCGCTTGCCGAGCAGGTTCTGGCGGAAGCGGCCCTGCTTGCCCTTGAGCATGTCGGACAGCGACTTGAGCGGACGCTTGTTCGCGCCAGTGATCACGCGGCCGCGGCGGCCATTGTCGAACAGCGCATCGACGGCTTCCTGCAACATGCGCTTTTCGTTGCGGACGATGATGTCCGGCGCGCGCAGTTCCATCAGCCGCTTCAAGCGGTTGTTGCGGTTGATCACGCGGCGATAGAGATCGTTGAGGTCCGACGTCGCGAAGCGGCCGCCGTCCAGCGGCACCAGCGGGCGCAGTTCGGGCGGGATGACCGGCACCACGTCCAGGATCATCCATTCGGGACGGTTGCCCGAATCCAGGAAGCTTTCCACGACCTTGAGCCGCTTGATGATCTTCTTGGGCTTGAGTTCCGACTTGGTGGTCGCCAGTTCTTCCAGCAGCGCCTGCTTTTCGCCCTCAAGGTCGAGGTCCATCAGCATCTGCTTGACCGCTTCCGCGCCGATGCCGGCGGAGAAGGCGTCCTCGCCATATTCGTCCTGCGCGTCGAGCAGTTCGTCTTCGGTCAGAAGCTGGAACTTCTCCAGCGGCGTCAGGCCCGGCTCGGTGACGATGTAGCTCTCGAAGTACAGGACGCGCTCAAGCTGCTTGAGCTGCATGTCGAGCAGCAGGCCGATGCGCGAAGGCAGCGATTTCAGGAACCAGATGTGCGCGACGGGGGCGGCCAGTTCGATATGGCCCATCCGCTCGCGGCGGACCTTCGACACCGTGACTTCGACACCGCATTTTTCGCAGACGATGCCCTTATACTTCATGCGCTTATACTTGCCGCACAGGCATTCATAGTCCTTGATCGGACCGAAGATGCGCGCGCAGAACAGGCCGTCACGTTCCGGCTTGAACGTACGGTAGTTGATGGTTTCCGGCTTCTTGATCTCGCCGAAGGACCAGGACCGGATGCGCTCCGGGGAGGCAAGGCCGATCTGGATCTGGTCGAAGGTTTCCGGCTTCTGGATCGGATTGGCGAAGTTCGTCAGTTCGTTCATTTTTTAGCTCCTAAGCCAAAGGCTTCAGGTTCAAATTCCGTCCGTTCGCACTGAGTAGGGGCTGAGCTTGTCGAAGTCCCGTATCGAAGGGGGCCTTCGATACGGGACTTCGACTTCGCTCAATGGCTACTCAGGACGAACGGTAATGGCACAGGCCGGCTTACTCCGCCGCCTGCGCGAAGCCGTCATCGTCCTCGATCTCGTCCATCGACGCGAGTTCGACATTGAGGCCCAGCGAGCGCATTTCCTTGACCAGCACGTTGAAGCTTTCGGGAATCCCGGCCTCGAACGTGTCGTCGCCCTTGACGATCGCCTCATAGACCTTGGTGCGGCCGACAACGTCGTCCGACTTCACCGTCAGCATTTCCTGAAGCGTGTAGGCGGCGCCATAGGCCTGGAGCGCCCACACCTCCATTTCACCGAAGCGCTGGCCGCCGAACTGCGCCTTACCGCCCAGCGGCTGCTGGGTAACAAGCGAATAGGGGCCGATCGAGCGAGCGTGGATCTTGTCGTCGACCAGGTGGTGCAGCTTCAACATATAGATGATGCCGACAGTCACCTTGCGGTCGAACTTGTCGCCCGTGCGGCCGTCATACAGGTCCGACTGGCCCGACGAGTGCAGCCCCGCCAGTTCCAGCATCGCCGACACGTCGGCTTCGCGCGCGCCGTCGAACACCGGCGTCGCCATCGGCACGCCGCGCGCCAGATGTTCGGCCAGATCGACGATCTGCTCGGCCGTGCGGCCTTCGATCTGGTCGGCATATTGCGGGCCATAGGTTTCCAGCAGGCGGGTCTTCACCGCGTCCGGCATCTCGCCGCCCTGCGCGTTCGGATTGGCTTCACGCCATTCCTCCAGCGCATGCTTGAGCTGCTGGCCAAGGCCGCGCGCGGCCCAGCCCAGATGCGTTTCGAAGATCTGGCCGACATTCATGCGCGACGGCACGCCCAGCGGATTGAGCACGATATCGACATGGGTGCCGTCCTCCAGAAACGGCATGTCCTCGATCGGCAGGATGCGCGAGATGACGCCCTTGTTGCCGTGACGGCCAGCCATCTTGTCGCCCGGTTGCAGCTTGCGCTTCACCGCGACGAAGACCTTGACCATCTTGAGCACGCCCGGCGGCAGTTCGTCGCCACGCTGGAGCTTGTCGACGCGATCCTCGAACTTCTCGACGATCAGCTTGACCGCCTCGTCATACTGCGCCTTGACGGCTTCGATACCGGCCTGACGGGCGTCGTCCGCGACCGCGAACTTCCACCATTCATGACGCTCGACCTCGTTGAGCAGCGCCTCGTCAATCTCCACGCCCTTGCGCACGCCCTTGGGCGCGGCGGTCGCCACCTGGCCGAGCAGCATTTCCTGCAAGCGGTTGAACGTCGCGCGGTTGAGGATGGCGCGCTCGTCCTCGCGGTCCTTGGCGAGACGGTCGATTTCCTCCCGCTCGATCGCCATGGCGCGCTCGTCCTTGTCGATGCCGTGGCGGTTGAAGACGCGGACTTCCACGACCGTACCGGCGACGCCCGGCGGCAGGCGCAGGGACGTGTCGCGCACATCGCTCGCCTTTTCGCCGAAGATCGCGCGGAGCAGCTTTTCTTCCGGGGTCATCGGCGATTCGCCCTTGGGCGTGATCTTGCCGACCAGAATGTCGCCCGGCTCCACTTCGGCGCCGATGTAAACAATGCCCGCCTCGTCGAGGTTGCGCAGCGCTTCCTCGCCGACGTTCGGAATGTCGCGGGTGATGTCTTCCGGCCCCAGCTTGGTGTCGCGGGCCATGACCTCGAACTCCTCGATATGGATCGAGGTGAAGACGTCATCCTTCACGATCCGCTCGGAGATCAGGATGGAGTCTTCATAGTTGTAGCCGTTCCAGGGCATGAACGCGACCAGCGTGTTCCGGCCCAGCGCCAGCTCGCCGAACTCGGTCGACGGGCCATCGGCGATCACGTCGCCCGCTTCGACCAGATCGCCCACCTTCACCAGCGGACGCTGGTTGATGCAGGTGTCCTGGTTCGAACGCTGGAACTTCTGGAGCGTGTAGATGTCGACGCCCGACTGGCCGGGCTCGATATCGCCGGTCGCGCGGATGACGATACGGGTCGCGTCGACCTGGTCGATGATGCCCGCGCGGCGCGCCGCGATGGCAGCGCCGGAGTCCCGCGCAACCGTGCCTTCCATGCCGGTGCCGACGAACGGCGCCTCGGCACGGACCAGCGGCACGGCCTGACGCTGCATGTTCGATCCCATGAGCGCGCGGTTGGCGTCGTCATTTTCCAGAAAGGGAATGAGCGAGGCCGCGACCGACACCAGCTGCTTGGGGCTGACGTCCATCAGCGTGATGTGGTCCTTGGGCGCCATCAGGAATTCGCCCGCCTCACGCGCGGAGATCAGGTCTTCGGCAAAGGTGCCGTCGCTGTTCAGTTCCGCGTTCGCCTGCGCGATCGTGTGCTTGGCTTCCTCCATCGCCGACAGATAGACGACCTCGTTGGTCACCTTGCCGTCGATCACCTTGCGGTAGGGCGTTTCGATGAAGCCATATTTGTTGACGCGGCTGAACGTCGCCAGGCTGTTGATCAGACCGATGTTCGGGCCTTCGGGCGTTTCGATCGGGCAGATACGGCCATAATGGGTCGGGTGAACGTCGCGGACTTCGAAGCCGGCGCGCTCGCGGGTCAGGCCGCCCGGCCCAAGCGCCGACACGCGGCGCTTGTGGGTGACTTCCGACAGCGGGTTGGTCTGGTCCATGAACTGCGACAGCTGCGAGGAACCGAAGAACTCACGCACCGCGGCCACGGCGGGCTTGGCGTTGATGAGGTCGTTCGGCATCACCGTCGACACGTCGACGCTCGACATGCGCTCCTTGACCGCGCGCTCCATGCGCAGCAGGCCGACGCGATACTGGTTTTCCAGCAGTTCGCCCACGGAACGGACGCGGCGGTTGCCCAGATTGTCGATATCGTCGATCTCGCCCTTGCCGTCCTTCAGGTTCACCAGTTCCTTGACGACCGCCAGGATATCCTCCGTGCGCAGCGTCGTGACGGTGTCCTCGGCGTCGAGGTCGAGGCGCATGTTCATCTTCACGCGGCCGACCGCCGACAGGTCGTAACGTTCGGGATCGAAGAAGAGGCCAGCGAACAGCGCTTCGGCGGTTTCCTTCGTCGGCGGTTCGCCAGGGCGCATCACGCGGTAGATGTCGGCCAGCGCCTGGTCGCGCTCCTCGGCCTTGTCGGCCTTGAGCGTATTGCGGATCCAGGGGCCGGTGGTGACATGGTCGATGTCCAGCAACTCCAGACGGTCGATGCCCGCCTTGTCCAGCTTTTCGAGATTTTCAGGCGAAACCTCGTCGCCAGCCTCGATATAGATCTCGCCCGTCTTCTCGTTGATCAGGTCATAGGCGCTGTAGCGGCCATAGACTTCCTCGGTCGGGATCAGCAGGGTTTCAAGCCCGTCCTTCTCCGCCTTGTTCGCGGCGCGGGGGCTGATCTTGTGACCGGCGGCGAAAACGACTTCGCCCGACTTGGCGTCGACGATGTCGAAGGCGGGCTTCTGGCCGCGCCATGCTTCGGCGGTGTAGGGGATCTGCCAGCCGCCTTCGCCGCGCAGGAAGGTCACCTTGTTGTAGAAGTGGCCCAGAATGTCTTCGGCATTGAGGCCCAGCGCATAGAGCAGCGCCGTCACCGGCAGCTTGCGCTTGCGGTCGATGCGGACGTTGACGATGTCCTTCGCGTCGAATTCGAAGTCCAGCCACGAACCGCGATAGGGGATCACGCGCGCGGCGAAGAGATATTTGCCCGACGAGTGGGTCTTGCCCCGGTCATGGTCGAACAGAACGCCCGGCGAGCGGTGCATCTGCGACACGATCACGCGCTCGGTGCCGTTGACGATGAAGGTGCCGTTCTGCGTCATGAGCGGCATGTCGCCCATGTAGACGTCCTGCTCCTTGATATCGAGCACGGAGCGGGTTTCGGTGTCCTGGTCCACCTCGAACACGATCAGGCGCAGCGTGACGCGCATCGGCGCCGCATAGGTGATGCCGCGCTGACGGCATTCCTCGACGTCGTACTTCGGCTCCTCCAGCTCATAATGGACGAAGTCCATCTCGGCGGTGCCGGCGAAGTCGCGGATCGGAAAGACCGAGCGCAGGGTCTTTTCCAGGCCCGACACATAACCGGTCTTCGGGTCTGACCGCAGGAACTGTTCATAGCTCTCCCGCTGGACCTCGATCAGGTTCGGCATCTGCACCACTTCGTGGATGTCGCCGAATACCTTTCTGATGCGCTTCTTCGCGCCGGTATTGCTGATCGGGGGGAGAGCTCTGGTCGCCATTGCGTATCCTGCCTGTTGCCTAAGCGTGTAATTCGTCGCATTTTTTCGCATCGCAACGAAAATTCAGCCGGAGCGTTGGCGGCTAAAGGGTGATTCGCCCCTCTGCCGCCACGCAAAAAAGTGCGGGCCGGGGCTGTCCGATCCGCACTGTCAGCGTCTTGTGACCCGCCGCTTTCGCCCAATCCCGCCGGTTTCGCGCGCTAATCGAAGCCGGTCCCCGGGCGATCCGGGGGACGGCCGCCGCACCGCCCAAGGGCGGCATGACAGCCGGATTTCGAAACTGCATATAGAATGCCGTTCGCCCTTTGTGAAGGGGGGTGGGCTGCCTTCTGTTCAGAACAAGCGCGTAAGTTCGTAGAAGCCAGCGCCGATCAGCCCGGCGGCCGGCAGGGTGACGACCCAGGCGACGACGATGCTGGACGCCACGTTCCAGCGCACGGCCGACAGGCGGCGGGATGCGCCCACGCCCACGATCGCGCCGGTGATCGTGTGGGTGGTGGACACCGGCACGCCCAGATGCGTCGCCATGAACAGGGTGATGGCGCCGCCCGTTTCCGCGCAGAAGCCCTGCGCCGGGCTCAGCCGGGTGATCTTCGACCCCATCGTATGGACGATCTTCCATCCGCCCAGCAGCGTGCCGATGCCCATCGCCGCCTGGCAGGAGATCACCACCCAGAAGGGAACGTGGAAGCCGCCCTCCAGCATGCCCTGCGAATACAGCAGGACGGCGATGATCCCCATCGTCTTCTGCGCGTCGTTGCCGCCATGGCCCAGCGAGTAGAGCGAGGCCGACACGAGCTGGAGCTTGCGGAACACCCGGTCCGCCCCCTGCGGCGTGAAGCGGCGGAATATCCAGCTGATGATCAGCACCAGGAACAGCGCCAGTATCAGGCCGATCGCGGGCGACATCACGATCGCGGCGCTGGTCTTGAACACGCCGCTCCACACCACCGCGCCAAGGCCCGCCTTCGCCGTGCCCGCGCCCAGCAGGCCGCCGATCAGCGCATGGCTGCTGGAGGAGGGTATGCCCAGCGCCCAGGTGATCAGGTTCCACGCGATCGCGCCCATCAGCGCGCCGAAGATCACCTGCGGATCGATGATGCTCGCCTCGACAATGCCCTTGCCCACCGTCTCCGCCACATGAAGGCCGAAGAAGAGGAAGGCGATGAAGTTGAAGAAGGCCGCCCACGCGACCGCATATTGCGGCTTCAACACGCGCGTCGACACGATCGTCGCGATGGAATTGGCCGCATCGTGCAGCCCGTTCAGAAAGTCGAAGGCAAGGGCGATGCCGATCAGCGCGATCAGCAGCGGGAAGGCGAGTTGGGCTTCCATGAAACGAACGTCTACCCTTCAGATCCCGTTCGCACTGAGTAGCCGCTGAGCTTGCCGAAGCGGCGTATCGAAGCGCCGGGCCTGCGCGGCCCTTCGATACGGGCCTTCGACAGGCTCAGGCCCCACTCAGGACGAACGGTGGTGGAGGCTTGTCATCAAGCGTGGTCTATGACCAGACCGGAAATCTCGTTGGCGACGTCCTCGAACCTGTCGGTCACCTTTTCCAGATGGGCGTAGATTTCGTTGCCGACGACGAAGTCCATCGGATTGCCCTGCCGCGCCTTGTTGTAGAGCGCTTTCAGGCCCGCCTCGTGCAATATGTCGGCATGGCCTTCCAGCTTCACGAGCCGTTCGGTCAGGTCGTGCAGCCGGACAGAGTTGAGGTTGAGCGACCGCAGCAGCGGCATCGCTTCCGCCGTGATGCGCGCGCATTCCACGATCAGCGCGCTCATATCCTGCATCTGCGGCGCGAAATCCTTGACCTCGAACAGGGCGATGGCCTTCGCGGTCTGGTTCATCTGGTCGATGGCATCGTCCATCACGCCGATCAGGCCCGTGATAGCGCTGCGGTCGAACGGCGTCACGAAGATGCGGCGCACATCCTGCAACACTTCGCGGATGATATCGTCCGCCTCATGCTCGCGCGCGGAGATTTCCGCGATGTGCGCATCCATGTCCGGCCCGCCTTTCAGCAGCCGGGCGAGCGCGTCCGCCCCCGCGACCAGCATCGCGGCATGATCCTCAAACTGTTCGAAAAAGCGGCCCTGCTTGGGCATCAGCGCGTGAAACCAGCGCAGCATTCCAGTCCTTTCGCCTTGCCATTCCCTGATCCGCAGCAAAATCCGAAAGAACCAGCCGGGATTACGCGGCGGCTCGCGAAAGGCCGCGATAATGGATTGGAGATCGGGTTCGTCCACCGCCTTCGCGGCCTCGGCGACCGGAAACCAGCGCAGTTCCCTCTGCCCCTGTTCGGGCCATTGCGGCAACTGGCCCGTCACCGCAAGGGGGAAAACGTCTACCGTCGCCTCGCGCGTGCCGCCCTTGCGCCGCCGCTTGTCATAGCGGTAGCGGCCCAGCGGCGCGGGGCAGGCGATGCCGTGAATGCCCGCTTCCTCATAGGCTTCCAGCTCCGCGGCGCGGTGCCCGGCCATGCCCTTGATCCGGTTGCCCTTGGGAATGACCCACCGCCGCGTGTCGCGCGACGTGATCAGCAGGATTCGCATCGATCCCTGGGCGTCGGTGGCGTAGGGAAGGGCGGCGATCTGGCGCATCACCAGACCTCCGGCGCGGTCTGGCCCTTGCCGCCAATCGCTGATCGCCCCTCATCCATGATTGCGCTATGTAACGAAACCGTCACACAGCGCAATCAACTAGGTTTATCGATTCAGATGGACAGGCGCGCCGTGACGCGGATGTCACGCCCGGCCAGCGGGGCGAAATCCTTGAGCACGCTGGCATGTCGCCGCGCTTCCACGTCGAAGATATTGTTCGCCGACAGGCTGATGGCCGTGCGGCTATTGTCCTTGAACGGCTTGAACGACACCGAAGCGTTGACCAGTGTGAACCCGTCCGTGGGCGTTTCCGTTTCGGCGATCCGCCGCTGGGCAAAGCTATGTTCCACCTCCGCGCGCCAGCTTAGCCGGTCGTCCTGCAACTCGACGCCGCCCAGCAGCCGCAGCGGCGGGATCCTGACCGCAGGCCCGGACCCGGTGATGGTCGCCCGGACATAATCCGCCATGCCGTCCAGATTGACCGCATAGCCGCCGATCCGGCCCAGCTTCACCGACGCTTCGGCCTCGAACCCCAGATAGCGGGCGTCGGACTGCGCATATTGGTAGCAGGGGAATTCCAGCGGCTTGCCGCCATTCGCCGCCATGCAGGCGGAATCATCGGCCAGCGCGTCGTAGATGAAGCCCTTGAACCAGTTGTGATAGGCCGACAGCGACAGGGAATAGCCCGGCCCTTCGCCCCGCAAGCTTCCTTCGACGCCCCAGCTCTTTTCCAGGCCAAAGGACGGATCGCCCAGTTCGAATGCCTGCGTGCCCGCATGATTGCCGCGCGCGAACAATTCCTCGGCCGATGGCGCGCGTTCGGTGCGCGCGACGTTCAGCCCCAGCCGCCAGCCGGGCACGATCTGCTGGCTCGCACCGGCCGACGCGGAAAAGGCGTCGAAGCTGCGGCGCTGCCCGGTGATGAACAGGTCCGCGTCAGGGTCCGACCGCAGCCAGCTTTTTTCGAAACGGGCGCCCGCCTCCAGCCGCGTGTCGCCCAGATCGACCGATTGCAGGGTGAAGACGCCCAGCTGCTCCGTCTCGTTCTTCGGCAGGAACTTCTCTTCCCCGTCTGCGGAGAAGCGCCGGGTGAAATATTGCACGCCCGTCGCCCCGTCCCAGCCGCCCCGGCGCGACTGGACGAACTCCAGGCGGCTTTCCATCGACTGGTTGCGGAAGGTGGTGCCGACCTCGCCCGTGGGTTCGATCTCCTGATGCTGGTAGGTGGCCCAGCCCGCGCGCAGGCGGATGCTGTCCAGAAAGCCGCCATTGACCGCCACCTCGCCGCGCAGGTCGGCGCGCGTCTGGCGCATGTTCAGCGTCACGTCCTCATGGCCATGGCCTTCTTCATGATCGTGACCCTCTTCGTCATGGTCATGGCCGTGATCATGATCGTCCGCGTCCGTCACGTCGAAGCGGGACGGCACGCCATAGCGGTTCTCGCTGTGCGACACGGATATGCCCAGATTGCCGCGATCGCCGATATAGGCAAAGCCGCCCGCGACCTCCCATGTCTCTGCGGCCGTGTTGGGCAGCTTGCCGCGCTGCCGCCCGTCCTCCCGAATCTCCTCATCGTCCGAAGCGGCCGCGATCCTGCGCAGCGGCGCGGCCAGAATATAGCCGCCGGTGCGCAGATCGTCCGTCTTCGTATAGCTGCCGTCGAAATGCGCCACCAGACCGGCGGCCACCGGCACCTCCAGCTCGCCTGCGACGGTGCGCTCGTCCGCGGCGCTGCCATAGGTGGCGATGCCGTCGATATGGACCGGCTCATCCGGCACGCGGCGCGGGATGCGGCTGTCGATCACATTGACCACGCCGCCGATCGCCGACGATCCGTAGAGCAGCGCGGACGGCCCGCGCAGCACCTCGATCCGGTCGGCGGTCAGCGGGTTGATCGCGACCGCATGATCGACCGATGTGTTCGACACGTCGAAGCTGCCGATGCCGTCCGTCAGGATGCGAACGCGCTCGCCCTGAAAACCGCGCAGCACCGGGCGGGAGGCGTTGGGGCCGAAGGACGTCGCCGAAACGCCCGGCTGGCGCGCCAGCGTCTCGCCGATGGTCGGCCGCAATTCGCGGGTGAGCTGCTCGCCGGAAATGACCGAGGTGCCCGACAATATGTCGCCCTGGCGGCGCGGGATGATCGCCGTGACGACGATGTCGGCGCGATCGTCATGATAGGCCTGCGGGCCGGAAGGAGTGCTGGTCTGTGCGAAGAGGGGGAGGGCAGGGGAAAGAGCCGCAATGGCGCAGCTCGCGCGCAACAGGGAAAGCCGGTGCATCAATCATTCGTCCTTCGATATGCCGGAAGCAGCGCTCTCCTATCCTCTATGTTATAACATATCAATAGTGATCTGACCGAAATATGGCGCTTTTTACCCCACCCTGTCCGTTCAGCAGCGGCGAACGGCGCCGGGCGGGACTCAGCCCCAATGACGATGTTTAAGCAGCATCCATGTGAACCGGGGATTTCTACAGAAACAGAAATTCGGCCAGCGCGTCCACGGCCGAACCGCCCTGCCCATCGGCCCGCCTTGCCTGCCGCACCTCCACCGCGGGCAGCGGACGCTCCAGCGCGAGGCGGCCTATCCCGCCCAGCCGCCCCAGATCACGCGCCAGCGGCCCAAAGGCGGCAAAGCAGCCCGCGCCTTCCCGCAATATGGTCATGATGTCGAACATATTGTCCGTCTCCAGCACCGGATCGCCGGTGCGGATGCCTTCGCGGGCCAGCGCCGTGTCGATGATCCGGCGCAGCGGATTGGGCGGCTCCATCATCAGCATCGGCGTGATCGCCAGATCGTCCGGGCTGACGCTGTCGCGCCGCGCCAGGGGATGATCCTTGCCCGCATAGAGGTTGATCTGCTCCGACCAGCCATAGCGCGACGGCAGGTGCGCGGCTTCCCCCAGCGCATAGAAATAGGCGATGTCGACGCGCCCCGCGTCCAGCGCCGCCGCCGCCTCGTCGGCAAGGTGGATGGTGAGGTCCAGCGTGATCGCCACATCCTCATTGGCGGCTTCGAACGCGGCGAGCGCTTCCTGAAAGCGGCCGAACACCGGGGCGGGCGCTGCCAGGACGATGGACTGCCGCTGCTCCTGCGTGTTCGGACGGGGCGGCTGCTCCGCCGCTCCCCCGGCGTCCGTCTCCTGCGCCTTGCCCTGGCTCCAGCTTTCCGGGTCGTCCGCCGACAGCAGCGTCATCGCCTCCGCCGTCTTGCGTCCCGCCGGGGTCAGCCGGGCCTTGCCGGAAAGATCGTCGAACAGCCGGTAGCCCAGCCGCAGTTCCAGCGAAGCCAGGTCCCGCGCCACCTGATCGACCGAAACGCCAAGGTCGCGCGCGCACAGCGCAATGCTGCCCGACGCCACCATCTGCGCGAATATATCCAGTTGGCGCAGGGAGGGAGAGGCCATAAGCCCTGTGATAGGGGAAATTCCCCACCGGGTTAAGCGCGATATTCGCCTCCCAAACCGGCCCCGCTCCGGCGAAGGCCGCAGCCCGTCAGAAAACCGCCGCCACCATCTGCGCGAAGGCGTCCGCCCGGTGGCTCATCGCATGTTTCTTCTCCGGCTCCATTTCGCCGAAGCTGATCGCATGGCCGTGCGGCTGGAATATGGGGTCGTAGCCAAAGCCCTTGTCCCCGCGCGGGGGCCAGGTGATCGTGCCGTCGACCCGCCCTTCGAACACCTCGACATGGCCGTCGGGCCAGGCCAGCGCGAGCGCGCAGACGAAATGCGCGTCATGGCCCGCATCCGGCCCCTTGGCCTGTATCGCGTCCCACACCAGCCGCATCGCCAGCCCGAAATCCTTCGCCTCACCGGCCCAGCGCGCCGAAAAAATGCCCGGGTCGCCGTTCAGCGCCTCGACGCACAGGCCGCTGTCGTCCGCCAGCGCGGGCAGGCCGGACAGGTCGGCCGCCTGCATCGCCTTCAATTCCGCGTTGGCGATGAAGGTGGTGCCGGTTTCCTCCGGTTCGGGCAGGTCCAGCGCGGCGGCCGATACGGTCTCGATGCCGAAGGGCGCCAGCAGATCGCCAATCTCCCGCACCTTGCCGGGATTGTGGCTCGCTATCACCAGCTTGCCCGGACCCAGCTTGCGGATCGCCTGTTCCTGTCCGAACTCGTCACTCATCTTCGTGCATACCTCGCTCCGTTCGTTTCGAGCTTAGTCGAGAAACGCGCGCATGCGCTATCGGCTTCTCGACAAGCCCGAAGCGAACGGGTGGTGAGAGTCAGCGCCCGGTCGCCTTGTCCTGCGCGGCGAAGATCTGCGCGCAGCCGATCCGCGCCAGCCGCAGCAGCCGCAGCAGCTCCTCCTCGTCATAGGCCGCGCCTTCCGCCGTCGCCTGCACCTCGGCGAACTTGCCGTCGCCCGTCAGGATCAGGTTGGCGTCGGTTTCGGCATTGCTGTCCTCGGCATAATCCAGGTCCAGCACCGGCGTGCCGTTATAGATGCCGCAGCTTATCGCCGCGACCTTCTGCACGATCGGGTCTTCCTTCAGCGCGCCCGATGCGATCAGCTTGTCGATCGCGATGCGCAGCGCCACCCAGCTCCCGGAAATCGCCGCCGTGCGAGTGCCGCCATCGGCCTGGATCACGTCGCAATCGACCACGATCTGCCGCTCGCCCAGCTTTTGCAGGTCGACCACCGCGCGCAGCGACCGGCCGATCAGGCGCTGGATTTCCTGCGTCCGGCCCGATTGCTTGCCCTTCGCCGCCTCGCGGCTGCCGCGCGTGTGGGTCGCGCGGGGCAGCATGCCATATTCGGCCGTGACCCATCCCGAACCCTTGCCGCGCAGGAAAGGCGGCACCTTTTCCTCGACCGATGCGGTGCACAGCACGCGCGTATCGCCGAAGCTGACGAGGCAGCTGCCCTCGGCATGGATGGTGAAGCCGGGCTCCATGGTGATGTCGCGCATCTGGTCGGGCGCGCGGCCGGAAGGACGCATAATTTCTTTCTCCGAAGCGTTCAGTCGCTGCGGCTTAGAGCATCGCGCGAAAAAGTGGGAACCGGTTTTTCGCAAAAAGCGATGCGGTGATCAAATAAGGTGCATCGCGCGAAAAAGTGGGACCGGTTTTTCGCAAAAAGCGATGCGGCGATCAAATAAGGTGCATCGCGCGAAAAAGTGGGAACCGGTTTTTCGAAAAAAGCGATGCGTGGATCGGATAGCCGCGCCGGACGGGACGTCATGCCGGTGGCGATCCGCCGGAAAGATGCTAGGAAGCCTTCATGCGATTGCGATGGACGATATGGGGCGCGGCGGCCCTGCTGGCGGGCTGCGCGACTGAACAGGCGGAGCTGGAACAGCCCGTCGCGGCTGGCGACATCATCCGCTTTTCGGCGGGCCCCTGTTTCGGTGTCTGCCCGGTCTACAGCCTGCGGGTGACGCCGGACGGATCGGGCCTGCTGGAGCCTGAGCGCTTCACCAACGTTCCCGGCCCCACCCGCTTCACGGTCACCCCCGCGCAATATCGCCACTTTCGCGCCGCATTGAGCCAGTTCCGCCCGGCGGCGGGCACGACCCGGCGGATCGCCAATGGCGAAAACTGCACGCGCTTCGCCACCGACATGCCCGGCTATACGATCGAGTGGGTGAGGGGGGACGCGCCGCCCACGCGCCTGGAATATCAGTCCGGCTGCATGGATGCTGGCTATGGCAAGCTGCGTGCCACCATCGCCGCCGTGCCGCGCCTGTTGCAGATCGAACCGATGGTGAAGCCGTCCGCCACGCGATAGCGCACCGGCTTGAGTGGCGGGCGATGCTTGCCTAGATAGGTGCGCATGCCGGTCACTCCGATTACCGAATTGAACGAGCGGGCGCGCGACGTCTTCCGGCTGGTGGTCGAAAGCTATCTCGGCACCGGCTTGCCGGTCGGTTCCCGCACGATCAGCAAGCTCGCCTCGCTCAGCCTGTCGCCTGCCTCCATCCGCAACGTGATGCAGGATCTGGAGGAGCTGGGCCTGCTCGCCGCGCCGCATACCTCGGCAGGGCGGATGCCGACGGAAACGGGCCTGCGCCTGTTCGTCGACGGGATGATGCAGGCGGCCGAACCTTCGCCGGAGGAACGGCGCGCGATCGAAGCGGGCATATCGGAGGGCGGCCCGATCGAGGAAGCGCTGTCCGCCGCCACCGCCGCCCTGTCCGGCCTTTCCGCCTGCGCCGGGATCGTCATGGTGCCCAAGCGGGAGCCGGTTCTGCGCCAGTTCGGCTTCGTTCCGCTCAACGGCCGCCAGGCGCTGGCCGTGCTGGTGGGGCAGGACGGATCGATCGAGAATCGGGTGCTCGACCTGCCCGAAGGCGTCACACCGATGATGCTGAACGAGGCGGCGAACTTCATGTCGGCCCGCTTCGGCGGCATGACCCTGCGCGATGCGGGCGAAGCGTTGCGGCGCGAGATGGAAAATGAACGCAGCGCGCTGCAAGGCGCGGCGCGGGAACTGGTCGAACGCGGCATCGCCGTCTGGTCCCACGATGCCGATGACCGCCCCGTGCTGATCGTCCGTGGCCAGGCGCATCTGCTGGACGACGGCACCGCCGCCGACCTGGAAAGGGTGCGGCAATTGCTGGAGCAACTGGAGGGCAAGGAGGAAATCTCGCGCCTTCTGGAAAGCGCGCTGGCGGGCAGCGCGACGAAAATCTTCATCGGTTCGGAAAACAAGCTCTTTTCCCTTTCCGGTTCTTCGGTCATAGCCGCCCCTTACCGGGGAGGCGATGGCCGGGTCGTCGGCGTGGTCGGCGTCATCGGCCCCACGCGCTTGAACTATGCACGGGTGATCCCCATGGTGGATTTCACCGCACAGACCTTGTCGAGATTGATGAGATGAGTGAAGAAAAGCAGAATATCGAAAATAGCGAACTGGTTGACGAACTGCCTGAGGATGCCGCGCCCGCGGGTGATGCCGCTGCGGAGCGGATCGCCGCGCTGGAAGGCGAACTGGCGGCGGCGAAGCAGGACGTGCTCTACGCCCATGCCGAAACGCAGAATGTGCGGCGGCGGCTGGAAAAGGAGCTTGCCGACACGCGCGCCTATGCCGCCACCGCCTTTGCGCGGGACATGCTGTCCGTGGCAGACAATCTCAGCCGCGCGCTCCAGGCCATTCCCGCCGAATTGCGGGAGGATGACAAGTTCAAGGGACTGGTCGCCGGGCTTGAAGCCACCGGCCGGGAACTGGAAAGCGTCTTTTCCCGCAACGGCATCGAAAAGCTGGTCTCCGTTGGCCAGCCGCTCGACCCCAACCTGCATCAGGCGATGATGGAAACCCCATCGGATGAAGCCGAGCCGGGAACGGTTCTGCTGGAAATGCAGGCAGGCTATACCATCAAGGACCGCCTCCTCCGTCCGGCTCTGGTGAGCGTCGCCAAAAAGCCGGACTGAACGGCAACGTCTGACACAGGAAAACCAGGCCCGCCCGGAGGAGACTCCGGCGGGCTTTTCCATGTCCGCGGCGCCCTGCGAAGACGCTCTGGCGAGGCAAGCCGCTCACGAGGGCCAGTCCAGACCTCAGTCAAAATCCCACGCCCGGAACCTGCCTCACCCCCTCCGTTCAGGATGCTCCACTCCGCACGGGATGCTCCCTCCGCTAGATTCGCCCCCGTCCGTTGGGGCTGAGCCTGTCGAAGCCCCTTCTTCTTCTTTCTTCTCCGAACGGCCTCCGAATCATCGCTGACGCCATCTCGCCACGCCAACCAAGCACCCCTCATTTCGTAAATTTCTTCCAAGATATATCGCACCCCTTGACGGCGTCTTAAATTAAGATATATCTAGACACATCAAGACTCACTCGAAAGATATCCAGATGCATCATCATCCACATTCCAGAGCCCACAGGGCCTTCCGCGATCACCCCCGTTTCCTTGGTCCTGAAGGCTTCGGCCGCGGTTTCGGGCATGGCCGGGGCGGCCCCTTCGGCGGCGACCCGATGGGCGGCGGCCGGGGCCATGGCGGGGGAGGGCGCCGCCGCCAGTTCGGCAACGACGCGCTCAAGCTCATCCTGCTCACCCTCATCGCCCGGACTCCCCGGCACGGCTATGACCTGATCCGCGAGATTGAGGGCCTGTCGGGCCAGGCCTATGCGCCCAGCCCCGGCGTGGTTTACCCGACGCTGACATTGCTGGCCGACATGGGCCTGATCGCCGAGCAGGAGGGCGGCGGCGGCCGCAAGCTGTTCGAAATCACCCAGGCGGGGACCGATTATCTCGCCGGAAATGACGCCACCGCCCAGGAAGCGATGGCGCGTCTGGCCTCGCTCGCCAGGCGGGCCGAGCGGGTGGACGGCGCGCCGATCCGCCGCGCCATGCACAATCTCTCCATCGCCGTGCGCACGCGGCTTGAAAGGGAGGGTGCGGATTCCCAGACCATGTTCGACGTCGCCGCATTGATCGACGAGGCGGCCAGCAAGATTGAAAGGCTCTGACGCATGACCCTGACCGCCCATGTGCCGACGAAGAACGGCAGCCGCTATCTCCAGCAACTCTGCAAGCATTGGAGCCACAAGTTCGAAACGGATTTCGACGCCCGGCAAGGGACGATCGCCTTTCCCATGGGCCCGATCCGCATGACCGCCGAGGAGGAAGCGCTGACCGTCGTCATCGAGCCGCAGGACGGCGCGGATGTGGAGCGTTTCAAGCAGGTGGTCGCCGACCATCTCGACCGCTTCGCCTTCCGCGAAGCCCCGCTTTCCTTCGACTGGCAGTAAACCGCGCGGCACGGCCCCAGCCGCTCGCGCTCGGCGAAACACATGGCGGCGGGGCGGCTGTGCGCCGGTAAAACATCTCCTTTGCGCCTTAGGGCCATGGCGCTGGCGACGGCATTTGCCGTTGTCCGGGCCCTCGCATGAGCATACCTCACCCGCCAGATCAGCGCGGAGCGGGGCGTGGCCCCTTTCGATCAGCAACAGCGGTAACATCGGCAGGCGCACCCGCTGCTCAACCGGCCGCCCCGCTGCCCGGCGTGCCCTTTAGCTCGCCGCCCTCTGCACCGTCCGATCCGGGGAACTGCCTCTCGCCAATCTGTCCGGGCGCTCAAAGCTGCTAGGAAGCCAGCAAACGACGCGGCCTCCCCGCTTGTTACCCTTGGGCCCATCGCCAAAACAAGGGGGCGCTTCTTCTCCGATGCTGCCAAGGCAACGGACCTCGGATCAAGCCTGTTCTTTGCGTGTCGAAGAATCCGAGGTGACGGCCGAGAAGCCTTCATGCGGACGCTTCTGTGCAAGACGATCATGCCCCATTTCGGCGGGGTGGGCAAAGCGGCTCGCGCGGGTGCTGAAGAAATTCTCTGGCGGAATGCGCGAAGCCGCGCGGCCGCTGAAAATTTCTCTGTCCTACAGGCCGATGTCCGCGCTAGGCTTTGTCCCGCTCTTTGAAATTTAACATAATATGTTGGAACCGGGTCCCGAAAAGCGCGGTTTTCTGCGGCCTTGTCGTGTCACTTATGTCACCCTGATCCTACAACATGGGGCAGGGCAGACCAGCGCCCCGACCTCCGCTCCGGTCAAAGAAAAAGGGCGGACTTCGCAGCCCGCCCTCATTTTTAAACCATGCCGGAAGCCCGATCAGTAAACGCGGGCCTTGGGCTGGATATATTCCGCCTCGTCGGTGAGCGTGTAATCATGCACCGGACGGTAATCCAGGCTGACCTTGCCGCCCTTGCCGCCCCAGCCGTCGAACCAGCTGACGGTGTGCTTCATCCAATTCTCATCGTCGCGGTTCGGGAAATCCTCATGGGCATGCGCCCCCCGGCTTTCCTTGCGGTTCTCCGCGCTGACCATGGTGCAGACCGCCTGGGACATCAGGTTGTCCAGCTCCAGCGTCTCGATCAGGTCGGTGTTCCAGATCAGCGAGCGGTCCGACACGCCGACATCCTGGAGCCGCGCATTGACCTGCGCCATCTTCTCGACGCCTTCGGCCAGCAACGCGCTGTCGCGGAACACGGCGGCATGCTTCTGCATCGTGTGCTGCATTTCCAGGCGGATCTTCGCGGTGGGCGAACCGCCCTTGGCGTTGCGGTAATGGTCGAGACGCGACAGCGCCAGATCGGCCGCGTCCTTGGGCAGCGGACGGTGCGACTCATTGGGCTTGATCGTTTCCTTAAGGTGCAGGCCGGTCGCACGGCCGAACACGACAAGGTCGATCAGCGAGTTGGAGCCCAGGCGATTCGCGCCATGGACCGACACACAGGCCGCTTCGCCGACCGCATAGAGGCCCGGCACCACGACTTCGGGATCGTCGCCAACCTTGGTCACCACCTGTCCATGATAGTTACAGGGGATGCCGCCCATATTGTAGTGGACGGTGGGGGTCACCGGCAGCGGCTGGCGCGTCAGGTCCACGCCCGCGAAGATCTTGCCGCTCTCGGTAATGCCCGGCAGGCGTTCGGCCAGCACCTTGGGATCGATATGGTCGAGGTGCAGGAAGATATGGTCCTTGTTCGGACCGACGCCGCGCCCTTCGCGCATTTCCATCGCCATCGAACGCGACACGACATCGCGCGACGCCAGATCCTTGGCCGAGGGAGCATAGCGCTCCATGAAGCGCTCCCCCTCGGAATTGGTGAGGTAACCGCCCTCGCCGCGTGCGCCTTCAGTGATCAGAACGCCCGCGCCGTAAATGCCGGTGGGGTGGAACTGCACGAACTCAAGATCCTGGAGCGGCAGTCCCGCGCGCAGCACCATGCCGCCGCCGTCGCCGGTGCAGCTATGCGCCGAAGTAGCGGAGAAATAGGCGCGGCCATAGCCGCCCGTCGCCAGCACCACCGCCTTGCTGCGGAAGCGATGGATCGATCCATCTTCCATGCAGATGGCGATGACGCCGCGGCATTCCTTGCCATTCGGGCCGTCTTCCATGATCAGGTCGATCGCGAAATATTCGATGTAGAAGTCAGCGTCATATTTCAGCGACTGCTGATAGAGCGCGTGCAGCATCGCATGCCCGGTCCGGTCGGCCGCCGCGCAGGTGCGCTGCACCGGCGGGCCAGCGCCCATATTCTGCATGTGGCCGCCGAAGGGGCGCTGGTAGATCGTCCCATTCTCGTTACGGCTGAACGGCACCCCGGCATGTTCCAGCTCGATGACCGCGGCGGGCGCTTCGCGCACCATATATTCGATCGCATCCTGGTCACCCAGCCAGTCCGACCCCTTGACGGTGTCGTACATATGCCAGGTCCAGTGGTCGGGCGAATTGTTGCCAAGGCTGGCCGCGATGCCGCCTTGCGCCGCCACGGTATGGCTGCGGGTCGGGAACAGCTTGGTGATGCAGGCGGTCTTCAGACCCGCTTCGGCACTGCCCATGGTCGCGCGGAGACCGGAGCCGCCCGCGCCCACCACGACCGTGTCGTAGGTGTGATCGATGATCTTGTAGGCTTCGGACATCAGGAAGCAGCCCCCTCGAATGCGATCTTCGCGATGGCGAAAATACCGGCAGCCGCGCCGGCGATGGTGTAGAAGTTGAGGAGCAGGATGGAGAAGAAGTTCAGTCCCTTGTCATGGACATAATCCTCCAGCATGACCTGCATGCCCAGGCGCAGGTGCCAGAAAACGCTGACTAGCATCAGCATCAGCGGCACGGCGACCAGCGGATTGGCGATCCAGTTGCGCACGCTTTCATAATCGAGGCCGGGCAGGGTGGCGAGATTGAAGACCAGCCACAGCACCAGCAGCAGGTTGCTGACCGAGGTATAGCGGTGCGTCAGCCAGTGGCCAGCGCCATGCCGGGCCGATCCAAGTCCGCGGACGCGGCCGATTCCGGTTCCATTGCCCATCAGATTTTCCCCGCGAAGATGGTGGCCCACAGCGCGATCGTGGCCAGAGTGGAGAGGATCGGGATCACCAGCGACCATGTCTTGTTGGTGTGCAGCTCATAGCCCGCGCCCATGTCCAGCACCCAGTGGCGAATGCCTGACATCATATGCTGGAAGAAGAACCAGCTGATGCCGATCATGACGAGATAACCGATCGGCGAAGTCGCGCATTTGATGAAGGTTGCATAGGCATCCGGGCCGGTCGCGGCCGCCATCAGCCACCATACGACGCCCATCACGCCGACAGTGGCGAGACCATTTCCGGTGATGCGGTGCAGGATGGAGATCGCCATATGCGGCCCCCATTTCCAGATCGTCAAATGCGGCGAGAGCGGCCGGCTGTTGTTTCGCGCCATGGTTACTCCGTCCCTGAAGCTTGTCCCTGAGTCCCGTCCCCTTAGGAGCGATCGGTCAAGAGGGCAACCCGCCCTATCCATGCGGCGAAAAGTCACGGCTAAGAACTGATTAACCAGATTGCGCTATCACGTTGCCGACAAGGAAAGACATTGAGGTTTGCCGCATATGACGTCCGTCGCCACTCCGAAGAGCGCCATGATCGCAAGCATGGCGGAGATCGATCCCACCGGCGAATTGGCGGCCGGGCTACGCGAAATACGCGATCTGGTCGGCGAGAACGCTTCCACCATCGCGCACACTTTCTTCGATTCCTACATGACGCAGTCGAACTTGCGCGCCGCCTTGCCTGCGTCGACCATCGCGAAGATCGAAACGGAGGCGCATGAATATGTCCGCCAGAAGCTCAGCTTCTATGAAGCGGGCAGCTGGGCAACCTCGTCGATCGCCTGCGTCCGTCTTGCCCGCAAGCGCGGGTTGGCGCTCGGTGCAGTGCTGACAGCGGTGTCCGATGCAAACAAGCGGATTACCAGCCTCATCTGGCAAAAGGCTGCGGACGATGCGACGCGCCACCGGTTGCTCGACATCGTCGTCATGGTGGGCATGGTTGACGCCAGCCTGATGACCAACGCCTTTGCGGGTGACGAGGCGGAAACGCAGCGGGACCATCGGCAGCGGATGGGCACTTTGTTCGAACAGCGGATCATGGGTGAGATTGACGGCTGCTCGCAACTGGGCGAATCGTTGCGCGAGCAGGCGAAGGACGCCTCCGCCGCCACGCGCGGCATGCTGGGCAAGGCGTCGGAAGTCGCGGCTGCCGCCGAACAGTCGGCTCTGGCGATGCGGGAAGCCGCCCGCACATCGGCCGGTCTCATCCGCGCGATCGAGGATGCCCGTTCGGAAGTCGAAAGCGCCGCCGGCGTCGCCCAGCGCGCCGCGCGCCAGTCGGGCGAGGCCGTCACCATGTCCGCAACCTTGTCGGAACATGCGAAGTCCATCGAATCGATCCTGGGCCTGATCCGCGACATCGCCGGACAGACGAATTTGCTGGCCCTCAACGCCACCATCGAAGCGGCGCGGGCGGGTGATGCTGGCCGCGGCTTCGCTGTCGTCGCGCAGGAGGTCAAGAGCCTCGCCAACCAGACGGCGCGGGCGACCGACGATATCGCCGGTAAGATCGCTGACATCCAGGCCTCCACCCGGCAGTCGGTGGAAACCAACGAGCGCATCCGCGACACGGTAGGCGAAGTCCAGGCCTGCGCGGAGCGCATCCGCCATGCCATGGATGCCCAGGCGCAGACCGTCACCATGATCACCGCAGCGGTCGATGAAACCGCACTGGCCGCCGACTCGATGTCGACCACCATTTCGGCCATTCGTCAGGATACCGAGGTCGTAGCGTCCGAGATTGACCAGCTGGAACGCGGCTTCATGAGCGTGGAAGGCAAGCTCGCCAGCCTGCGTCATGAATCATCGGAGTTCGGACGGCAGGTCGCCTGACGCTTTTCCTGCCAGCCGCGCTGGGCTAAAGCGGCGGCATGAATGATGCCGCTGCTCCCCCTGCGCAAAGCTGGAAAGTCACTCTGCCTTGCACCCGCGCGGAGGCCGAGGCGCTGGACGGCGAAATCGCCACCTTCGCCGCGATGGATTCGCCTCCAGTATTGATGACCAGCGAGGCGGGCGGGGATGATGAAAATGCTTGGCGGCTGGACGCCTATTTCGAAGGCAAACCCGACCCTGCCGCAATAGAGTTGCTCCGCAGTCTGGTGCCGAGTGCAGCGGACATGCAGCCGCAGGTTGAGCTGCTTCCCGATGAGGATTGGGTAACGCTCAGCCAGCAGGGACTTGAGCCGGTTACCGCGGGCCGCTTCCATGTGCGGAACCGTCCGGCCGATCCCGAAGAGGCGAGTCACGTCAATTTCCTGATCGAAGCAGGCCGCGCCTTTGGCACCGGGCAGCATGAAACGACGGCGGGGTGCCTCTTCATGCTGGACCGGATGCGCCGGATCGGAATGCGGTTCGGCAATGTGGCGGATGTCGGCACGGGAACGGGGCTGCTTGCCTTTGCCGCGCTGCATCTGTGGCCCCGCGCCTATGCGACTGCTTCCGACATTGATCCCGTCGCGGTCGAAATTAGCGGGCACAATGCTATCGCCAATGGCGTGGTGATCGGCACCGGCATGGGCCAGGTAGCGCTCTATGCCGCAGCGGGAGTGGATCATCCTGCGATCGAGCAGCGCGCGCCTTATGATCTTGTGATCGCGAATATTCTTGCAGGTCCGTTGATCGAACTCGCCCCGTCGCTTTGTGCGGTGATCGAGGAAGGCGGTACGCTGATCCTTGCTGGCTTGCTGCGGGAACAGGCCGACGCGGTGCTAGCCGCCTATCGTGCGCAAGGCATGCGCCTTGCTGAACGCGCTGACCGGGGCGATTGGCCGACGCTGCGGCTGCGCAAGCGTCCGCGCATCGGCTGGAAGCGTCCGCGAAGGATCGACCGCAACGCGCGAGGCGAAGCCCCTGGCTTCGGCACGCTGTAAGGGAGCCTTTGATGACCATTATCCGCCGCGTCACCCTGCATGAAAGCGATGGCGATACGTTCGAAAGCATGGCGGTGTTCGACGATAGCCGGTCAACGCCTGTTCCGGGCATCCTGCTCTTTCCCAATGCACTGGGGAGCAAGGAAGCTGATTTCGCCTATGCCGAAAAGCTGGCGGCGCTTGGCTATGCCGTTCTGGTCGCTGACCTCTATGGGCAGGGCAAGCGCACCAGCCGTGCTGATCCTGATCCCGGCCTCTATATGGCCGAACTCAACCGCGACCGGGCGCTATTGCGTGAGCGACTCCGCCGCGTTCATGCACTTTTGAAGGACATGGCGGAGGTCGATCCGGCGCGCACTGCCGCGATCGGTTTCTGCTTTGGCGGCAAATGCGTTCTGGATCTTGCCCGCAGCGGCGCCGATATCGCTGGCGTCGTCAGCTTCCATGGCATCTATGATCCGCCGCCTTTCGCCAGCGCGCCGATTACCGCGAAATTGTTGATATGCCATGGATGGGATGATCCGCTCGCGCCCCCCGAATCCGCCTTGGCGCTGGCGCGCGAATTAACCGAAGCGGGATGCGATTGGCAGGTTCACGCTTATGGTCATACCGGCCATGCCTTCACTGACCATGATGCGAACATGCCTGACCGCGGGCTGGTCTATCAGCCCGCCGCCGATCGCCGCAGCTACCGCGCGATGCGGGACTTTCTGGCCGATTTGTTCGACTGACGGAAGCCGCGCGCCCGTTTCAGATGTCTCCGATCATTTCCGCGAGCACCGCCAGGCAATCCTTGGCGAGTTGCATCGAACGAGCGGGTGACCAGCCAAATTCAGGATCGGGCAGGTCGTCATTGTCCTTGAAGGGCATTTCCAATGTCATCGCCACCGCGCCGAAGCGTTCGGCGACCTGATTGGTGGACATGGTGAGGTTGGCCTTGCCCTCCGCCGCAACCGGATAGCCCATGCGTGTCTGGAAATCGGGCGTTCGCAGCGCCAGCGTTTCGCGGTAGTGGTGGAACAGTTCCAGCTGTCGATTGGTGATCGAGGGAATACCTTCAAATCCCGCCAGGAACACGGCAGGTATCGCCTCATCTCCATGCACGTCCATGGCGAAGTCCACGCCGCTCTGGTCCATCGCCTGGCGCACAAGGAAGACTTCGGGGCTTCTCTCCATCGATGGCTCATGCCATTCGCGATTGAGGTTCACGCCAGCGGCATTCGTCCGCAAATGCCCGCGCCGGCTGCCGTCGGGATTCATGTTGGGCACGAGGTGAAAGGTCGCCTGTTTGCGAAGGAGGCGAGCAACCGCGTCTTCCGGGTCGCACAGCCGGTCCAGCGCGCCTTCCATCCACCATTCCGCCATGCTTTCGCCGGGATGCTGGCGGGCATAGAGCCACACCTGCTTGGGTCCGTCGCCCAGCGTCAGCAGGTCAAGCGGCTGCTGATCGAGGGTGAGGCCGAGTTCGCGATGCGTGACGCCCGGCTGTACGGATGCCCAGGCGATCAGGTCATGGTGCCGCTCCATCGAATAAGGTGCGAAATAGGCCACCCACAGCGTGTTCGCCTCAGCGGGCAGGCGAATGGTCAGCGTACCGTCTGAATAGTGTGTTTCGGCAAGCCGCCAGCTTTCGCGATCTTCGCTGATACGGGCACGATAATTGGGCCAGCCATCGGGATAGGCCGATTCGCGGCAGTTGGTGATCGCCAATTCCACGGCGCGTCCGGCGATGCCCGATACGCGGAAATGAAACCATTGATAGAAGTCGCTTTGCCGGTCCTTGCGGATTTCAAGCTCTGCCCTGACGGCCGTGCCGCTATCGGAAATGGAAAGAACGCGAATATTGCCGCTGTCAAAGCCGCTCGTGATGGAGATGGTCATTTAACGGTTATAGTGCGCCCTGATTCACCAGGATAGCCCCCGACCAGCGCGGAAGCCAGCTTTTGCGCGGCTATGCCGGGCTGGGCGGCGGGCGAGCCTTCGCGGACCTGCGAAAGGGCGCGCCCTTCCCAGATGGTCGTGGAATCCGACCGGCGGCGAATCTGCACCTGTAACTCAGTGGTCACCTGATCCTTGGGCTTGCCCGACAGGTTGATGCCGATGCCTAGCCCGAGTCCCGAATAGCCGCCGCTGCCGACCGCTCCGCCGACGCCCACGCTGACGGGGCGGCCGCTCGCATCATATCCGGTGGGCCTAAAAGAGCGGCGGAACGCGACCAGCGCGACATATTCGCTCCGGGTTCCGGGAGCGGCGGCTGTGAAGCCAACCCGCTGCAACTCCTGTTCCACCGCGGCGGCATAGGTGCGGAATTCCAGGCTGACGTCGGGATTTCCGGGCATTTCCTCCACGCTGATCGAGCCGCTACGCGCCGGATCGCCGACATGGAATCGCGTGACTTCGACCGGCGGCACCGCCGTCGCGCACGCCGCCAGGAAGAGCGTGGACAAGACCGGCAGGATGATCTTCTTCACCATGAATGATCTCCAATTCGCGATGACCGCCCCGGAAAGATCGGCGCTGGCATTCCTATTTCCATCTTCAACGCGTGAAGCCACAGCTCCGCTGCATGCAGGATGAACAGCGGTAAAGAAGGTTGACCGCCCTTGACTTTGCGCGTGCCCGCCCATAGGGGCTGCGCTTCGATTTTTAGATCAAGCAAGATTCATCAAAGGCTGGCTTCCATGAAGATCCGCAACTCGCTCAAGTCGCTCAAGGGCCGTCACCGGGATAACCGCGTGATCCGCCGCCGCGGCCGCACCTACGTCATCAACAAGACCAATCGCCGCTTCAAGGCACGCCAGGGCTGATCCATGGCGGAGGTCACGGCCGTCATCTTCGATGTCGGCAATGTCCTCTACCACTGGAATCCCCGGCTCTTGTACGAGCGTCTGATCCCCGACGATCAGGCGCTCGATGCGTTTCTGCGGGATGTCGTCAGCCCTGAATGGCATTTCCAGCATGATGCCGGAACGCCTTTCGCACAAACCAGCGCCGAACTGATTGCCCGCCATCCCGATCACGCCAGCCTGATCCAGCTGTGGGGCGAAAGGTTCATCGACAGCGTGGCGCCTGCGGTTGATGGCATGCCGGAGATCGTCCGCGATCTGGACGATAATGGCGTTCCGCTGTTCGCCATCACCAATTTCAGCGCAGAATTCTGGGCGCCCTTTCATGCGCGGGAGCAGGCATTGTTTGCGCCCTTCCGCGATATCGTCGTGTCCGGCGCGGAAAAGATGGTGAAGCCCGACCCGGCCATTTATCAACTGGCGCTTGCCCGCTTTGGCGTGTGCGCAGGGCAGGCGCTGTTCGTGGATGACCGGGAAGAGAATGTTACCGCCGCGAAGGCGGAGGGGATGCATGGCCACCTGTTCCGCGGCGCGGCAGCGCTAAGGGCGGAACTGGCGGCCTTGAACCTGTTATAGTCCTAATCGCGGCCCTTGAGTTCATCGCCGCGCACGGCGGTGACATGCAGCACATTGGTCGATCCCGGCGTTCCGAACGGCACGCCGGCGAGAACCACGATCTTGCCGCCCTTTTCCGTCATGTCGTGGCGCAGCGCCATCCGGCGGGCCTTGCCAACCATTTCCTCGAAATTGCCGATGTCCTTGGTCCGCACCGCATGGACTCCCCAGGTCAGGCCCAGCTTGCGCGCGGTGTCCTGTCGCGGTGTCAGGGCGAGGATCGGCGTCATTGGGCGCTCGCGCGCCACGCGGCGCACGGTGCTGCCCGAAGAGGTGAAGCAGGTGATGGCGCTCGCCCCGACGACGGACACGATCCCGGCCGCGCCCTCGGCCAAAGCGTCGGCGGTGGTCGGATCGGGCTTTGTTTCGGTGAAGTGCAGGCGCGCGAAATAGCCGGGGTCGTGCTCCACGCTGTGGGCGATGCTGTCCATCATCGCCACCGCTTCTTCCGGCCAGTCGCCAGCCGCCGTTTCGGCCGACAGCATGATGGCGTCCGCGCCGTCATAGACCGCCGTCGCCACGTCTGACACTTCGGCGCGCGTCGGGGTGGGGGACTTGATCATGGATTCCAGCATTTGCGTCGCGACCACGACAGGCCGTCCCATGCGCCGCGCGGTGGCGACGATCTGCTTCTGCAACGGCGGAACAGCCTGAGGCGGCAGTTCGACGCCCAGGTCGCCGCGCGCCACCATCACTCCGTCAGCCAGTTCCAATATCTCCTCCAGCCGCTGCACGGCTGAGGGCTTCTCGATCTTCGCCATCAGTGCGCCGTGGCCGCCCATCAGCTTGCGTGCTTCAGCCAAGTCTTCCGGCCGCTGCACGAAGCTGAGTGCGATCCAGTCGCAGCCTTGCTCAACGGCGAAGCTCAGGTCCCGGCGGTCCTTTTCGGTCAAGGCGGGCACCGGCACGACGACATCGGGCACATTCACGCCCTTGCGGTTGGACAGCGCGCCGCCGACTTCCACGATCGTGTCGATGCGATCGGATGTGACTTTCTTGACGCGAAGGACCAGCTTGCCATCGTCCAGCAGCAGCCGGGTTTCGGGCAGCAGCGCTGCGTAGATTTCGGGGTGGGGCAGGTTCACGCGATCCGCATTCCCCGGCGCTGTGTCACGATCCAGCACGAAGGCCGCGCCAGTTTCCAGCACGGCAAGGCCGCGCTCAAAGGTTCCGACGCGCAGCTTGGGCCCTTGAAGATCGCCCAATATCGTGGTCGGGCGGCCAAATTCCTTTTCCAGCGTGCGAATGATGGCGATCCGCGCGGCATGATCCTCATGCGAACCATGGCTCATGTTGATGCGGAAGGCGTCTGCCCCTGCGACAAAGAGAGCCCGGATCATCTCCTGGCTGTCGCTCGCGGGGCCAAGGGTCGCTAATATCCGAACCTTGCGCGAGCGGGGCGGTAATCGAGTCATTCAAAAGCTCCTGATCGTCATGATAGCCCCTGGTTTGCCAAGGCGCCGTTTTGGATTATCCGTGCTGCACGACAGGATTATGTAGACCAGCGAAAGGATCGCCGTGGCCGACAATATGCTCAACGATGCGGTTGCCGCAACCGCCTTCCGCAGGCTGGTGGCGCATTTGCAGCATCGCACCGATGTTCAGAATATCGATCTCATGGGAACGGCGGGATTCTGCCGCAACTGCCTGGCCGACTGGATTGCGGAAGCGGACGGGGCGATGAGCAGGGAGGAAGCGCGCGCGATCATCCATGGCATGCCCTTCGCCGAATGGAAGCAGCGCTATCAGAGCGAAGCGACGCCCGAACAGATCACAAAGATGCAGGAGAGTGTGGCGAAGAACGCCGACAGCCATTAGAGGCGTTCACCAACCGATTCACATTCAGCCGGAGATAGACAGAAATGAGCGAGGGCAACGTCGCCGCAGATCAGCTACGCCTTTTCATCGAGCGCATCGAGCGCCTGGAAGAGGAAAAGAAGGGCATCGGCGACGATATCAAGGACGTCTATCTGGAAGCCAAGGCCAATGGCTATGACGTGAAGACCATGCGGTCGATCGTCCGCCTTCGCAAGATGGAGCGCAACGCCCGGATGGAAGCCGAAGCGCTGCTGGAAACATACAAGAACGCCTTGGGGATCGAATAACCACTTAATCAGGGAGAGCGCTCATGTCCGGGATCATCGTCAGCACCACGCCGTCCATCGAAGGGCGGCCGGCCAAGGATTATCTCGGCATCGTCACCGGCGAGGTGATCGTGGGCGCCAACCTCTTCCGCGACCTGTTCGCGGGTATTCGCGATATCGTCGGCGGCCGGTCGGGAGCGTATGAGGATGTCCTTCAACGCGCCCGTGAGCAGGCCATTGGCGAGATGCAGGCGCGGGCCGCGGCGCTGGGCGCCAATGCTGTGGTCGGCGTGGACCTGGACTATGAGGTGCTGGGGTCCAACGGATCGATGCTGATGGTGTCCGCTTCGGGCACCGCCATCCTCGTCTAGTTGCGCTTGGGCAGGACGCCCGCTAGAGAGCCCGCTTCGGATCACAGACAAGATTAGGAGCAGGCCGTGGCCGGCCATAGCAAATTCAAGAACATCATGCATCGCAAGGGCGCGCAGGACAAGAAGCGCTCCTCGATGTTCTCCAAGCTCAGCCGCGAAATCACCGTGGCGGCGAAGATGGGTCTGCCCGACCCGGACATGAACCCGCGCCTGCGCCTTGCCATCAACGCCGCCAAGGCCCAGTCCATGCCCAAGGACAATATCCAGCGCGCGATCGACAAGGCGCTGGGCGGCGACATGGAGAATTATGAGGAGATCCGGTACGAGGGCTATGGCCCCGGCGGCGTCGCCATCATCGTCGAAGCGCTGACCGACAATCGCAACCGCACCGCGACCAACGTGCGCACCGCCTTTTCCAAGAATGGCGGCAATCTGGGCGCGTCGGGCGCGGTCAGTCATGGCTTCGACCGCATGGGCCTGATCACCTATCCGGCGAGCGCGGGCGATGCCGACGCGATTTTCGAAGCCGCGCTGGAGGCGGGCGCGGACGATGTCGTGTCGAACGAAGACGAGCATGAAATCTGGACGGCCATGGACGCGCTCCATGAAGTGGCGAAGGCTCTGGAGGCCAAGCTGGGCCCGGCCGAGGGCGCGAAGCTGGCATGGAAGCCGCAGACGACGGTGGAGGTCGATGAAGCCAATGCCGCGACCCTGCTGAAGCTGGTCGATACGCTGGAAGACGATGACGACGTCCAGACCGTCTGGGGCAATTATGAAGTGTCCGACGCGGTGATGGAGAAGCTGGGTTGAGTGCATCTCCCCTCCCGTCATCGGGAGGGGCCGGGGGAGGGGCTGCTAGGCTGCTTTCCCGAACATGCCCTCCCTTTGCCGCTCCCGCCAGCGGGAGGGGGATTTGATCATCCTTGGCCTTGATCCGGGGCTGGGCACCACGGGGTGGGGGCTGATCGCGGCTGATGGCAATCGCCTTAGCCATATCGCGAACGGGCAGATCAAGACGGATGCCGCGATGGCGCTGGCGACGCGGTTGCTGGCGCTCGATCTGGCGCTGACAGACCTGATCCTGGAGCATCAGCCCAATGGCGCGGCGGTCGAGGAAGTGTTCGTCAATGTGAACCCGCAATCGACGTTGAAGCTGGGGCAGGCGCGCGGCGTTGTGCTGCTGGCCGCTTCCCGGTCCGGCATGGAGGTGGGCGAATATGCGGCCCGGCTCGTCAAAAAGTCCGTGGTGGGCGTCGGTAACGCGTCGAAGGATCAGGTCCACGCTATGGTCGCGCGGTTGCTGCCCGGCGCGAAGGTCGCGGGGCCTGATGCGTCGGATGCGCTGGCGGTGGCGATCACGCATGCCCATCATCTGGCGAGCGCCCGCCGTATTCCGCGCAAATGATGGGGTTGGAGGGAAGGTCTGCGCGTAGGAAATGGGTTACATAGGTGACACGACAGGACCGCGGAAAAGCGCGGTTTTCGGCGAAATTTCCTATTTCCGGTTTGACGGTTGAAAGAGCCGGTGGCGGTATAGAAGCGAGGACGGGTTGTAGGACAGCGGAATTTTTTGGGGAGCCGATTTTTCCGTGATGAAGGGGAAGTGGGCTGACATTTCCTATTTTCCCCTCCACCTCCACCTTCGCTTGGCCGATGGCCCCCCTCTCCATCGGGGATGGGGAGGTTTTTTGGAATGAGAGGCGCGCGATGAACTCCGGCGAGCTTTCCGATTATCTGGCGCGGATCGGTGTCGGGGCCGCACCTGTGGCCGGTCTGGATGGCCTGCGTTTGTTGCAGCGGGCGCACCGGCTGGCCATTCCATTCGAAAATCTGGACATTCCGCTGGGGCGAGGAATCGACATATCTCCGGCGGCGGTCAGGGCCAAATTGGTTCGCGCGCGCAGGGGCGGATATTGTTTCGAGCAGAACGGCCTGTTCGTGCAGGCGTTGACCGCGCTGGGCTTCACTGCCCGGCCATTGCTGGCGCGTGTGTGGCTGGGCGCGCCGGATGAGGTGCCGCCGCGCACCCATATGCTGGTGCTGGTGACGCTGGATGGCCGCCATTGGGTGGCCGACACCGGCTTTGGCGGCAGCTTTACGCCACCCATGCCGCTGGAGGATGGGGCGGAGGCGGAAACGCCCGATGGCGCGCGGCATCGGTTGCGCCGCTGCGCCGTGCCGGGCGACCCGGACGGCGAATGGCTGCTGGAGCGCGACGGCGTGTCGGCGGCCACGGACGGGCGGTCGGCCGGATCGGGATGGCAGCCGCAATATGGCTTTTCCCTGCGCGAAGTCGCCCCGGTGGACATCGAGCAGTGCAATCACTGGACGGCGACGCGGCCGGGCACGCGCTTCACGAGCCTGTGCATCGTCAGCCGGGTGCTGCCGGACGGGTTCGCGGCGCTGACGGATGCGCGGCTCAGCCTCTATCGCGGTGGACAGACGGAAGGACGCCAGCTTGACGGGCCGGAGGAGTATCGCGACATTCTTGCAGACCTTTTCGGCATCGGCCTGCCGCTTGCGGAGGTTCGCGCCCTGCCGATGTTCGCGTCTGATCCGGTATAGCCGCTGTCAGCCTGCCGAGTTGAGGAGCAGGAGGCAGGCTAGTCAGGACCGGCGCTGGCCAGGAACACCGCGCGCTGGGCATCGAAGGCGCGCTGGAAGGCGGGGCGGGCTTCGCCTCTGGCGACATAGGCGGAGAGAGCGGGATAGTCATTCAATATGCCGGAACCGTGCAGCCTGCGCAGGACGGCCACCATCATCAGGTCGCCAGCGCTGAACGCGCCGTCCAGCCAGTCCGCCTCTCCCATCCGGTTGGAAAGCTGTTCCAGCCGCGTGCGAATGCGCTGTTCCAGCATGGGCTGGCGCTCTGCCGACCAGCTTTTTCCGCTTTCCAGCAGCATGGCCATGGAATGTTCGACGATGGGCGGTTCGACGGTGTTGAGCGCGGCGAACATCCACATGATGGCGCGTGCGCGGGGGTTCGCGTCCTGCGGCAACAGGCCCGGACGGGATTGCGCGATGTGAAGCACGATCGCGCCGGATTCGAACAGGATGAGATCGCCTTCCTCATAGGCCGGTATCTGTCCGAAGGGATTATGCGCCAGATGCGCGGGCTGTTTCAGGGCGGCGAAGGACAGGAGGCGGACGGCGTAGGGCAGGCCCGCTTCCTCAAGCGCCCAGCGCACCGGCATGTCGCGCGCCAGGCCCTGGCCGCGATCGGGCGATTGTTCGAAGGCCGTGATGGTGATGGTCATGCTGCACCTCTCCGATCGGAAAGGATGCCCCGGCGGCCCTGCCCTGGCAACGGAAAGACGGGGAAGCGCCCCAGTGCTGCGGATAATCGTGGGGAGGGGCGAAGTCGCACTGGCGCGGCGGCGCATCTTTCCCTAAATTCATGGCCGATGACGATTGATCCGCTGGTGCTGTTGCAGGCCTATGCCATCGGCGTGTTTCCCATGTCCGATGACCGGGAGGCGCAGGAGGTCTACTGGATCGAGCCGAAGCGGCGGGCGATCATGCCGCTCGATGGCTTCCATATCTCCCATTCGCTGGCCAAGACCATCCGGCAGGAGCGCTTTCGGGTGACGGCCAACCGGGATTTCGCGGGCATCGTGTCGCTGTGCGCGCAGGCGGCGGAGGACCGGCCGTCCACCTGGATCAACCGCGAGATCGAAAGCGCCTACCGCCACCTGCATGAGATCGGCTTTGCCCACAGCGTCGAGGTGTGGGACGGGCAGGAACTGGTGGGCGGCCTCTATGGCGTGGCGCTGGGCCGCGCCTTTTTCGGCGAGAGCATGGTGTCGCGCCGGACGGACGCGTCAAAGGTGGCGCTGGCGTGGCTGACCGCGCGGATGCGCTTCGGCGGTTTCACGCTGCTGGATTGCCAGTTCATGACGGATCATCTGCGATCGCTGGGCGCGATCGAGATCAGCCAGCGCGACTATCTTCAATTGTTGGCGGCGGCGGTTGAGGATGTGCCGCTGGGTTCCGGCCGGGCGGTGCTGGCGGGCGGTTCGGGAAGCTGCGCGGAGCTGGCGTTCGCGCCGCTGTCGGGCCCGGCCGCTCTGGCGGAAGAGGAGGAGGAGGGCGCTTCGCCCTTGCCGCCCAGCTTCACCGTGCCGGGGCCAGCATCCGGCCAGGACATCGTGCAGCTTCTGACCCAGACGTCATAGACCGGGTGCTGCACGACATTGCGGTCGGGCCGTTCGCGGAACAGCCAGCCGGAAAAATTGCGCCGCCACTTGCCATCGGCGCTGCTGCGCACGTCCAGTTGAACGAAAGCGCCGGTTTCCTGCACATTTTCCCAGGGCGCGGTCGTCTCGCAGGCTTGCAGGCGGACGATGGCGTCGCCCACACGCAGCGCTTCGCCCGGTTTCATCGTCAGGTCGCGGGTCAGGCCGTTTCGCTTGTTGAGCAGGCCGATCACGGCGACCCGCTCACTCATGGGCGTGCCGGGCAGGGCCGAATTTTCGCCGTTGCGGATGGGGGTGCGTTCGATGCGCACCGGTCCGGTCTGGTTCGCGGCGGGGATATCGTCATCGCCGCAGCCCGCCAGAAGCAGGGCGCAGCCGAGCAATGGCAGGCTGGGCAGGATCGGCAGGAACGCCCCCGCCCGGCGCAGGGTCATGACGCGTCGGGGCTCCACGCCTCATAATCGCCGGTCGCCTTCTGCCGGTGACCGCCCTTTTCCAGCGCGCCGGAGGGGCGGTAGGCGTTGGGAGTGCCGGTGGCGTTGGGGGTGAAATCCCTTTCCCAGATGCGCGGCGGCGGCAGGCAGCTTTCCGGCGTGCCTTCGATCGTGTGATGCAGCCAGCCATGCCATTCGGCGGGCACGCGGCTGGCGTCGTTATTGCCGTTGTAGATCACCCAGCGGCGGGTGCGGCCATAAGAGTCCGCGCCGCCTTCATAATAGATATTGCCTTGATGGTCCTCTCCCACCTTCGTGCCCTTGCGGGAGGTGTAGAGTGCGGTGCCGATGGTGGCGCCGTTCCACCATGTGAAGATCTTGGCCAGGATTCCCATGGGCGAAGCGCTTAAGGCCGGGGCGGGGGATTGGCAAGGCGGATATGGCGTTACCGGGCGCGGGACGGACAGAAATCGAGCCCGGCCGGACCCTTGCCCGCCGGATCGGCGCAGCGGCCCCAGGCAACCCGGTCCCCCGGCGCGATGCCAAGCTCCGCCGCCCGCCCGCCGCGCAGTTCCAGAACGGCGGCGACGGGGACTCCGGCGGAGACGGGCTCGCGCGAATAGGGCGTGGTGTTGGCGGCGATGAAGGCGATCGTGCCGTCAGTGCGGATGAACAGCATGTCGAGCGGGATCAGCGTGTTCTTCATCCAGAAACTGGCCGTGCGCGGCGGGTTCATGGGAAAGAGCATGCCGCCGTCCGGTTCCAGCGACTTGCGGAACATCAGGCCCTGCTCCTGCTGCTGCGGGGTGAGGGCGGCCTCCACGGCAAAGCGGTGGGTGCCGGTTGCCGTGCTGATGACGAGGGGGAGGAGGACCTGCTGCTGGCTGGCGGGGCTGGTCGCCTTCTCCGCCTTGGGCGCGGTGGGGGAGCAGGCGGCGAGCGCGAGCAGGAGGAGGGCGGGGAGGTGCTTCATGGGTTGGGCTTATCGCATTGGTGGCGGGTTGCGCTATCCGGCTTGGGTGGATTCTTTTTGGGGCGCGCAGAGGCGCAGAGGGCGCAGAGGGGGTGTGCGGGGGGGGTGGCGCGTTGTGGATTTTGGTTCACGCGGAGGCGCGGAGACGCGGAGGGGAGTAGAGGCCAATCCCGCGCTCCCTCTCCTCGGGACTGTCAGGATTTCCGTGTGCGGCCGGGCGGTTGATCATCAGGCCG
>NZ_JNAC01000003.1:0-16538 GCF_000722555.1 Sphingobium sp. DC-2 | reverse complement strand
CCCATGATGACCATCGCATTCCCAAGCCGGATGATCGCCGATCGAGGTAAAAAAACAATGAAGCTTGCAGCGCGCACAAAAAAGGGGCCGCATCAGCGGCCCCGTTAGATCAGCGTCTGTCGCAAGCTGATTGCGTCGCCTTTGTCCGCGCCCGGAAACGGGAAGTCAGATTCCCGGCCAGACGGCGGCGGCGTGATCAGCCCTTAGAAACGGCTATACTGCTCGTTCCCGACGAAGCCCAGCTTCGTCACGCCCGCGCGCTTGATTTCCGCCAGCACCTCGTCAACCACGACATAGCGGGTCGCAGCATTCGGCTGGAACTGCAATTCGGGTTCGACCGGCAAACGCAGCGACTGCTGCAAATACTGACGCAGGGTCAGCAGGTCGATGGCCGAACCATTCCAGGTGATGACGCCGCTGGCATCGATCGCCACCTTGTTCTTGACAGGATCGATGACGCTGTCGGTCGGCGGCGCGTTCTGCGGCAGGTCGATCTTGACCGCGTGGGTCTGGATCGGGATGGTGATGATGAACATGATGAGGAGAACGAGCATGACGTCGATCAACGGCGTCGTGTTCATTTCCACCATCGGCTCGCCATCTTCACTTCCGGCACTCATTGCCATGGGGCGATACTCCTAGAGCATTTCCGGGAATGGCCGCTTGCCGGCCATTCGGTTCGAAAATGCGTCAACAAAAGACTCTGCTTAAAGCCGCTGCACATTCGTGCCCGGTTCGGGCTCGGAAATGAAGCCGACCTTCGGGAAACCGGCGCGCTGCATCGTGTAGATGGTGCCGCCGATGCACCGGTAGGGGGTATTGATGTCGCCGCGGATATGCACTTCGGGCAGATCCTCCGGCGTCAGATTTTCAACGCCGCCCGCCTTCTTGATGTCCGCTTCGAGCTTCGCGACCGCGCGGTCGAGCAGCTCGTCCGAAGACACCCTGGTCAGGTTCCAATAGACCGCACAGCTGCCGTCGCTGCCCGTCGTGATCGACAGGGAGACATTTTCCGGCTTCGTCGTCGTCGGCTCGAACGCGACCTTGGGGAGCTGTAGCTGAACCGTCTGGACGACGACCGGGACCGCGATGAGGAAGATGATGAGCAACACCAGCATGACGTCGACGAGCGGCGTCGTGTTGATGTCGGACATCGGCTTGTCATCACCGCCGTCGGAGCCAACACTCATTGCCATTGATAATTTCCTAACATCCGTGTCGATGGCGCCCCGTCATGCAGGGCCCACGACCGGCAGGGAACCTTGGCGGTCGCAGCCGCCCGCCGGTTCCCCGCCGGCGCTTGACCAATCAGGCCTTGGTCGCAGCCGCGGCAGGCTTGGCGGCCGGAGCAGCCGGAGCCGGAGCCAAAGTGGGCTTCACCGCGCCGTTCGACACGAGGTGAGCCAGCAGGTCGACGGTGAAGCCGTTCAGCTGCTCGGCGATCGACTTGTTGCGGCGCTGCAAGAAGTTGTAGGCGAGCACCGCGGGAACGGCCACGGCCAGACCCAGCGCGGTCATGATCAGAGCTTCACCGACCGGACCGGCGACGGCGTCGATCGAGGCCTGACCGGCGGCGCCGATCTTGATGAGCGCGCGGTAGATGCCGATAACCGTACCGAACAGACCGATGAACGGCGAGGTCGAACCAACGGTCGCGAGGAAGGCGAGGCCGCCGCCCAGCTTCGAGTTGATCGACGCTTCCGAACGGGCGAGCGAGCCGTGCAGCCAGTCATGGGCTTCGACGGGATCGGTCAGCTTGGTGTGTTCTTCCTGCGCCTTGATGCCGTCATCGACGATCTGCTTGTAGGCGGAGTTCTTTTCCAGCTTCGCCGAACCTTCCTTCAGCGTCGCGGCGCGCCAGAAGGTCGCACGCACCTTCTTGCCCTGGTTGATGACCTTCTGCTGCTCGATCAGCTTGGTGAACAGGATGTAGAAGGTGCCGACGGACATGCCGACCAGAATGATGAACACGGTCCATGCGATCGTGCCCCCCTGCTCCAAGGCTTCCATGAGCCCATACGGATTCTCGGGCTTAGGCGCGGCTGCTGCTGCGAGATACATCAACATTTTCAAGACTTCCCTCTCAAAGGATCAATAACCGGGGAAGGCGGCGGCGCCGGCCTTCCCGCCAAAATCATTCAGGCAGTCGCCACGTGATGCGACCATTGTAGGTGTCGGACATGGGGCCGCCCCCCGCAGCCGTCGCCGGCTTGAACCGCGCACGGCGGGGAAGCAGGCGGCAGGTCGCCTCGTCAAGGTCCGCATGGCCCGTCGAAGAGGTGATGGTGCAGTTGGTGACACGTCCATCCGGGCCGATCTCCAGCCGGAAGCCAGCGGTGCCCGAACGTTCTTCACGCTGCGCGCGGCTGGGATAGTCGGCATCGCTGAGCCAGCTGCCCGGCGAGCTGCGCGGCGTTGCACGCGTCGCTGGAGTGGGCGGCGGCGGCGGAGCCGGCGGCGGCGGAGGCGCAGCGACCGGAACCGGGTTGAACACCGGCGGCGGCGTGCGAACAGTCTGGATCGGCGGCGCGGGGGCCGGCGTCTGGACAATGGGCGGCGGAGCGACGACCGGCGGCGGCTCGACCGGCTGATCCGGCGGCGGCGGCGGCGGCTCCTCGTCAGGTGGCGGCGGTTCCTCCTTCACGTCGATCACGTTCAGCTGTTCCGCCGCCTTTTTGACATATTTCATGCCAAGACCGGTGACGAAAGCATAACCGAGAACAGCGTGAACAAGGGCGACGATGATGATCGAGATCGTCCGACTCGATCCTTGCGAGTGGTCAGCATAGGCCATTCGGCAACGACACTCCTTAACTCAGCTTACCAGTTGATTATAAGCAAATAAGCGAAAAGTAGCCCCAGCTGGCCAGGGTTTCCCCGGTCACCTTTGGCCCCTGCCCTTTTATTTGCTACCTTGCGAACTCCTATCGCGGCGCACCGTGCCACGCAAACGCTTTATCGATACAGTCAATTGCTATTAATATTTTACAGCAGAATGACTTGCCTGTGACAACAATGTCACGCCGGTCGATCCTTAGGACGAACATGAGAAACAAATCCGCCATCCAGCTTTTTTCCCTCGCCGCGACATGCCTCATTTCCGCCGCATACCCTGGTGTTTTGGCGGCTCAGACTCCCGGCAGCGGCCTTGCCGCGGCCGCCGCCGGACCGCTCACCTATGCCGACCTGACCGACCTTTCCGATGCATCTTCGCTGGTGGCAGTGGTGCGTATTCGCAGCATCATCGCGCTGGCCCCGGAACGGGCCGGAACCGTGCCGCAAGGATATCGCAGGCTCTATATAGAGGCGGATGTGGACAGCCTGATTCGGGGCGATGGCGGGATCAGCCCGTCCGTCCGCTACCTGTATGACGCTCCGGTCAATGCGCGCGGCAAGCTGCCCAAGTTGAAGAAGGCCCGCATGATCCTGTTCGCCACGCGCGGCGCGCGGCCCGGCGACATCCAGCTGGTGGCGCGCGATGCGCAGATCCCGGCGGACCCTGCCACGGTCGAGCAGGTCAAGGCCATATTGTCCGGCCTGGTGGCGAACGGCGCGCCGCCGCGCATCACTGGCGTTGGCGATGCCTTTCACGTCAAAGGTACGGTCGCGGGCGAAAGCGAGACGCAGATCTTCCTGCGTACGGAAAATGGCGATCCGGTGTCGCTGTCGATCCTGCGCCGCCCCGGCCAGCAGCCGCGCTGGGCCGTCGCATTGGGCGAGATCGTGGACGAAGCCGCCGCGCCGCCCACGCCGGGCAGCCTGCTCTGGTATCGCCTGGCGTGCAGCCTGCCCGCCGCCCTGCCCGCTCCCTCCGTCCGCGCCCTGCCCCCCGGAGATGCCGACGCCGCGCGCGCCGATTATGCGCTGGTCATGCAGGCGCTGGGCCCATGCGAGCGCCGGAGGACGCTGCCCTGACGGCGCCCTGGTGCAGCGCCTGCGCCCGTCCCGCCCTCTTTTCCTTGGACAGCGGCGCGTTGGCGGCTATCAGCGCGGCTTCATGCCAGCCTGAGGACGAAACACAGCCATGACCAATCTTCACCGCCATGCCCCGCTGCGCGTCGCGCTTGTCGGTCTCGGCACGGTGGGCGGTGGCGTCATCCGGCTGTTGCAGACCAATGGCGAGCTGATCGCCCGCCGCGCGGGATGTCCGATCCAGATCGTCGCCATCTCCGCCCGCGACCGGAACAAGGATCGCGGCGTCGACCTGTCGCCCTATGAGTGGGTCGACGACATGACGACCCTGCCGGGGCGCGACGATGTGGACGTGGTGGTGGAGCTGATCGGCGGGGCGGATGGCCCGGCGCTCACCCTGGCGCGGCAGTGCCTGGCGGCGGGCAAGCCCTTCGTCACCGCGAACAAGGCCATGCTGGCCCACCATGGGCTCGACCTCGCGGCGCTGGCGGAAAAGGCAGGAATCGCCCTCAAATATGAGGCAGCGGTCGCGGGCGGCATCCCGGTGATCAAAGGCATGCGCGAAGGCGCCGCCGCCAATGAGATTGCGCGCGTCTATGGCATATTGAACGGCACCTGCAACTACATCCTCACCACGATGGAGAAGGAAGGGCGCAGCTTCGACGATGTGCTGAAGGAAGCGCAGGAGCTGGGCTATGCCGAAGCGGACCCCAGCTTCGACATCGATGGCGTCGATGCCGCGCACAAGCTGACCATCCTCGCCAGCCTGGCCTTCGGCACCGAGCTTGATTTCGACAATGTGGCGACGACCGGCATCCGCCACGTCATCGCCGCGGATATCGCCGAAGCGGCGGCGCTGGGCTTCCGCATCCGCCTGGTCGGGATGGCGGAAAACGGCCCGGAGGGGCTGTTCCAGCGTGTCCATCCCATGCTGGTGCCGCTCGACCACCCCCTCGCCCATGTCGATGGGTCACTGAACGCTGTTGTGGCGGAGGGGAATTTCGTTGGCAGGCTGTTCTTCCAGGGACGCGGAGCGGGCGACGGCCCCACGGCTTCGGCGGTCGTTGCTGACCTGATCGACGTGGCGCGCGACGAATATGGCGACGCCTTCGCCATGCCCGTGGCGGCGCTGGCGCAACAGCCGCCGGCCGATGCGGGCAAGCGCGTCGGACGCGCCTATCTGCGCTTCAAGGTGCAGGATCGCCCCGGCGTTCTGGCCGAGATCGCCGCCGCGACGCGCGATGCGGGCGTGTCGATCGAAAGCATGATCCAGCGCGGCGCAAACCAGCAGGACGGCGTTCTCGTCGCGATCGTGACCCATGCGGGCGAGGAAAGCTGCGTGCGGGACACGCTGGAGCGGCTGGCCGGATCGGACAGCCTGCTGCAAGCGCCGATGGTCATGCACATATTGGATTGAGCGGCCGCTGCCCGTCAGCGCGGCCCGAAGCTCCGCAGTAAGGTCTCGCGCAGGGGCTCGCCCAGCCGGAACAGCTTGAGCCGCGCCTGTTTGGGACAGCCCATATTGCCGATCACCCGGCAAGGGCGCGCGTCGAAGCGATAGGCGCTCATCTTGGTGTCGCTCGAAGGCCGCTGTGATTCCGCGGGCGGGTGCGCCTTCTCCTCCCCGCTCCCGATACAGAGCGACGGCACGGCATGGCAGGGAGCAGCGCCGGTTGACTTGCGCGGAACAAGCGCCGCGGACGTGGCGAGGCTTGCGGCAATCACGGCGACGATCATTATGCGGCCCTTTGAAGATGTTACCGCACCAACGATCCGTTCGATGATCCGTTGCATCTTCAACATGAAAAGCCGGTTCTCAAGACGGCACGGCTCGACAAGGGGCAGACGACCTCCTATCGCCTCATCGACTTAGAGAAAGCAGAGGAATTCCCATGGTGCAGGCTAGCTCGATTCTCGATCGCGTCTTGGTGCTTGAAATGGTGCGCGTCACTGAAGCAGCCGCCATAGCCGCCTCCAAGCTGATCGGCCGGGGCGACGAAAAGGCCGCCGACGCCGCCGCGGTCGAAGCGATGCGCCTGGCCTTCAACGACCTCTACATGGACGGCACCGTCGTCATCGGCGAGGGCGAGCGCGACGAAGCGCCGATGCTCTATATCGGCGAAAAGGTCGGCAATGCGATCGGCAGCGGGCCCAAGATCGATATCGCCCTCGATCCGCTGGAAGGCACGACCATCACCGCCAAGGCGGGGCCGAACGCGCTGGCGGTGCTGGCCATTTCGGAAGAAGGCGGCCTGCTGAACGCGCCCGACGTCTATATGGAAAAGCTGGCCGTCGGCCCCGGCTATCCCGAAGGCGTGATCGACCTCAACCGTTCCGTGAAGGAGAATGTGGAGGCGGTCGCCAGGGCGAAGGGCGTTGAGCCGGGCGAGATCATCGTCTGCGTGCTCGACCGGCCGCGCCATGAAAAGCTGATCGCGGAGCTGCGCGCGATCGGCTGCGGCATCATGCTGATCCCGGACGGCGACGTGGCCGGTGTGATCGCCACGACCGACCCGGAAACGAACATCGACATCTATATGGGATCGGGCGGCGCGCCCGAAGGCGTGCTGGCCTGCGCCGCGCTGCGCTGTGTCGGCGGCCAGTTCAAGGGCAAGCTGCTGTTCCGCAACGATGACGAGCGCGGCCGCGCCCGCAAATGGGGGATCACCGATCTCGACAAGGTCTATGACCTCAAGGAACTGGCGAAGGGCGACTGCATCTTCGCGGCGACCGGCGTCACTGACGGGTCGCTGCTGGCGGGCGTCAAGCGCCTGCCGGGCGGCAAGCTGACCACGGAAAGCGTGGTGATGCGCGCCAGCACCGGCACCGTGCGCTGGGTGAAGGGCGAACATCATCTGGATCGCAAGCACGTCTGATCCGGCCGCCATCGCGAATGCAGAAAGGGGACCCGCAGGTCCCCTTTTTCATGCCGGTTGGAAAAGGCTCAGCGGCCCGCGCGATGGTTGAGATCGTGGCCGAGCGCCAGGATCGCGACGCCAAGCAGCGTATAGGCGCTTTCCTGCCATCCATGGTCCAGCGTCAGCGCGCCCGCCATGATCCCCAGCCCCAGCGATCCGACCGCGGCCGGCATCATATAGCCGTGCATGACCGCGCCATGGCCCAGCGCCACCGCGCCGAGCAGGATCGCCAGCACCAGCCCCACTTCATGGAAAAGCGGATTGTCGAAAACGCCGCCCGCCGACGCCAGCATGCCCAGAAGCACGGCCGTGCCCAGGCAATGCGCAACGCACATGCCTGACAAGGCGATCGCTATGCGATCAAGGCGGCCCGTCATCAGGGCGGATCGGAAACTCGTCGGCATGGTCGCGGATACATAGGACAGACAGGATGAAGTTACAACATATCATTGATGACTTTATCGCGCCGGGGGGATCGGGTTGGTCGAATGGGAAAATGCTGAGCGCTTGCTCCGCCGGTAAGTCTATCCGGTCCCACCGGCCCCGTTCCGGTGAAGGGAGGAAGGCAGGTTCGCGCTCTCGACTGGGCCCCTGCTTGCGCAGGAGCGCATCATGGTGGCGTCAGGCCGCCAGCCTCAAGCAATTGCGGCCGCCATGCTTCGCCCGATAGAGCGCCTTGTCCGCGGCTTCCAGCAATTCAGTGGTGCTGACAGCGCCGCTCAATTCCACCAGCCCCGCGCTGAAGGTGATGGAAATCGACTCGCCCGTGTCCATCCGCATCGGCTGGCCGGAGACAAGATCGCGCAACCGCTCGCAAATCAGGCTGGCGCGGTGGACGTCCACCCCCACGAGCAGGACCGCGAATTCTTCGCCGCCCAGCCGCCCGATGCTGTCCATTCCGCGCAGGCCCGGCCGCAGACGCGCGACGAAGTTGGACAGAACCGTGTCGCCGATGATGTGGCCATAGCGGTCGTTGACCGACTTGAAATGATCTATGTCGACCAGCAGCAGGCAGGAACGCTCGCCATTGGCGGTGCGGCGCAGTTCATCCTCCAGCTTGTCCATGAAGGCGCGGCGGCTGTCGGCGCCGGTCAGCGAATCGGTGGACGCCGCCCTTTGCAGCGCGTTCTGCCGCGCCTTGTGCCGGGACACGTCGCGAATCGCGCTGATCACGCCGGTGGGAACGCCCCGTTCGTCCACCACGGCGCGGATCACCATTTCACACCAGTTGAGATCCCCGGCCGCCGGAAGAGGACGGAATTCGACCGTCTGCACATCCCCCGGATGCGCCAGCGCGCGGCGGTGAGAACGCAGCACGTCACCCCGGTCCAGCGGATCGACGAAGTCCGCCGCGTCCCGCCCGATCAGCATGCCCTGCTCCCATCCCAACTGCTCCGCCGCCGAAGGAGAGGCATATTGGATGACGCCTTCGACGCTGACATTCAGCACGACATCGCCGCTATGTTCGGCGATGGCGCGGTAGCGCGCCTCGCTTTCCTGGAGCAATTGGAACAGGCGGCGGCGCTGGGCGAGTTCGGCGGCGATCGGGATGATCAGCAGGAAGCTGAAGGCGAGGAAGAGTTGCAGGAACTGGATACGCTCGCCCATGGAGCCGGACACCATATGAAACGGCCCGTGGCCCGTCATCGTCGCCATGCCACCGATGATGGCCAGCACGACGACCGAAGCGGCTGCGCCCAGATAGCCGATGCGGAACGCGATCGCGACCATGGGCAGCAACAGCGCGAACAGCATCGGGTAGCGAGCGAAGTAGAATATAAAAGCGGTGAACAGGGCGAAGATGCCCAGAAGCGCCACGGCCTCCGCTTTGCTCCTGCGCGAGGATTCCCGGAGCCAGCGCGCGGCGTCCCCCTGGCACAACATGATCAGCATGGGCGCGAAGATGAGGCCGCCAAGCACATGGCCGCTATACCATTGCAGCCAGGACGCGCCGAAGGATACCGGCGTCAGCGAAGATGCGACATAGGCCGCCGCGAGGCCGGTGATGATGTTCGCGGGAAGGCTGAGCGCCAGCACGAAGACGACCAGCGGCCGCTTCGACGCGCCGGTCAGGTCACGGCCCGGCGCGAAATGGCGGCAGAGCAGGGCGACGATCAACGCCTCCGCCATGTTGATCAGCGCCATTGGCACCGCCGCGATCAGCCCCATGCCGAAGAGAGCCGTCGACAGCATGCTGGCAATAGCGCAGCACAGGAGGATGCCGGGCCAGCGCCGGAGGCCGGAACGCTGAAGCTCCGCCATCAGCAGGGCGTTGGCGAGCCAGATATAGGCCAGGCCGCCTTCGAAGCGGGACACCAGCAACGCCAGCGCGGCCAAAAGAAAATAGGCCACCCCCGCCAATAAAGGCGCAAGTCTGGAGGAAACGGAAGAAAGGCTCATCACCAAGCGGCTTTACGCCGCCATGGTTAACATATGCTATAGTATATTGGCCGCTCGGCTGCCGGAAAAGCGGTCAGGCCTTTTCCAGCGTGCATTGCAGCGGGTGCTGGTTCTGTCGGGCGAAATCCATCACTTGGTTGACCTTGGTTTCCGCCACTTCATAGCTGAAGATGCCGCACACGCCGACGCCGCGCTGGTGGACATGCAGCATCACGCGGGTCGCTTCCTCCATGTCCATGCGGAAGAATTGCTGGAGGACATGCACGACGAACTCCATCGGCGTGTAATCGTCGTTCAGCATCAGCACCTTGTAGAGGGACGGCTTCTTCGTCCGCGCGCGCGTGCGGGTCGCGATGCCGACATTGGGGCCGCCGGGGCCTTCGCCCTGGTCGTCCTGATCCCTGCCCGCCATCATTGCGGGAAATGCCAATTTGCCGATGCTGCTCATGTCGACCAAGAATATGGCGATTCGATCGTCCATGGCAAGGGCGGGCTGGTCCAGTTGCGCAGGACCGCGCCGTGCCGAAAGGAAACGGCCCCCACCCGTGGGCGGAGGCCGTGCCTTAAAGCTGTCAGTTCAGTGCTTGCGCGCTCAGGCGGCGAAGGACGACTTCACCTTGTCGGTGACGACGGTCACGCGCGCGGTCAGCGGCTGGGCGACTTCACCGGCCAGCTTGATCAGCGCTTCGCTGCTCTTGGCCGCTTCCTTGGTCAGCTCGTCAAAGCTGGACGAAAGGAGCTGGCTTTGCAGCTGGAAGAATTCGGTCGGAGTCTTGACGGTCGAAAAGCTCTTGATCGACGCGGTCGCCTTTTCGAAATTCTTGCGGCCGTAATCGACGGCTTCCTGGCCCAGCGTTTCGAAACCCTTGGCAGCGATCTTGCCGGATTCGACCAGCGCTTCGACATTGCCCTTGGTGATGTCGCTCAGTTCTTCGATCGCCTTGGTCGACTTTTCGACGCTCGCCTTCGCCTTTTCGTTCAGACCGGCATAGACCGATTCGAACTTGGCCTTGGTTTCTTCAGCAAACTTCTTTCCGTTTTCAATCACGTCGTTCATCACATTCATTCCTTCTGCACGCTGGGAAAGGGGCTCTACCGGCCCCGTATCGGATGACAGGCTGTCAGTACCCTTGAGTTCCGCCGGAGCTTCATCGGCAACGGCGATCGGCAGGGACGGATCAGGCTCGACCGCCTCGCCCGCACCGGCCGGCTCCGGCGCGGCATCTACCGCGGTCGTGGCGGCGGCGATCGCAACCGGATCAGCCTTGGCCGCCGGGGAAGGCTTGCGCGCCACCGCCTTTTGCGGCGCGGCGGGTTTCGGCTTCACGGGCGCCGGATCGGAACCTACGGCCGCTTCCGCCGCTTTCAAAGCCTCACCGGCTGAAAGAGTAGATGCTGCCTTCTTCGCAGCCACCGGCTTGCGAGGAACTGCCTTGGGGGTCACTGCCATGGTCATCCTCCTTTGCTGCAATGCACAATAAGTTGTCTCGATGTCAGTTTCAAGACGTTTTTTGTGCACTGCAACAAAGGATAATGCAGCAGTTGGACCGCCGGAAAAAAGCGCGGCTATTCAGTGGCTCATCGGGTCCTGACGTAACGCCCCGGCGCATCCTCGATCGCCTTGAGCGCTCCCCCGCCCGGCTGGCGCGCGCCTTTCGCCGGAACCGTCGAATCGCCCAGGGACCGAATCCAGCCGAGCCAGTCGGGCCACCAGCTTCCCTTCGTCTCCTTCGCCGCCGCGATGAACGCGTCCAGATCGGGCTGCGGTTCGTCAGCCGACCAGAACTGATATTTGCCCGCAGCGGGCGGATTGATCACTCCGGCGATGTGCCCCGACCCGGCGAGGATGAAACGGACGGGCCCGGACAGATGGCGGGTCAGCTTCCACACGCTTTGCGCCGGAGCGATGTGATCTTCCCGCCCCGCCTGGACATAAGCGGGCGTCCTGATCTTTCGCAGGTCGAGCGGCGTCCCGTCGACGCTGAGCGCGTCCGGCACGACCAGCAGGTTGTCGCGGTAAAGCTGCGTCAGATAATCCCTGTGCCAGCGGGCGGGCAGGTTGGTGGTGTCGCCATTCCAGTAGAGCAGGTCGAACGGCGGATAATCCTGGCCGAGCAGGTAATTGTTGACGACATAGTTCCAGATCAGGTCCCGCCCGCGCAGCAGGTTGAAGGTGGCGGCCATGTAGCGCCCGTCGAGAAAGCCGCCCGCCGACAACTGCTCCACCAGCTTCATCTGTTCATCGTCGATGAAAAGGCCAAGGTCGCCCGCTTCGCTGAAATCCACCTGCGCGGTGAAGAAGGTGGCGCTCGCCACCTTGTCCGCCTGCCCCCGCGCCGCCAGCAGCGCCAGCGTCGCGGCGAGCGTCGTCCCGGCGACGCAATAGCCGATGGTGTGGACGCTCTGCACGCCCAGCAGGTCGCGGACCGTGTCGATCGCATCCACCTGCCCGTCCACTATATAATCGTCCCACAAAAGATCCTTCATCGACGCATCGGCCGACTTCCAGGACAGCAGGAAGACGCTGATCCCCTGATCCAGCGCCCATTTGACGAAGCTTTTTTCCGGCGACAGATCGAGGATGTAGAAGCGGTTGATCCATGGCGGGAAGATGAGCAGCGGCGTTTCCAGCACCGTTTCCGTGGTGGGGGCATAGTGGATCAACTGATAGAGCGGGGTTTCCTTGATCACCTTGCCCGGCGTGGCGGCGATATTGCGCCCGACTTCGAAGCTCGTGCCGTCCGTGTGGGTCAGTTGCCCCTTTTCCAGATCGGCCAGCATGTTCTGCAAACCCTTCACCAGATTTTCGCCGCCGCTTTGCAGCGTCTTTTCGATCACGGCGGGGTTGGTGAAGGCGAAATTGGTGGGCGCCAGCGCATCGACCAGCCCGCTGGTGGCGAAACGCAGCTTCGCCTTCTGCCTGGGATCGGCATCATCGACCGCATCGGCAAGCTTGAGCAGATAGTCCGACAGCAGCAGATAGCTTTGCCGGATCAGGTCGTAAAAGGGATGGTTGGACCAGGCCGGATCGGCGAAGCGGCGGTCCTTGACGGCGGCAGGGCTGCCGGGCGGCGGCGGTTCCGGCTTGTCGCGCAACATGCCGCCCGCGTCCAGAAAGCGCTGCCACAGCGCCAATCCTTCGTCGGCGAACCCGGTCTGGATGCGGGCCACGGCTTCGGCGTCGAACGGCAGCGCCCGTCCGGTCGCCCCCGCCGCCTGCTCCAGCAAAAGCTGCTGCGCGCGGCCGAGCACCTGGGTCCATTGCTGCATCTGCTCCAGCGTCGGCAGATGCGGTTCACCCAGGTCGTTCGCTTTCATGGCCACCTTCCCTATCCTGGCATCACCCTGCCCGCCGCTTTCGCTAGCGCGCCGCTGCCGGGCGGGTTATAGCCAAAGCGCGTCACGCATCGCGTGCGCCGATCACTATCCTCCACGGAGACCTTTCAGGAAAGCCTATAATGTCCGAAGAATTTTACCGCATGAAGCGCCTGCCGCCCTATGTCATCGCTGAAGTCAACGCGATGCGGGCCGCCGCGCGAGCCGCGGGCGAGGACATTATCGACCTTGGCATGGGCAATCCCGACCTGCCGCCGCCGGACCATGTGATCGCCAAGCTGTGCGAAGTGGCGCAGAAGCCGAGCGCGCATGGCTATTCCCAATCGATGGGCATTCCCGGCCTCCGCCGCGCGCAGGCCAATTATTATGGCCGCCGTTTCGGCGTGGACCTGGACCCCGAAACCGAAGTGGTCGTGACCATGGGGTCGAAGGAAGGGCTGGCCAGCCTGGCCACCGCGATCACCGCGCCGGGCGATGTCGTGCTGGCGCCCAATCCCAGCTATCCCATCCATATGTTCGGCTTCATCATCGCTGGCGCGACCATCCGGTCGGTCCCGACGACGCCGGACGAACATTATTGGAAGTCGCTGGAACGGGCGATGGCCTTCACCGTGCCGCGCCCGTCGATCCTGGTGGTCGGCTATCCCAGCAACCCGACGGCCGAAACGGTGGACCTTGCCTTTTACGAGCGGCTGGTCGCCTGGGCGAAGGAGAACAAGGTCTGGGTGCTGTCCGACCTTGCCTATTCCGAGCTTTATTATGACGGCAATCCGACGCCCTCCATCCTCCAGGTGCCGGGCGCGAAGGATGTCGCGGTCGAATTCACATCGCTCAGCAAGACCTATTCGATGGCGGGATGGCGGATCGGCTTCGCGGTCGGCAACCGGCAGTTGATCACCGCGCTCAAGCGGGTGAAATCCTATCTCGACTATGGCGCGTTCACGCCGATCCAGGCGGCCGCCTGCGCCGCGCTCAACGGGCCGCAGGACATCGTCCAGAAGAACCGCGAACTCTACCACAAGCGCCGCGACGTGATGGTGGAGGCGTTCGGCCGCGCCGGATGGGAAATCCCCGCGCCCAAGGCGTCGATGTTCGCCTGGGCCCCGCTGCCCCCCGCGCTCAAGGAGATGGGCAGCCTGGAATTTTCCAAGCAGCTTTTGACCCATGCCAAGGTCGCGGTCGCGCCGGGCGTCGGCTATGGCGAGGATGGGGAAGGCTATGTCCGCATCGCCATGGTGGAAAATGAGCAGCGGCTGCGGCAGGCCGCCCGCAACATCAAGCAATATCTGAAATCCATGGGCATCAACACGCCGGCCAAGGGTGCTGCCTGAGCGGGACTGACGGACGGGGCTACCGGCCGCGCATGCTGGGAAGCGCGTGCGGCTGCCTGTCCGCGGCGCTGTTCCTGATGGCGTCGGCGGTCCTGTTCGTGGGATCGGTGTTCGGCGATTGCGTGGCGGAAGCGGATTGCGCGCACAAGAATGATGCTGGCGCCATCTTGTGGATCGCGCCCTTGTCAGCCCTTGCCATTTTCATCGCGGTGCGCTGGTTTGTGGACAAGATGACGGCAGGCAGGCGATGATCCCCATTCCCCAGGTTTCGCAGGTCGCTCAGACGATCCAGCTCGCGCTCGCGCCCGTGTTCCTGCTGGCGGGGATCGGCGCGTTCCTCAACGTCTGCGTGGGGCGGCTCGCCCGCATCATCGACCGCGCGCGGCGGGTGGAGGAACGCATCCTGACCACGCGCGGCAAGGAACATGACCGCATGGTGGAGGAAATCCGCGTGCTCGACCGCCGCATGAGCGTGGTGAACTCATCCATCTTCCTGACGGTGGCGTCCGCCTGCGCGGTGTGCCTGGTGGTCATCCTGCTGTTCGCGGGCAACCTGCTCAGCGCGCATCTGGGCACGCTGGTCGCCATATTGTTCATCCTGGCCATGCTGCTCCAGGCGGCGGCTTTCGGCACCTTCATCCAGGAAATCCGCCTCGCCTCCCGCACGATCCACATCCGCAACGAAGTGCTGTACCATCAGGCGGAGGGGGACGAGGCGGCATGACCAAATTCACCGTCAACGACCGGCCGGTCCAATATCGGATGGACCCGGACACGCCGCTGCTGTGGGCGCTGCGCGATGCGTCCAACCTGACCGGCACCAAATATGGCTGCGGCACGGGTCATTGCGGCGCTTGCACGGTGGATATCGATGGCGATGCGGTCCGGTCCTGCCAGCTTTCGATCCGCAATGCCGAAGGCCGCTTCGTCACCACGATCGAAGGGCTGTCGCCCGACCGGGGCCACCCGCTGCAACAGGTGTTCGCCGCCGACAATGTGTCGCAATGCGGCTATTGCATTCCGGGCATGATCATGACCGCCGCCGTGCTGCTGAAACGCAACAATGATCCGAGCGATGAAGAAATCGACGCCTTCGTCACTAACATATGCCGGTGCGGCATCTATCCCCGGCTGCGCGCCGCCATCCGCCGGGCAGGCCGGATCATGCGCGGCGAGGAGCAGGTGGAGGCAGCGCCGCCGCCCGGCGTGACGCCCGAAGATGCCGCCCGCACCGTTCCCGCGCTGCGCAGGCCCTGATCCTCAGCCGAAACGATAGGCCGACACGGTCCAGCCGATCACCGCGCTGCGATGGTCCAGCCGCGCGGCGTCGTCGGCGCCCGCGCCCAGCGCCACCATCAGCGGCAGCAGATGTTCCTCGCGCGGATGAGCGAACTGGGCGTAAGGTAGCCTGTCCCACGCGGCGACGCGGGCGGCGCGGCGTTGCGGATCGGGATCGGTCACGGCGCTGGTGAGCGCATCGTCCCACTCCACCGCCCGGCCGGTGCCGTCATGGCCCCGCACGCGCATATTGTGAAAGCTCATCCCCGACCCGATGATCAGCACGCCTTCGTCCCGCAGCGGCGCGAGCGCGCGGCCGGCGGCGATGTGTGCGGCGGGATCGAGCCCTTGCTTGAGGGAGAGCTGCACCACGGGAATGTCGGCACCGGGCACCGCCACCTTCATCGGGATGAAGACGCCATGGTCCCAGCCCCGCTCCTCTTCCCGCGCGACCGGAAAGCCAGCCTTCCGCAACAGCGCGTCCATCCGGTCCGCCAGTTGCGGATCGCCCGGCGCATCCCACCGCAGCGTGTATGTGTGCGGCGGAAAATTATAATAGTCGAACAGCAGCGATGGCCTGCCGCCATGATGGACGGTGAATTGCGGCTCTTCCCAATGGCCCGACACGATCAGCAGCGCGCGCGGCTTTTCCGGCAGGCTGGCGAACAGTCCCGCCAGATAGTCCTGCATCGGGTGCCACATGGGATCGCTGTGCGGACGATCGGGATCTGACGGGTCCATGAAGAAGCAGGGACCGCCGCCATGCGGTATGTAGAGGCTGGGCTGTTTCATGCCCCCTAGATCGCCGCAAGCGCGGCGAAGCGCAACATCAGGCGGCGAAACCTTCCGTTTCGCGCCGTGGCTCAGCCACCCTCGCCAATCACCGGGGCGATCGCCTGCGCCAGCGTCATGCCCGAATAGGGCTTTTTGAGCAGCGTGACATCCTTGTAGCGATCGGGCAGTTCCAGGCCGTCGCCATAGCCGGTCGCGAAGAGGAAGGAGACGCCCCGCTCCCTCAGCAGATCGGCGATGGGCAGGCTGGTTTCATTCCCCAGGTTGAAATCCAGCACGGCGAAATCGATCCGGTGCAGCGCGATCGCCTCGCGCGCGCGGCCGATGCTGGCGGCGGTGATGATCGTTTCCGCGCCCAGATCGCGCAGCGCATCCTCGCCATCCATGGCGATGATCATATTATCCTCGACCAGCAGAACATGGCGCCCCTGCAACAGTTCGGGCATGGCGGCGGGCGGCGCCTTGCCGCGGTCCACGCCCGGAATGCTCGGCAGGACGGATGCGACATGGGTCGATGGGATGCAGAAATGCGCCTCCAGCCCGGCAAGCCGGTAGGAAAGCTCCGCCTTTC
>NZ_JNAC01000002.1:0-711 GCF_000722555.1 Sphingobium sp. DC-2 | reverse complement strand
TGTGGACCGGCGTGCAAAAGGGACCCCGTTAGCGGGGTGATCGGCGTCTAAAAGGAACCCCTCATTCCGATGGTGTAGCGAGCCGCCTGGTAATCCAGGTGGCGAGATCGGGATGTTGGTTGTGGAGACAGTCGTTCGGATCCGGCGCGAGCACGCGAACGGTAAAGCGATCAAGGCGATTGCGCGGGATTTGCGGCTGTCGCGCAAGGTGGTGCGCAAGGCGATCCGGGCGCCAGAAGGCGCGTTCGATTACCACCGTACGGTCCAACCGCTGCCCCGGCTTGGGCCGTTCCAGGAGCGGCTCGACACGCTGCTGACGGAGAACGAGACGCGGCACCGGCGCGATCGGCTGCGCATGACGCGGATCCATGATCTGCTGTGCCGGGAGGGGTTTGAGGGATCCTACGATGCGGTCCGGCGCTACGCCCGGCGCTGGGCGGAAGCCCGGCGCAAGGATGCTGGCGATGGCGCCCCGGCCTTCATCCCGCTGCTGTTCCAGCCTGGCGAAGCCTACCAGTTCGACTGGAGCCACGAGGATGTGGAGATCGCCGGCAAGCCGATGCGGGTGAAGGTGGCGCACATGCGGCTGTGCGCGTCGCGGGCCGTCTATGTCCGGGCCTATCCCCGCGAGACGCAGGAGATGGTGTTCGATGCCCATGCCCGGGGCTTTGCCTTCTTCGGCGGCGTTCCGCTGCGGGGGATCTACGACAA
>NZ_JNAC01000001.1:0-150328 GCF_000722555.1 Sphingobium sp. DC-2 | reverse complement strand
CCGGATCGCAAGAGCATGAAAATACGTCGGATAATTTCGAATCAGGCTCTTAGCCTCGCCGGGGAATCGCTCAGCCAATAACTTGGCGAACTTGATCCGCACCTTGCCCGTGAAACCATCATCATTCGAACACGTAAGCGCCTTAGCATAGCAGGACAGGCGCATTTCCTTGTCGCGCTGAAGGTCGCCTAGGATGTCCCAGGTCCAAAATTCGCTGGCCTTCTTTCTTGCGAAATCGACGGCCCATTTGAGCGCTTCGGCGGATTCTCCCAGACCCTCCAGAAGCTTCACCATCCGATATTTGAGAAAGATGTTCTCGGGGAAACGGTCGATTGCGCTTTCGAGATGAGGGCGGATGAATTGCATGTCCGTCCTGTTGCCGTTCGATGCCGCTTCCCTGGATGCCAGCGAGATTACCTTTTCTGCGAGTGAGGGAAGCTCTTTGCCCTCCGGCGTTTTGAAGGATTCGAAGTCAGAGCCTTGAAGATTTTCAAGATCCCAAATGCGTGTGAACGGAACAAGCTTCAGATGCCCGTCCCCAGCCAGCTTATGCGCCTGCTGGAGAATGCCACTGTGCAGTTTTGGAGAATCCGAGATGCCAAGGTCCAGGTAGGCTTTCAGGTGCCTTCGAATTCGGCCGACCTGTCGCTCATCAAGTTTGCCGGATGCGTCTGGTTTCAATCCCGCACGGTTGGCGTGCCATAATTCCCATCCATAGGACACCTTTAGGTCGCCATCGAGGCGTCCCTGATGGGCCAGTTCGGCATAGATTCTGATCGCATCCTCATGCCGCTTTTCCCAAGCCAAACGCTTAGCTTCACGAATGGCCTGTTGGGTTGCGCGTCCCTCTGCAGTTAGGGAGCCGATCACGCGTTGCCGATGGGCGGTCAGGAGTTCGTCTGACGATGGAACTTCAAGGGCCAGCAGTTCGTCCGAATAGCGCTTCAGTTCCGCACGATTCCCATCGCCCGAGTAGCGCTTGACGAGGTCGATCAAACACCAGCCCAAGGCACCAATGATGTATCGATCGGAAGGGCTTTCGACGAAAAGGCTTTTGGCTTTGCCGTAAGCTTCATCGAGCTGTCCGCTCTTTCGGAGTGCCGTGATTTCCTGCGATGGGTTTGCAGTGCCACTTTTCCCGAAAGTTGAAGATCCAAACCCCGAATTGATGCTTCGACGGATCAAAGGACCATCCCCGTGATGACCTCGAGTGCGTCGCGCAGGAGCGCGCTACTGCTAACCTGCCCCACCGGCATACATTTTGTGAGCCTGTTCTTCCCGTCATAAAATACGTCGATGACGGTGATGTCTTGGCCGCGCTGGCATGTGTAGCGCTGGCTCCAAGGCTGCTCTTTCAAGTTCGAAACTCGAATGTCTCGCTGTCCGAGGGCGGGCACCAGTCGCTCGTGAAATTCAATGAGGAAGGGCCTTGTCGGCATACCCAGCTCCTCCGGCTGCATTGCATCCGGTAAAGGGGCATTCCCGACGAGTGACTGCAACAGGCGGGCCACCTCACTTCCAAATGGCGACTGCTGGGCCGGCGTGACCCGGCTCACCTTCAACTTGCCATTATATCCGATGTTTGCGCGGACAGCTTCCTCGCCGCGTCGTAGGTAGTAGGCTTCTTGCCACTGATTGTGGGCAACATCCTCGATCTCGATTTGAGTCCGGTCCAGGAGGCCACGTATCTGAGCTAGCAGGTCATGCTGGAATTTCTCCAGGCCGGTGAAGTCTGGCATGGTGGCTTGGATTGTGACCTGGGGCGCATTGACGAGGTACAGTTGGTCACTCGACCGCGTCATCGCCGTGTAGAGCCACCGGAAATAGTCGGGGTTCCGAGGATCCTTCGCACCAGGACAGATTACGATCACATTCTTCCATTCTCCGCCCTGCGCCTTATGGCAGGTGACCGCATATCCGAACTTTGCCCGGACCGCATTGAAGTAGGAATCGTTACGAAGGGCTCGCGCTAACGCTGACCGATCACCCTTCCGCAGGTCAGGATGCCGCATCAGGAAGTCGACGTAGAGGGCACGCTGCTGATCGGACGAAATATTCGACTGACCATCATGCAGAAGGTTGTCCAACACCTTCACGGTTTCGAACGCTTCAGTCCCGTCGGCTAGAGGGATCGCAATCTCCATGTCGCGGAACGATAGTTGGACTTCGACCTTCTCGGTTTTCCCAGTATCGCTGTGCCGTTTGCTTAGCGTCACGGTTCGGATTTCAATCCCATGCGCTGCCGACGAAACCCTTACGAATTCGCCGTTCGCCAGAAAGCGCTCGTTCAACATGGTGTTGGCCGTGATGAGCAAGCGGTCGCCTGCAGTGACCATCTGCCGGTCCGGGAACAGCTGGTGATGAACCTCGCGGTTCAGTTCTGCCGCTTCGCGGTTGGTCTTTGCTATAATGATAGGAAGTTCGGCCCCATCGTCCTTGGCAAGGGTCATATAGAGCGGCACGACTTCATCTGCCGTGACCCGGTGCACATCGTCCGCAAATTCGATGCTGAGGCCGCTGAAGACCCCTGTTTCCAGGTTCCGCCTGATCGGCGCTACGTTGCGTAGGACGCCACTCTCAGATTTTTGCCGCACCACCTCGGTCAGCCGATATTCGGACGTCTTGAGGCCGAACTGCTTGGAAAAATACTCCGCATCCAGTGCTGGCGTCTTGGCCATCCCCACGGGGTTGAGCTGAGCGGGATCCCCGAGGAAGATGATCTTCCGGTCGTTGGCGCTGTTGCCGAAATCTGCGTAACTTATCAGGTCCTGCAGAAGATAACCGGAACCCGATCGATAGAAGTCCGACTCCGAATACATGTCGCTGATGAGCGATGCCTCGTCGACTATGTAGACGGTGCTAGCGGTATCTCGGTTATTCGCGACAAGGGCATGAACCTTAAAGGTCTCAGTGCCGATATCCTCACTCTCGTCCTTGTACTCTTGGACATTTCGGTAGTCGTATATCAGCGCATGGAGCGTACTCGCTTGGCGCTCCGATTTCTCCCCAATCACCTTGGCGGCCCGCCCTGTTGGCGCAGCCACGCGGATGGCACGGCCTTGAGTCGAGAGGTATTCGATCAGACCACAGGCCAGGAACGTCTTGCCGGTACCAGCATCACCTTTGAGCAAGAATATCCGCTCATCAGGATCCGCGAGAAAGCCTTCGAGCGCTTGCAGGCATTGTTGTTGATCGGCGTTGAGAGGGTCGGTGAAAGCTTCTTCGATTGATATCTTGGTGCGCAGCTGGCGCGCTGCTGGCTCCACGAGAGCCATAGCTTTAGCGACTTCGTCGCGAATACGCCGAATGCGCTCGGGTGGAAACTGAAGCACATTGCTCTGTCCGGTCGGCGTTACCAGTTCTTCAATGGGCAGCTCATCAGCGGACACTTTCGTCGGCTGAGAAGTCGATTGTGGAGCCGTGCCATACGGGCGGATAAACCATTCGACGTCCGGCTTCAGCAGCCGGCAGAACCAGCAGCCTAACGACCAAGCATCGACTACGAGGTCTTGCGCCTGTTGTACGCTGACCTTCTTGCTGTGAGCGCCACGGTTGCCGATCTTTCGGATGGTATGGAACTTGGCACTGCGACGGTTGTCGAGAATGCCCGCCCGTTCAAGCAGCAACAGGCGGTCCAGAAGCTTGTCTTCATGATGGAGTGGAAGATCGAGGTGATCAAACAGTTCTTCCACCATGGATTCGACAAATCCACGGAGACGAATGGCCGATACTTGAGGATCCTCTGCGGCTGACGCCTCAGCCTTTCTTGCTAAATCATACAAATCTGGCCAAAACTGCGAAAGATATTGAAAATTGTCGATCGGCACTCACTGACCTTTCGGGTCTATTTTAGATCAAAGTTCTCGCAACGTGACCAGCATGTGGCATGGGCAGCGCCTTGATCCCAGCATTGTCCCTAAAATTTGTCAGATATCAATCATCTGGCTGTTCCTGCCGTCGTAAGGCTAAAATGTTAAATTCGTCACGATCCTGGCGCTAAATCGCCGAACTTAACGAACTTCGACCGCTCAAGCAGCTCCTCAGGCATCGCGATCCAATCGCAGCGCTGTGCATTGCGTCTGATGTTGACTTCATGCCGGAAGAAAAGAAGCTCGGCACCATGCAAAGTGAACCGACCATCCGCCGCCTGCATGTCCCGGTATTGCGACCCGAAGACGTGATCCATCACCTCGCATCGCCAACGCATTGGCAGCCAGGTCGTTCTGCCAAATCGGTGGCTGATCTCTGGTTTTCTGCGAACGGGCTTCCGCCTTCAGTGAAATCGGCTCTGGATCATGACCCCGCGTTCAACGGAGCCACATTGGTCGATGCGTTTTTTGAGCGTCCGGTCGACCTTGGTGATGGTCAGCGACCGAGCCAGACCGATCTCATGGCGATCCTTCGTCTTGATGGGCGTCTTGGCGTTTTGGCCGTCGAGGCGAAAGTGGACGAGACTTTCGGCCCAACAGTCCAGGAGTGGCTTTCAGACGCAAAAGGGGATGCGACCGCACGCCCGGCACGCCTGGAACGGCTATGCCGAATTCTCGATCTCGATCCGGCGACGGTCGGGACAATCCGATACCAACTCATCCACCGCACGGCCTCCGCAGTCATCGAAGCCCAACGCTATTGCGCGCGTGATGCAGCGATGATCGTTCAGAGCTTTTGCCCGAAGCGCTCGTGGTTTGACGATTACCGGGCCTTTGCCGAGGTCATGGGTTTCCCAGAAGCGCCAGTCAGCGCAATCGGCCCTGTAAAGTTCTGCGACGGCGTTGCACTGCGGATCGGATGGGTAGCGGAGCCAACCGATGGTGCGGTCAAGCGGCTCGGAACGGCACGGACCGTGCCTTCGCTCACGGAATTAGGCCGGGTACAGCTGTCGAAATCCTTCTTCATGCGTGACATGCTCTATTCGGAAGTTGCCATGATCCATGGGCTCAACAACGCGCCCGATGACCCAGAATTGGCCATCAAGGCCGGCAAGCGGCTGTGCGAGGAACTGCTCGAACCGCTGCAGGATCACTGGGGGCGGATCGCCATCCGCTCGGCCTACCGCTCGTGCGAGGTGAACGGCTTCTGCAACGAGATGCAGCGCAAGAAGAAGGCCGGCTACACCTGCGCGTCCAACGAGAGCAACTACGCCGGGCATATCTGGGATCGTCTTGACGCCGACGGCCGCATGGGAGCGATGGCCTGTGTCGTCGTTCCGAGTTTCTGGGCGAAACATCAGGAGCCCGGTGATTGGCGGATCCTTGCGCGATGGGTGCACGAGAACCTGCCCTATTCGACCCTGTATTTCTTTCCGACCTACTGGGCGTTCAACATCAGCTGGCATGAGCGGCCCGAACGGACGATCAAGAGCTATGCGGAGCCGGCAGGCCTATTCACTCCGTAAAACGGACATCCGATTTGGCGGCGTGCAAACCAGCGATCGAATCCGCAGACCCTGCAAACCGGGCGTTGAACGCGATCCTGCGAGATTTGGCGAGACATGATGGAACGCTACAGGAACGATTTTTCCCAGCCTATTCGTAAGCCGCGGTTGCTCAATGAGTTTTCAAGCTGAATTTATCGATTTAACGGTATGCAGCACAGGTGCAAAGCGCGAAGGCGAATACGTTGATCGAAAAGTCCTGCAGTTCTTCAACGACTCGGTTTTCCGAAGGGATTGAAAGCCTGCTGGCTGACCATGTTCGGCCCATGTTCCGCGCAGACGAAGTTGCGCTGCAATCGATTGGGCGAAGATCGGAAGATGTCCGAAAAGATGCTCAATTAGCTGCATCCAAGCTGCATCAACATGCCAATTTCAGGCTTAGCAGGCTGCAAAATTTCTTGGAGCGGGCAGTCAGTGTAAGTGACCAGCTTGCTGCCAGCGTTCGACAACTCACCGACGAGCGTGACGCCCTTCGATCCCTCATTGAACGGGGCAAAGCGCATCAATGGTCTGAAGCGGAATTGGCGACGGCGAAGGCTCATGCTGACGGGGCTCAGACCGATGCTGCCAAGGAGATTAAAAAGGGCAAAGATCAGATTGATGTCCTGCTGAAGCGCAGTGACGAGCTTGCTCAGGAACAACAGGCCATTGCGACAAGCAAGTGCGATAGCGAGGCTCTATTTTCGTCTCTTACTGCAGGGCTGGAGCCACAACCCTATCGAGATGCGCTTGACCGGGAAATTGACGTTCGCGAAATCGAATTTCTGAAAATGTCGCAAGAGCTGCAGCGCTCGTTGGCAGAGCAGCGTGATTTGCGGTCGGCCGCCGCAGGAAAGCTCTCGCTGCTGAACGCGGAACTCAGCGAGGCGCGCGCACGCGCCTCGCAGCTAGCGTCGGCGGAGGGGCTGGGCTGGCTTGCTCGCCGACTGAATCCATTGAACCTTTTTTCGCGTAGCGAAGACGAAATCGGGAGAGACCTGAAGGCAGAGCAGGACAGATTGAGTGCTGCCAAGAAGAAGATTGCCGGTCTCGATCTCCAGCTTGCTGAACACAGTCGTGGGCATGAAGATCAGCTTGCATCGCTCCCCCATGCTGTACGCCAAAAACTGGCGGACAATGCCTTGCAGGAATCAAACAAGGCCGCGGCACAACTCTCCGAAATCGAACGAATGTCTGCGGAGATTTCGACCAATCTCACCGCGCAGCGAGCCGATATCTCCGTCAGGGAAGCGCGCTACGACGATGAGCAACGGCGGCTAATTCGCGCCCACTTCGACGATAAGCTCAAAGAGGCTCAGCAGACCCTCGAAGGCATCGAGGCAAGCGTCGCTACGTCAACCTCCCAACATCTTCGCGCCCGACGCAGGGAAGAGCGCCTGCAATGCTTGCTCGAAAGGCGACGCGCCGAGCTGGAAGAAGATCGCCTTGCCTGCTCACGCCAAGAAAATGCGCAACTGGAAAGCCTTGAGGCCGAGGCGCACAGATGGCGTGTTCGACTTCAGGATCGCGCACCGCGTGCGGCTATGGTTTTTGACCCGACAACTTCGTCGTTCCGGGAAAAGGAAGCCTTCGGGAATGCAACGGAGAAGGGCCACATAGCCTATCGACGAACCAGCGAAGAGCCCCGGGCTCTAGCTTCGTTGCCGGTCCTGCTCCAGCGGCGCTTACAGACCGGCTACGTGAGCAGGGACGATGAAAGATTGGCTTCAGTCCTTGCGTCACATTTCGAAGTAGAAGAGCCGGCCGAGGAAGAGCGGGCGCACTTTATTGACATTTTCTGTGACAAATTTTTTGGCGATGACGGAGAGGAACGCGGGTTCTTTGTGTCCGTCGTCTCAGAAGAGAAGCGAGGCACCGTCGTACTTTTCCGACCTGCGAAGGTCCTTCCCCAACTGAAAAGTGCGCTGCCGGACGCAATGTCGATCTGCGTCTTGTGCCGCCTCGCATATGACGAGGAAAGAACGCCGAGCAACACCACGTTGTATCTCCTGGACGCCGCTCTTGTCCCCGATTGCGAGCCCCGCCCGTTTGAGCGCGCCATTGCCCTGATCCGGCATACATCGAGAAACAGGCTTCCGGTAGCAGCGCACCCTCTGGAAGAACTTCTGGGTCAAGCCGCGTCTCCAGCACCAGTCTTGCTGACCGAGCTCGAAGATCGCCTTCGTGACTGGGAGGGATATCTGGACTGGGCCGATGAACAGATCCTTCGGCGGGCGCCCTCGGCCATGCTTGGTCCGGGAGAGTGGAAGGATCGTATTTGGGAGGGGGTCATCTTCTGCGAGACAAAGCAGGTCGCACGCATGCTCACATCCGTGCCGAAGTTTGCCGGCTCGCAGCCGCGTATGGAACTTTTCCGGTGGGACGCTCACGAACGGTTGGGTATCGGCGCAGGCAGTTTTCGTTGCGACAGTGTCGAAGTCGTCGACGAGAACCCAACGATCGATATCTCAAGGCATTGTCACTGGCCAAGTGGCGCAGCAAGATCTGTTCGCATTGTCCTGAGGGCCAGAGATGCGGCCGGTCTAGGGGAGCTCCCTGACGATGCATCTTTCGGATTGCGCAATATGTCGGAAGCGGCTGGCGCTCGCACGCAGATTACACGATACCGAGATGCGCTGAGGCAGCTTCAGGTCCTCGCGCCTGGAGGCAAGCATAGAAGCCGGTTGGCCGCCGCGCCTTACCTGATGGCGTCGATTTTTAACGTTTCGCATGCGCCCAAGCCGATGGAAAAATCAGGCCGATTTCTGAATGCGGACATTGCTGACCTCTACCGCCTTAACGAAGATCAGGGTCGTGCGGTGGAGGTCATGCTTGCGGCTCCTGAAATTGCCTACATCCAGGGACCGCCCGGCACTGGGAAAACGACGATGATTGCGGCTGCGTGCGCGCATTTCGTCAGGTCCGGACAGCGGGTACTTATCGCCTCGCAGACCAATCTCGCGGTTGAGAATGCGCTTGAGCGATTGATCGAAGATCCTGAGGCTCGCCCACTCTGGCTGAGCAGGATTGAGGGAGACCAGAAGAAGTCTTCAGCGATAGGCGACTGGTATCGTTTGGCCGCAGATCACGTGGAAGCTGCAGTCCGTGATCCCTTTGTCAGTCTGGCGGACGACGTTGGGCATTGGCAGATTTGGCTGGAACGTGCCCGGAAGCTTGAGCGTGATCGAGCCAGCATTGAACCAGACCTCCAGTGCCGCGAGCGCGAATTGTGCGAAGCACAAGAGCAGCTCAACGAACTTCTTCGTCGTCAAGAGCGCGAGTTTGAGAGCGACGCACGCGGGAAATGGTGGGGGATGGCGCATGATGCCTTGGCTCATGCCTCAGACTGGGATGCATCGCTTTTTTCGCCTGCTCTCGCTCCCGATGCTGCCAATCTCCTCAAGTTGTTGGCGGCACATGATGGGAAAGCGCCGCGCCTTGATGTTTCGGCAGGAGCACTTCATCGCCAGGTGCAAGAGAAGGTTCGCGCACTCCAGCCTCAAGTGAATTCTGGAGATGCTCAGCGCGCGGACGAAGTCCTGCAGATTAGGAGCGCGATCGTTGCCGACTGGCCGGATTTAACATCGCCAAGTCGACCAGATCGAGGAGGGCAAGAGGAGAATTCAGTGACTGCCGCGCAAGCCGAGACCCAAGTCCGGCGAGCGCAGCAGTCGTTGGGCGATGCGCAAGAGCGTGCAACCGCGGTTGGAGAAATGGTTGAAAAGCTGCTGTCGGAAATCGAAGGGTTTCTGATCCAAAGCCAAATACCAAGCGAACTCTCCGCTGCCATTGACGCTGTTCAATATCATGCCGACTTGCAGGCGGTTCGCCTCAACGATGTCGATCCGCTCAGGGCGTGGTTGCCGCTACTCGATCAATGGGCGCAAGACGCTAAAAAGCAGGCGGCAAATCCGTCTTCCACCGACCGAATGGGGGAGCGATATATCCGCCATGCCAATGTCATTGGCATCACTTGCAATTCCGACTTCAGCATCTTGTCGGAAGCCGGGTTCACGCGCTTTGACGTGGTGATCATCGATGAGGTGAGCAAGGCGACACCTCTTGAGCTGCTGCGGCCAATGCTGCTGGCGCCTAAGACGATTCTTGTGGGGGATCATCGCCAGCTTCCTCCAACGTTTGATTTCGCAAACATCGGACAATCAGACAAATCGCCGACCGATGATGAGGATTCTGAGGCGCTTGAGCGCGAAGCTGACCTGCTGCGCAAATACGAGCGGCTGACGACGGCTTCGCTGTTCCGCGATGGCTTCGCCGAGATCGATCCGAAGTCCAGGGCCGCGTTGCATACCCAATATCGTATGCACCCGCAGATCATGGCGCTGGTCAACCGTTTCTACGACGGCCGGTTGGAATCCGGATTGGTCGACCCAGATGGATTGGATGAAACTGCCGAGTGGTCCTGGCGAACGCATGGTCTCACTCTCAACTCACGGACGGGGGGGCACTATCTGTCCCCGCACCAGCATGCACTCTGGATTGACAGTTCAGAGGATGACGCGGGCAAGCCGGCCTATGAAGAAAGTGAAAGCGGCGGCATCGGGAACCAACTTGAAGCGCGGCTTGTCGCCCAACTCGTCGCGGACATTGTGGATGCCTGCGCTAGGGAGCAACGCAAAAAGACCATCGCAGTCGCGACCTTCTACAATCGCCAGAAGCGCCTGATTCAGGCAAGCCTTCGGGAAAAGCTCGGCCCGCGCTTTCAAGAGCAACGGATCGACGTCGAGACCGTGGATCGGTTTCAGGGCAAGGAAGCAGATATCGTCATCGTCAGCATGGTACGAAACCGTTCTCCGCAAAAAGGCCGATTGGGGCGTAATTCAAACCCCGCGAAGTTCGAACGGATCAATGTGGCATTCTCCCGCGCTCGGGACCTTCTGGTGGTTGTCGGCGCGCGACAGACATTCGAGAGGTTCGAGGTCGCGATCGAGCCGGTCGATGGTGGCGCGCCGCAACGAACGCGGGTCTACGGCCAGATCATCGACGATATCAGGGATGCAGGTGGGCTCTGGCGAGCGCAGGACATCCTGGGGCCACGGACGCGCCGATCCGGGGATCGCCCTGCATGAGGCTTGGCTCAATTTCTGTGTTCTTTCCGGTCCTGCACGTTCAGGCGGAGGCATCGTATCGCCTCCTACCGGAATTAACGCCTCTGCATAGGGCTTTGGAAGCTGCTGTGCGGGAGTTTCATCGTGGCGGAAATGCGCTGGCCTCTGTGCCCATTTCTGAGCTTTTTCGTCTGCTCTACGGCGTGTCTGGCGCTCGAGAAATCCTGCCCGATGTATTGGAGGACTTGATCGAACGCGGCCGGGTCCATCAGATTCGAAGGGTTGGGGTCGAGCCAGCCTCGCTGCGGATCATTGATCTCGCTCCAGGGCGAGGTGCGGGGGATAACGCGCTCCAAAACGCGTCATCGACGATAGACCACAACGCGGCCCAGACCCGCAAAATCGCACGGTTCTTTGATCCGGTTCTGGAAGAAATCGTCGATGCAGCCACTCTAGTACCCGATGGGAACGAGGCGCGCGATTTCTGCGTCCCGGCCGAGCCTTTCCTGGCGCATTTGCCCACGCATTGGGTCGAGCGCGAACTCAGAAGCGAATTGCGCGACGATGTGCAGCTCTACTCCGCGGCCCCTAGACTGCTTGGCCACGGCTGGCGGCGCTTGACGGCAGAACTCGTCATCAAAGACGGTGAAATTTCCGTCGAATGCGGTGATCCCCGGCAGACCGACTATCTGCGTGGGCTCAGCCAGCGCGTTCGAGGCGCATGGCTTCTGTCGAGCAGTCCCAACTCATCTTTCGATTGGTCTTCACACGGAGGCGAACGCCTTTCGGTTGACCTTGAATTGTCGGACAATCTGAGCGGTCTGGTTTTGACACGGGAGCTTCCTACTCACGCGCTAGCCGGGCTCGCCTTGCCGCCATCAGTTGTCCATGTCATTCTTGATGCAGCAGGCGAGATCTCGGAACCGTCGCTCGTTGAAGGCACCGCGGAGCAGCAAGCTCGACTAGTCGCGTACCCGCGTTCAGATGATCCAGGCATTTCGGGAATTTTTTCTGCTCATGAGGGCCAAGAATATTTGCGCCTACCAGTCACATGGAATGGCTTACATGCAGATATCGGTGTTTACCGGTCCGCTCCCGGTTTCGCACAGGCCGGGTCGCCCTGGAGCGATGTGGTCGAAGCGCTTGAAACCGAATGCCAGTTTTCGGACTCTCCAGAGATCGCCATTCTGCCAGCGTTCTGGCTCGATCCGGCAGAATTCTGGCGCAGATTGGATGAACGCGTATCCAGCCCGTTGGATGAGACGCAATGGAAGATCGGGATCGTCAACGCTCTGGAAGGCCTTCCGCCCTCCATTCTTGCGACGCTGCGAGAGAGACTACCTAGCGATGAGCGATTGGGACGTCTCCGCGCGACTTATCCGGGATTGGCAGAACTGTTCCCGTCCTCACACGCCATGATTTCAGGGCATGCAGCTGGCAGTAGAGATATCGCGCCAGTCCCGCCTTCGTGCACGAGGGTAATCGCCTTTGATACGTCGTCGTTCATCGAAAATGGCGAACTCGTTGCAAGCCTCCGACCGACAGATTTCCTGGTGAACCCACAAGTTGTAGCTGCCGAAGTCGAGCGGAAAAAGACGGACAGCGCGGCGTTTCGTATCGCCAGTCGCAGCAATCTGCGCGCCATTGATGAATTGCCGCGAGAACGCTGGACAGCTCCATTTTCTGATCGCAGTTTGCTCGCTCCGGGAGACAATCGGAATAATGATGGGGCGATTATTGCCGCCCTGATCCCATACCGACAGCAAGGCTATGAAGTCGTCCTCGTGAGCGAAGACCACGACTTCCTGCTGCGTTGCAAACCTTATGGCATTCACTGGATGAACGCGAAGAGCTTTCTCAGCGCATCCAGGAGCCGCAAATCGGGGGTGAAATAATGAGCTATGTCGCGGATCGACGGTGGTCGATCGAGGCTCGCCAACGCAGGCAAATGTATCTCGATCGAGTGAGGAACACGACGGAGGCCTTTGCTGCAAAAAACCGGGAGCGTCTTGATGCTCTGAGGGCGCAGGAATTGGATATCTACATTGCAGGCGATTATGCCGCGTGTCGAGATCTGCTCGATCGCGTCGAATACCTGTTGTTGCAAGACCCAGAAGCCGCGCGAGATGAGAATAAGCGCCTGTCCGCCATGATGCGGTCAATCGGCTCGCGGGCGCGTGAAAATCGTCGCACTGCGCGGGTGGCCGAGAGGGACGCTACTGAGGCGGCATTGCAAGCTGAACGCGACGCCGCACGAGACCGAATGGCATTTGAACGCGATGCTCGCGCGGAGGCGATAATTCGCGAGCAGGCTGTACGTGAGGACTTGCTCGCCATGATCCACCAAGCACGCCTGTCATTGGCCGGACCGGTCGAGCAAGATCTCTGCCAGCCAGACCTGATGGCACTGCGCCAGGAAATTGAGCGGAGTGAGATCAATCTTCAAGAGCTGGATCAAATCCAGAGCAATCTTAAGCACCGCCTCGAGGCGGTGACGACAAGCGCCAGAACGAAGGCCGAAGCGCTGCAGCTTGCCGAGCAACGCGATGAGGCGCAGCACGACATGGAAGCAGTCTTGGAAGACGCGCTGGCTGTGTTCTCACAACTGCACGACGATGCGGCATTGGCTGAGATCCGGCAATTGCAGCCTCGGGTGATTGGCGGTCAGATGGACATGCAACATCTGGATGACCACCTTTCAGCGATCCGCCAGGCGGCCGATGATCGCGCCCTACAGGAAGCTGCGCGAAGGCATGTAGTCATCGGACTACTACGCGAGCTGCGCAGTGCCGGGTTCGTCATCTCCGAGCCAAAGCTGGAAGGCGGAGAAGCTGGTGCCGTGGTGATCAAGGCACAGCGTCCTTCAGGTGCGCAGGCGGCATTCCGAGTGAAGCTGGATGAGATGAGCTATAAATTTGACCACTATCAGGGGCAGGCCTGCCTCGAGGACGCAGATAAGGTTTTGCCCAAGTTGCAGGACATTTACGGCATTGAACTCGGAGAGGAGAGCATCTCCTGGAAAAATCCAGACATGATTGGAAAATCGGAAAGGCGCTTGCCCGATAGCGCAGGGGGGCGCAGCAAATGAGCACGGTGCACCGTCCGGTTTGGTTGCGCAGCCTCGAAACCCACGCGGGGTTGGTCCCATGCATTGTCGTCCACGGCGAAGTCCATGATCTGCGGAGAAATCCATGGACTATGGAATATCAGCGTGTGCCGCTGCTGGTCGCCGATACTCTTCGGGAAGGCGCGTTCGAAACGGTCATCGAGTGGGACCCCGTGTCAGGGATTGGTGGCCGCGATGCGGCGAAATGGGGGGGGCTTGCAAGCGCCGTCGGACCCGCTGAATCGCAAGGCTCGGCCTATGCGATTGCCCCGGATGAGCATTTCGACAGTGGACCACAATCGACCCGCGTAACCACCGAGGACTTCGTTGCGGTTATGCTGGCAGCAATGGTCGATCGCACAGATCGGCCAACAGCGTTCGTCGTCAATCTGGCAAATTTTGCGTTCTTCTCGGGTCAGCAGCCCTCTCAGGCAGAGCGCGATATCTTGGCCCGGCTTGCCAAGGCGATCATCGGACGGGCTGACACGGAGGCGACGGGAACAGCCAACTTGCTGGTGCTCGTTTCGCCGAACGCGCAGGCTCTCCCGCTTTCAAATTTGCCTGGCCCAGCCCATATCCGCGAAGTCGTCGTTCCTTTGCCTGATCGAGAAGAACGATTGACGCTGCTCGGCGATCGGCTCCACGGATGGAAACTGAAAAATCAGCCCAAACCTGGGCAGGTGGCCTACGAGGATCTCGTCGATGCACTCGACGGGATGTCGTTTCAGGATCTTCTCAATATTGAAGAATTGTCCCGCAAGTCCGCGGCAACCGAAGAATTGTCTGCCGAGCAGCTGCTAAGTTTGTATCGCCATGGCATTCAAACAAGTGCGTGGGAGGCACTAAATCGCGAGAAGCTCATCGCGATGCCGGAAATGCTTGCGGAGCGAGTCAAGGGCCAGTCGCACGCCATCGATAAGGTCACGGCGGTTACGATACGCGCCTTTACAGGGCTAGCAGGGCTGCAACATTCCAAGCGTCAGCGCATGCCCAAAGGGACTCTCTTCTTTGTAGGGCCGACCGGTGTCGGCAAGACGGAATTAGCCAAGGCCCTCGCCGAATTTCTGTTCGGCGATGAAGAAGCCTTCATTCGCTTCGACATGTCCGAATTCAATCATGAGCACAGCGATCAGCGGTTGATTGGCGCACCGCCGGGCTACGTCGGTTACGAGGAAGGCGGACAGCTCACCAATGCGATCCGCAAGCGCCCGTTTTGCGTACTTCTCTTCGATGAAATCGAAAAAGCCCACGTACGGATACTCGATAAGTTTCTGCAGATTCTCGAGGACGGCCGTCTCACGGATGGCCGTGGACAAACGGTCAGTTTTTCCGAGGCGATCATCATCTTTACCTCGAATATAGGCGCGGCCGAGATTGATCCAACAGCTAGCGATGAGGAAACCCGAGCCGCCTTCAAACGCAGGGTGCGAGACCATTTTGTCCGCGAGATGGGGCGACCAGAACTCTTGAACCGCATCGGCGACAATATCGTCGCTTTCAACTTCGTCCGCGATAAGGGCTTCTTGGTCGAGATACTGCGTAGCAAGATTGGCCCCCTCAGAGCCCAGTTGCAGGACAAGTACGGCATTCGGACAGTTCGGATCGCGAATGAACGCGCGTTTTTGGAAAGCGTCGCTGGCGAAATCGATGCAACGATGGGCGGGCGCGGTGCAATAACAGCACTGACGAAATGGCTGATCGATCCGGTGTCGCATTTCCTGTTCACCGAGGTCGCAGATCGGAGCATCTGTATCGGTAAGGCCCTCGTCATAACTCAGGATCCGGACGGATCGGTACGCGTATCCCTCGAGGCGGAATGACCTGCTTTCTCAACATCGCGAAGCGGATCCCGTTCACATCGGTCGAGGGGCCAGGCTTACGCTACGCACTTTGGGTGCAGGGGTGCGATATCGACTGTCCCGAATGCTGCAATCAAGAGCTGCTACCCTTTGTGCGCCGGCAGGTCATTTCATCGTCCGAGATTATCGCCGAGATTGAGCAGGCACGCGCAATCCATGCGATTGAAGGCGTGACCTTCCTGGGCGGTGAGCCAGCGTACCAAGCAAAGGCCCTCGCCGAGATAGCCCAGTCCTGTCAATTGCAGGGCCTTTCGGTAATGGTCTTCACAGGATTCCGATTGGATCAGCTTCGTCGACGTGCCCTTCCAGGGGTAGAGCAATTGCTGTCACACGCAGACATTGTTGTCGACGGACCATTCGTTGCTGGCAAACTCGATAGGCAGCGAAACTGGGTGGGATCAGAGAACCAGCGATTTCACTATCTATCTCAGCGTTACGATCCGTCGATCGAAACATCGGAACGGGATCGTCCAGCGGTAGAGGTCCGCGTTGCGCTGGATGGTCAACTGGAGGTCAATGGCTTTCCGCTCATAAGCTGATGGGGCTGAAGGCTTGGCAACGCTTAAGATGGCTACAAAGAACGTTCCATGAACGAATTTTTGCGGTCCTTTCGGTCCCTTTCTCATGAGAAGTTTCTGCTTTTGTTCACGGCGGAGAAATGGCGGAAATCAGCCATTTTTGCGAGTTTAGAGTCCTCGAAGAAGACTCGAACCACTAAATCACATTGATTTGCGGGCCTTTCTGCGGGCCTTTACGAAAAACCACATCAGCTATGTTGCTGTTATAGCACGTAAACCATAATTCGATGCGAGTCCTCTTCTGAGCCTGGCATTGCGACAATGAAATCGAGAAGACCATCGGCATGCCCAAGCCGCTGATGTCCCCCGGCGTTGCGGATCCCGCGACCACGACCGGGCGCGATCTCCGCGCAATTATTCAATCACCCATGAAGAAGGAGATTGTGATGAAAGATCATCCGCGATCCATGCACCTCGATTTGCTGGCGCGCGCCAGGGCTGCGCTGGCCTCCCATGCCGAAGGGGACGCCGACATTGCGGAGATCATCGCCGACCTCGATACCGCAATTTTATCGATCGACCGGGCGCCCGTGGCCTGGTCCATTCCCGTCTATCTCGCCACGATCGGGCATGGCCACGGAACCACCAATGTCGTCGCGGTCAGTTATCGAGGGCTGCAGGTGCAGGTCGCGACCTTCTGCCGCTCACAATGGGGCGAAATCAACGACAGCCGCGATCCGGGGTCCCTCGACGATGCCATGGTGATACGCGACTATTTCAACCTCCATCCCGAAGACCAGCTGACCAGCCGCATGGAATGGATCGATCCCGACTTCGGCTATGATCCCGAACGCCTCGAGATCGGGAACTATATCGCCTTGTCCTCCAGCCATATATCATGGCCGACGACGGAAAAGATCGACGAATGGATTACACTCGATCCGTGCCACCGTCCCGTCAGCATAGCCGATACCCATTATGGCTGGGTCATAGCCACGGCTCCGTCCTCGTTCGGGGATAAATCGGAAATACCGGCTGATCTCTTCCATGCGCTGACATTCGCGCGAGGACTGGGCTGCAACTACCTGATCCTGGACCGTGATGCTTCCACGACCGATCGGCTCCCCTGTTACGAATGGTGACGGTCTGATCGAGGGGGAGGGGGGAGAGATTGAGGCGGGCGTGTGGATGCGCCCAGGCCCCAGGAGTAGAACCTCATGTCCTATGACGCCGCGTTTCGCTTTCAACAGGCGCTCGACCCTTCCGCGCTGACCACGCTTGCCGGAGGGCTGAACGTCCTGATCCAGGCAATCGACGAGTGCCATCGCAACCAGGTCGATGCGGAGTGCGATCCGGCGGTTCTGCTGCTGGCGCGTCATCTCGGCAACATTGCGACCGAGAACCGTCCGTCCCAGGCCGAGTTGCGCCGTGCTTGCGTCGAAGCCGTCGGCGCTGTCGAACGCACGCCGATCCTGGTGACGCTGGCGCGACGCGGCGTCGACTATGACAGCGACGCGAAGGCCATTTTTCACAAACAGGGCCGCAAGGCGATGACGCGGCTCGCCAAGGCGCTCGGTCTCGAACGCGGGCAATTCGAGTTGCGTTCCAACATGGCGGGTATCGCCTGCTCGGGCGAAATTACGATTCATGCCGCTCATCTCTATATCCAGTTCGATCTGGGCTGCATGGGACCGGGCTACGAGGTCATGTTCCGCACCTGCTCGGGGACCAAGGACTATGTCGGTGGCCGCAACCATTTCGCTTCCGTAGCGGAACTGATCGAGCCTGCCAGGCTCGCTGAACGTATCCGCCGCGATCTCGATCTTCCCCAACCGGACGCCGCTGCGACCCGGCTCTTCGCCTGAGGACAGTCACCATGGAAATCATCGTCACCCGTTCCCGCATCGCGGGGACGCTGCCGCACTATGCCTATCGCGCGCTGGTCCCCGCCGACAAGGTCACGGCCGAACGCCGGGCACTGACCGGCACGGTTGCCGGGCCACAACATGTCGGGCGTCTCCCATGCGTCCGTATCGCACCGTTGCTGGCGCCCGACCGCTATTTCACGATGGCGCATGCCGAGCGAGCGGAGTTCGCCTCCGGCATTGCCGCCCTCGGGCGCCGGATCGAAACCTTGATCATCCAGGCCAGCTTCCCGGAGATGACCGCGGCCTTCACACCCATCGTCTTCCAGCTCGACTCCGATCCCGGCGATGCCTTCACCTGGATCGACATCGACGACCTGACGTCCGCTTTCGATCGTCTCGAGCCGAAATACGGCAACCTCACCGCCTTCGATCTCGGCCTTCGTCAGGACGCTGGCCGCTGCGCCGCCTGATGCGCGCACCGATCCCGCATCCACATTACCCGGAGAATTCGACATGGATATTTTCGTCGCCAACGGAACGCACTTCTCAGCACCGTCGAAGATCGCGAGCTATCACGCCAGCGAACACGAAGCACAGATCGCCGCGACCGATATGGTGAACCAGCTCCGCGCCGACCTCGATGCCGAGGGCTTGCCGCCAGTCGATACGAGCAGCTGGCAATTGGGGCTGGTCGGCGTGCAATTCCGCCACCTCACCGCACAGAGCATCGAAATTGCCGACATAGACCCCGATGATCTCGCCGAAACCGCAGGCTTCAATGTGTGGATCGAAAAGGCCGAACTCCAGGGGATATCGGTTCTCGCACTTAACGATCGGCAACTCTCGACCGTGCTTGCCGCGTTGCGCGACCACCAGCGACGCCACTGTGGGTCCGATCCTGACATTGCCAGCAATCTCGGCCGACACGAACCACTGAACCCGGACGAGATCGAGGATCTTTGCATGCGGATCAATGGCGCCGAGCAGCTCCCTCTCGAAGCCAATATCGTCATCACGCTTGATGGCGGTCTTGTTCAGGGTGTCGTCGCCGACCGGCCGATCACGGTGCGCATTGTCGATTACGATGTCGAGGGCGCCGATCCCGACGGCCTCCTCATGGTCCCACAGGACAATGGCGATCCCGTCTCCGCATCCGTCAGCTGTTGGGCAGTTGAGGGCGCCTGCATTGATCCGGAATGGATAGCCCGCCTCGATGCAGCCAATGCTGCGGACCACCGAGCCACGAAGCAGATGACGGCGGAATGCCTGCCATGAGCGTTAGCGGAAACCCGCGGTGAATGAGGTCGGCGTCGAATTCGCCTGAAATGGCGGTTGAGCCGGCCACCTAGAAATCCTGGTGCGACTGGTCGGACGCGCCGGATCGCATGACCCCTTGCGGGTCGTTTCCGACCGCAGCCCTCTACAATCTGGAGAATTTCTGCATGACCACTTCCGATATCGATACCGCAACCGCAGAGCAGCTCGCTCCGGTTGCCTATGCCGCCATTCAGCGTCTCGGTCAGCTCGGCCGCACGGGCGCTGTCGCGCTCGCCGCCCTGGTCGAAGATGACGACGCCGATTTCGAGGAGGGGGCCTCCTGGATTGGCGATCTCGCCGCCGGAGACCTGCGCGAATAGCTCCCCGACACCGACATTCCTTGTTTTCCATGAAGCCCGGCCATCGCGCCGGGCTTCATGATTCCGGGGAACACAGATGCACCGCTTCGCCCCGAAATCTGATGACCGCGGGGCCCTCGAAAGGACGATCGATGATCAGCTTTACCGCAACCTATAGTCCAGAGGACAACAAGATCCGCATTTACGCGTCATCGCGCCTCGATGCGGAAACCTATGCACAGGTCAAGGAGGCCGGATTCAAATGGGCTCCGAAGCAGGAGCTTTTCGTCGCTCCCAGGTGGACTCCGCAACGCGAGGACCTGGCCATCAAACTGGCTGGCGAGATCGAGGCGGAAGAGATGACCCTGGCCGAGCGCGCCGCGATGAAAGCTGAACGGCTCGAAGATCTTGCAGACAAGCGCCATGCGCAATCCAACGCCTTCGCACGCCGCGCAGACGAACTGTCGCAGGCCTTCTATATGGGCCAGCCGATCCTGGTCGGCCATCATAGCGAACGTGGGGCGCGCAAGACCCAGGAACGCATGCACTCGGCCATGACGGCGTCCGTAAAGGCGGAAAAAGCGGCAGGCTACTGGCTCGGCCGCGCCAGCAGCGCCGAGCATTACGCCAGCAGGAAGAATGACCCGCGCGTCCGCGCCAACCGGATCAAGACTTTGCTGGCAGAGCTGCGAGACTTTCAGCGCGGCATCAATAGAGCCCATACGGCACTGGCGATCTGGGACGAAATCACGACCGACGAACAGATCCGCGACGCGCTCCGCAACAGGGATTCCCGTGAACTCTGGTCGGGCTATGATCTCTACTACAAGGTCGACAAGGGCGAGATCGCGCCCGGCGACGCACGGCAACAGTGCATCGACGGGGCAATGGTCACCGTCAATGGCCCCAACCGCCGCCGCTGGATCGAGCACATCCTGCACCGGCTCGCGTTCGAGCGTTCCATGCTGGGCGATGTGCCTCGCTATGATGGCGAGTTCACCCCGGTCATCATCCAGGCCTTTGCCCGCGAGCATGGCGCCGAAAGCCCCAAATGCACCGTGATCGCTGCGGGCCGTTTCCGGCTCGAAAGCCCGGTTCCGCTTCCGGCGCATATCGCGTCGGCATCCTCTCTTGAACTGAACCAGGATGACTGGCGCGACCTGATGCAGGCTTGCGGCTACACCGTGCCGGAGAGAAAGGCTCGCCGGGCGGGTAAGCCGGGCACAGTACCGCTGATCAATCCATCGCGCGAGCAGGCCGAACAACTTCAGGAGATATGGAACCTGCGCATGATCGCAGCCCGCAAGGGCAAGCAAAGTGCTGCCAAGCCCAACGAAGTCCGTGAGACGGAGCAGGCCTTTTATTCGGCTAATTCAAAGGGCGACTATGACGTGTTCAAAACGGTGGAGATAGCTGCCGACGGTCGCCCCGTGCGAATGAAATGGCAGGGGCATGAGCGCGTGCGGTCCGGCGAGCCTGTCGCCCGCATCCGTATCGCTGGGCTCGGCCTCCAAATGTACCAGCCGGACGCCGTCGTCGTCATCACCGACAAACCGGGCAAGCCGTTGCCGATCGACCTCGACGCTCTGGAAGCCGATGCCCGCCATGCCGCGGCCGAGGAGGCCGCAGCATGAAAACCGGCGTCTCTTCCCGGCCCGCAGAGCCATCACGGATTGCGGTCCAGCCGCGCAGCGTTTTCGCACAGGCTGAGATCGTGCCCGCTGCGGAAACCCAACGCCGCGTCATGCCGACGGCCAGTGTCGAATCCGCTCTTGAGACCGCTGCCTGCCTCTGGGAGGCTGTGCTGACATTGCGCGATCATCCCAGTTCAGACCCGGGCGCCATCGCCTTGGCGCTGGCCATCTGCGGAACCTGCAATGCGGTCGGCACAGCTGACCTGCGGTTGACAGTCGTGGGTTGGACCAGCGCGGTCGAGGCGGCGTGGAGCGTGGTTGCCGACAGTTACGATCTGTCTTTCGATTGGGATTACGTGCCAGGCTGGATCATCGATCATATCGACTGGTCCGATCCTGCTCATCCCACGATCAGGCCGGAACCCGTGCCGAAAGATCCCGATCGTGCTCCGACCGACGAACCAGTCACCGCCCAGCCGCCCGCATGGCGGCCGTCTGCCGACGAGGGGAACTGATCATGGGGCGCTCGGTATCCTATCCCAGCGGAGCGCATGTCGCGTTCGCACAGTGGGACGCGGGCTGGATCGAGGACGATGACGATCCTGACACCCGCCATTTCGATGAACTTGCCGCACAGGACGATTGGGACTTCATCGTCGCGGATTTTCGAGAGCAGGTGCTCGCACTCTATCCTTCGGCATGGTCCCATGACGGCTGGATCGACCGTGAAGACCGGATTGTCGCCATGAACGGCTATGCCCGCTTCGGCATTTCGGAATATTGTGGCTGCATCGCATACTGGGTGGTTTTGCGGAACGACATCGACGCCGGCCGGGAAGGGCTGGCAGAACAATGGTTCGACCGGATCGGGCCAAAATTCGAGCAGCGGTTCGCGACGCTTGTCCGTCTGGGCAGCTTCTCCAACGGAGAGTCCGTCTATCGGCGCATCGCCGCCTGACTGCCCGGTCAGCCGATCCCATTTTCGCCCATTCCTCGATCGCAGGATTCCGTCGACTTCCCGCGTCTCGACCGCGCAATTGCGCCATGAAGGGGAGGGGGCGGGATGTGGGAGCGACGATGAGATCGCTGCATTTCCGGAGACTCACATGACTTTCCCCACCACTATCCAAACCACGGTCGGAGATTCCCTGCTGACAAGGATCACAAGGTTTTTTGACGGATCGGTCTCTGCGTGTCTCATCGAGGCCATCCAGAACGCACGCCGGGCTGGCGCCACCCGGATCGATATTTCCCGGATCGAGAGCGATCGGGGGCCTGTGCTGCGTATTCGTGACGACGGGTGCGGCATCGCCGATCCGGTCAAGTTCCTGACGCTGGGCGACTCCGGTTGGGATGAGAAGATCGCCCGATCCGAAGATCCAGCGGGCATGGGCGTATTCAGCCTTGCGGGGCGCCATGTCACGGTCCGTTCCCACGCGGCCGAACTGGACGCGGCCTGGCAGGTGACCATCACCCCCGACGCCTGGGAAAGCGGCATGCCGCTCGATCTTGCGCCGACGGCCATCGACAAGGGCACCGAGATCGAGGTCGACATGGCCGAAGACTGGGTGAACGCACTCGAGCAGGCAGTGAAGGACGCCGCGCGCTTCTGCCCGGTGCCGGTCTGGCTCGACGGCAAGAGGCAACCCCACGAAAGCTTCCTCGCCGGTGCGGCGCGCGTCGAGAAATGGAACGGGTGCAACATCGGCATCTACAGCGACACCATTCATGTTCCACGCGAATTGGCGCGGATCAACTTCCATGGTCTCACGGTGCCTTGCCGGCTGCCGCATATCCATGACGGGGATGGAGATCCTGGCTGGTATGCCAAGGTCGACATCATAGATGCAGGCCACCTGCAACTCGTGCTACCTGCACGCAAGGAAATGGTGCAGGGGCCCGCGCTCGAGGCGTTGCACGAGGCCTGCGAGGCGGCGATCTTCCGCACTATCGCCCACAAGGGTCACCATCGGCTGTCCCATGCCCATTGGCTGCGGGCCAAGGCGCTCGGCGTGTTCCTCCCTGAAGCCGCGCCCTGGCTCTCGGCCTGGACGCCGCGCACCGCGGAAGCGGATAGCACCATGTTCGGCGAGCGGGTGGCGGGTGAACCGATGATCCTGATGCCGACCGACCAGGCCCATATCGAGCAGTGCGCCGCGCGCGCCCTCGCGTCGGGACAATTGCACGGCGCGACCCCGGTCGAGCCCGTCGACGATTTCGCGGGATACGCCTGGTATGATCAACTTCCGCGCGTGCTCGGATGGTCCTTCCGGGTCGACCGGGGCGAGGGCGACGTCTTCGACTATGCGGCTGATACGCAGCTGTCGCAGGTCCTGGTCTCCGGGCGCGTCGACGCGATCGAACTCGAAATCGCCATGCAGGCGTCAGCCGTTTCCGAGGAACCTGCCGAAATCCTCTCGCTGCCTGCGGATGTGCTGATCGTTCCCGATGACTGCTCGACCGAATTGGAGAACGTCGCCATCCTGCTCAGCGCCGACTGTACGATCACACCCAGCGAACTCGCCTGGCTGCTCGAAGCCGCCTGCTTCTACCACGTCGACGATTGTGATGCCGACAGCTATCATACCCAGCAGGCGGCATTCGACATGCAGGCGCGCTTTACCGCGAACATGTTGCTGCTCGGCGAAGATGCCGCGGTCCTCGAACGAGTCCGCGAGGCGATCCGCGAGCATGTCGCCTGGCTGATCCCCAAGGATCGGGCAATCCGGATGCAGGCTGTCAATTATCTGGTCGAGGCCAGCTTCGCGGACAATGACGACGAGGCCGCTCTCAGCGCCGCCGAATAACCCATTCTCTTTCCGGCCTGCCCGGCGCGTCATCACGCGCGCCGCGGCACGCCATGTCCATGAGGAATCGTCCCATGACCCAGGCTCTGCCATTCAGGAAGATTTTCGACGGCGTCGCGACGCGCGAGCAGATGTTCGAACTGTTCAACCGCGTTCCCGATTGCCCGTTCGAGGATCGCATTTCGGGGAAGGCATTTGAGAATACATGGTTCGAGATTGAACTCGAATCCTACGAATCCATGCTCGGGGAACTGCCGCCGCTCTTCATGCGCGCCGGGATGTTCGCCTGGTCTGAACTCAAGGCCGGTTTCGTCGGTTCGGTCTTCTTCGCCATCACGATCGGACGCAAGCGCTGGTTTACCGGTTATTGCAATCTTGGAGATCGCCATAGCCCCGACGCGATGCGGGCGGCAATCATAGCCCATGAGACAGCCGCCGCTCGGGGCATGAACCGCGAGCAGAAGCTCGAACTGATCTGGTCGCGCACGCACGCTGATTTTCGTGGTCTTGCAGGCGAGGCCGATCCCGATGCGTGGCCCCCGGAAGACCGGGGCAAACGCACGATCGTCATTTGTGAACCGGACGGCGGTTCCGCTTTGAAACTGCTCGAACGCCTTACCGATGATGAGATCGACCACCGGCTGCCGTCCGGGCCGGCGATCTAGCCTGCCGGGTGCTGTTCCATCCTTTCCATCCAGGAGCTGAAAGATGGCCAATCACTATCTGCAAACGGCGTTCGCCATTCCGCTGATGCCGCAGGAAGCAATCCTGCTCAAGGAATGCTTCGCCGTATCGACCCAACTGTCCAGCGACTTCGCCGAACTCTCGTCTAACGGGATGCAAGCGGTGAAGACCTATTACGCGTCGCTTAGCGAGGGATTCAGGAACACCTTCCCGAACAAACCGGAGGAGGAAGATCCTTTCGCGGACTTTCTCGATCTCTGGTCGGATCCGGGCTTTCCCGAGTTCGATGCCGATCTCATCATTCAAGGCGACCCGGAGGCCAAGACACAGTTCGCGTTCATCAGCGGCCATGAAGCCGACGTTCCGGCCCTCGCATCGCTGATCCAGAAAGTCTGCAAATCCGCGCTGCCGTTCGGCTTTCAATGGGCGGAGGTGGCCGACAAGGACATCGCTGACGGTTTCGGAGGCGGCTACTATGTCGTCACCGATACCGAGATATTCGGCGGCTCGACCCGGTGGCTCATGAAGGAGACGCTGCAAACCTTGCGGGCAGGAGCATGATCATGGCGGAACGCATCAACGCACGCGTCACCCTCCATGTCGAGGTGTTCGACGCCAAGGAGCTCTGGCAGCACGCATACGGGACCTACGAGGAGCAGAACGGCACAGCCGATCAGGGCGACTTCGAGGAGATGTACGGGACCGAGGACGATCCCGACATCGGGGAATGCATTCGCATGATCTTCGATCCGGGTGAAAGCCCGCCCTGCCTCCAGATCGAGGATAGCTCGGTCGAGGTTACGCTTGTGCTGTTGGAAAACCGATATCCGCTCTTCATCGCAGATCGCGGCGAGCCTGGGATCATAAGCGCCGAGCCTAAAGGCGCGCATCACCCCGAATATGGCGACGCGCTCGATATGATCGAGCCGGATACCGAGAGGGTATTCGCGCGATCGCAGGAGTGCCTCGACCACCATAGCAACCCGGCGCAATGGATCGAGAGCGTCCGGGCCAGGATGATGAAGCGGCTCTGAGGCCGCCAACAATCCGTCCATCCCCGACATAGCACCGGACACCTCGTGCGCCGCGTCCGGTCGCGCCCGCGAAGGAGATTTTCGATGAACGACGATCAATTCGACGCGCTGGTCGATGACGCTACCCATGCGGTCAACGACCTCATTCCCGACACTGTGCTGGACGGTCTTCGCGATAGTGAAAGGTCGGATCTGCTTTTCCAGATCAATGACGCGCTGACGCCGATTCTGCGCGAGGTAATCGACAGGACCGACAGCGGCAGCGACAATCCGACCCGCTCCAGCACGATTGCTGCTCTGATCTCCGAGCTGCTGGAAACCCATGCCCAAAAGTGTGACGAGGGCGGCGATTGTGCCAATGACCGCCCGCGGCATGTGATCTCGGAAGTTTACGGAACCAGCGCCAATATCGACAGCCTCGCGATCTGCGAGATCGAAATGGGCACGCAAATCTACCTCGTTCTGGACGATCATTCCGCCTTCCGCATCGCCGTGGAGGCGGTCTCCCCATGATCGAGATGCACTTGGCGCTTAGCGCGCTCAGGCGAGTAGCGCTCGTTTCTACCCAGAGCGAACTCGATGCTGCCAGGATGGAAGCCGCCGATATCCTCGATCAGGCCGGTTGGGAGAAATCGGCTCGCATCGTGATCGACAGCATCGGTCGCCCGGTTGCCTCCGACGATCAGGAAGGCCCGTCCCGACAAGGCTGATCCCGCATCGGCTATGCCTGCCTACCGGGCAGCAAAGCTGCCTCACCTCAACATCATGGAGGATATCATGGCCCAACTCTCTCCCCTTCGCGAGCGTTTGGCGAGCGCCGAGCACGCATATGCCTGCGCGATTCAGCGCCGCAGCGCCACCGGCCGCAACCAGTATGTCATCCGCACCGGCAGCCCGCTCCAGCCGTTCCGCGTCACGGAGACCCGGCCGGCGAGGGACGAAAATCTCGTTCTGCACGTCGCCTGAGACAAATCCTATCGTCGAGGAGGCGCCAATGAACGCTGCCGATCGATACCCGATCGAGCCGGGTATGTGGATCAGGACCGAGGAAAACGAGAAGCTCTTCTTCCTGCGATATTCATCGACCGGCCATTGGGGCTTCTTTTCCGAGGAGCGTCATCACACCGCGCGGGAATACAAGCTCCCGCTCGCGGGCCTCAAACCCTGGCACAAGGAACGCCGCCCATGAAAACGCACGCGATGGCGAGCGGCCTTCGGGTCACTCTCAGCAAGACCGAACTGCAGGCATTGCTTGCGCTCGCGCGATACGGCGCTGAACAGATTGCGGCCGCGCACCACTCTTATATCGTGCCCAAGCGACAGGAAGCCGTGGCGGCCGGCGTCATCCAGGGCCTCGAACAGGGTCTGTCGTCGGTCCGCTGGAAACAGGCGGAGGCCAAGGCAAGACGCGACGCACCGAAACGCGAGGCCGAGCGGCGTGCAACGCGCGAGCATCATGCCCAGATCGACGGCTATACCGTTTGGGGGATGTTGAGTGACTGGACCGATCTCTCCGATGACCCCGACCGGCGCCAGTGGGCGGACCTGTTAAATCCTCTGACCGAAGCGCGTGAGCAGGCAGAAATTCGCCGGAATGTCTGGCGGATATACATCAGCAAGGGCAGCGCGGCGGCGGACGATCTCATCGTCTATCCGGGCGATTGCACGCAAACCGCCGATCGTCAGGAAATCGAGGTGCTCGCCCGACGGATCATCGCGCAACATCGAGAATGACGGGATCGCGCCGGCAAGATATGCGCGCGCCCTCGGAGGGGACCACAGGATCGGCCATTGCGAAAGGGCCCGCAAGGAGGGGAGTAGGAGGGGCTGGCGGTGAACTTCCCTGGGAGCTTGCCATGACCGCCAGCGATTCTGCCACATACCATCGCGTATCCACGCCGCCCATATTCATCTCCGGATCGCTCTCCATCCGACAGCTTCCGGCCAGCGTAATGAAGCGGCTCGGCGCCGTCATCGACAAGGAGTTACCCGTCGTGATCGGCGACGCCCCTGGCGCGGATGCGGCCGTCCAACGATTTCTTGCCGATTGCGGTGTGCGTCACGTCACGATCTTCTGCGGAGGTTCCGTCCCCCGGCACAATATCGGCATATGGCCGGTCCGGCAGATCCGAGCAGATGCTCCTGCGGGCACGCGCGCCTTCCATAGCGCAAAAGATCGGGAAATGTGCCGCCTCGCCGGTGTCGGATTCGTCATATGGGACGGAGCGAGTCAGGGCAGTCGCGCCAACATCCGGCGACTATGCGAGCGCGGGCGGTATGTCGTCGTCTATCTTCGCCCTGAAGACCGTTTCGTCACCCTCGCCAGCGATGCGGAACGGATGGCGTTTTTGGCGTCATCTATCCATAGCGATGGAGTGTGATCATGCCCTCTTCTGACATCGACATATTGCCGTCGCGGGTAGGGACAGCGCCTATCAGCTGGCTCCCGATTTTTCGGACTGCTGGTAGCGCCGTCATGCACGGCGCGCGCGCAAGCGCCGGCGCACAGACCGCTTGAAAGACAGGCTTCTCCTTCTTAGATAGTGAATCGAACGATTCGATCAATTCGGTCGAATGGAGGCAGCTATGCAGACCATCACCGCCAACGAAGCCAAGACCCGCTTCGGCGAACTTATCGACCGCGTACAGCGCGAGCCGGTGCGCGTAACCCGCCGCAATCGGGTTGTGGGTGTGATGGTTTCCCCGGAAGACTATGCAGCCATGCGGGCGTTCTACGCGGACAGGCTCGCCAGCACGCTACGCGAAACCGCCAACGAGGCCGCGAAGAAGGGCCTTACCGATAGCGAACTGGAGCGTCTGCTGTCCGATGAAGGGTGACAGGTTCGTTATCGATACGAATGTCCTCATCAGCGCCGCGCTTTCAGCAGATTCGACCCCCGCAAGGGTGACGCTCTGGGTGATCGCCCATGCCCGGCTGATCTTCGCCGAGGCCACTTTCGAGGAATTTCGTTCCCGTCTTTGGCGTCCGAAATTCGACAGATATCTGACCATCGAGCGTCGAAATCAGATTCTACACGATTTCAGTGCAATCGCCGACTGGGTGGAACTGAATGACGATGCTCTTCCGGTCAGCAGCCGAGATCCGGATGATGATATGTTCATCCGCGCCGCCATTGCCGGATCGGCCCGTTGGCTTGTGAGTGGCGACAGGGATTTGCTGGACATTCAGGGATTGCCAGCGATTACGATCCTGACGCCGGCGGACATGCTGAAGCGGATTTCCGCATAGGTCTGACCCGGGCGGCGCCACGCTAGCGCAGCTGCGAATGACTCTGGCACTCCTCGACGCAAAGTCTTCGCGAATGGGAGGTGCGGCCCGGCTCGATGACGAAGTTCATCTGCGACCGGCGCCTGCTCGATCCCGACGAGTTCGATCATATCGTTGCCTAAGCGTCCACCGATCTCATCGGCTTCCTCGACGTCGTGGCGAGGCTGCCGCCCGATCAACTCCCGACCATCGGAAGCTGGCTCGAGCGGTTCAACGCCGGCGTTTCCTGATCGCTGACGGTCCATCGTTGGACGCAATCCCGCCATTTCTTGCGAGGTTCTTATGCTCACCATCCAGTTCCGGGCGAAAATCGTGACGATCTATTACACGGACGACACCATCGCGTATCGCCGGATCAAGATCCCCAGCATCGCGCGCCACCTCTGCGATATGAACGCCTTTCGCCGCTCACGAAAATTCGGAGCCTATGCGAACAGCGACCTGTTCCTCGCCATGGTGACGCGCGCCCTGAAAGAGAATGGCATCGCGAACTTCCTCCGCATGGGTGCGCTGCCCGAAGGCGTGGCCGTCGACGAAAGCGGTTTCCTCGCAGGCGTCACGATCACGCTTCCCGACCGATAGGGACGAGCAGCAATGCGCTGGGACATCCCCGCGAACTGAAGGAGCTTCGACATGCAAGCCACCGTCCGGCTGACGGCCAATGATATCCGCCAGCTTCGTTCGACCGCCGAACAGATTGCACGGCGGCATAGTTCCGCCCGTCGCTTCGCAATCGAGATTGCCGAACGCGTCAACCTCGCCACCGGCGCCGCTGGCCTCAACATTCGTGCGATCACCGACGATCCCGACTGGGAAGATACCGATCTGCACACGACACATCCCTGGTCGCGCATCCGTGAGCGTCATACGCTCGCCAACGGCACGGCACTGTTCGACCTCTATGTCTATGAGCGGCCCGGCATCGGCGAGACCGGCGATCTTGCCTGCTGCGTCGAGGCCGAACTGGATGGACAGGGCCTCGCAGCCTTTCACGCCGATAGCGCCAAGAATGTCTGGCGCCGGTCGGACCTGTAGATTGTCCTTCCACCCGTTCGATACGATGAGCGAGATCACGCACAGCAACCACACTTTGGGAAACCCGCCATGCGCCTGTCGGACGAGCTTGCCGCCAGACGCATTTTCTAGCGGGTCTGGACCGCAGAAGAGGAGGAAGGAGGTGATGGGCGAGGGGCCATCATGGATCCTCCGATCTCCATAAGGAACAACCCATGCCCATCCATCAGCCATCCGGTCCCGCGACCGAACCCGCCGTCGACACTTCCTCCCAGCCGTCCGCCGATCTTGTCGCGCTGTCCAGCAACGAGCTGATGGTTGCGCGCAGGCTTGCCTATGACCCTGAAAACGACGCCCTTGGTGAAGGGGATCTCTGGGTCGAATATATGGAAAGCGAGGACGACTGCATGGCCGCGCGCCAGATCGTTCCGTTCGACACATTCACGCTTTCCGTCTGGCATACCCTTGCCGCCGACATGTTCGAGGAACGCTCCGATGAACGCGACGCATCGCAGATCGACCAGCTGATCGAAAGGCGTGGCCTTTTTCCTCATGACCCCGCCAATGGTCCGCGGCGTATCGCGCTTCCCGCAATCGAACTCCAGATCGCGCTTGAAAAGGATATCAAAGCAGGTTCGTGTCGGATCGCCAATGCCCGGATAAGGGTCGATGCCCTCGATCAATTGTCCGGCATGGAACCCGACTTCTATACCAATCCGGAAGCCATATCGACCGCGGGCTGGGACGCGCTGTCGGTAACGATCTTCGAACAGACCTGCACGGCACCGACGGGCGGGCGCTTCGGGAACATCTTCGATCAACCCGACCTGACAACCGGAACGCCGCTCGCACACGCCCGCGCCCAACTCTTCGAACTCCAGACGGCACTCGCTACCGCCAAACGAAGCCGGCGGCAGGATCCTGTCTTCAAAATCTATGTGCGGAGCATGATGGACGAGCTGCTCGCGATGCCTCCGCTGCTGGAGGCGATCCATAATGACCACAGCGGCGCATTCCGCATCGTGGCCGCCTTTCTCGACGATCATCATCCCGAATGGTCCGAGGGGCTCTCGAAGAACCAGGCATTCAGTCCCTTGCTGCCCCTGCCTGTCGACTGGAATGGCCACGTCGATATCGTCGGCCTGGTGCAGGACTCGCGCGCCCGCATGTCCGCCGAAACGGTGGGTGTCGCGCCGCAGTTCTTCGGACTCTATGCCGGACGCCGCGATGGCAGTTCCGTCTGGCTTGGAGCGGCGGCCTGCGAAGCCGATGCCCATGCGCTGGTGACCGGGTTGGGCTAACCCGGCCCCATATCGGCCCGCTCATTGGCGCGACAGACTGGTGCAACAACAGGGCGGCAACATGGCGCCCTTCGCGCTCTCCACAGGGGGAAAGGGGGTGGTTGGTGGATGAGTTTCATCTGGGAGTTCACCAACCATGTCCAGCAGCCAGCAAACCACGAACATCCCCGAAATCGTCGTAATCGACAGCATTACCTGCCCCAACTGCGGCGCAGCCGAGTGCTACGATGATCCCACGAGCCCCACAGGCAAGCGGTTCAACATCAACGCCTATAAGGTCGGCGACAAGCACGGTTACTGGTGGAGTCGTTGCAACCTTTGCAATAGCTGGTTCTAGAAGGGCAGGAGGATTTCCGGCTCCCGCAAGCGTAACCGTCTTTCGTCTCACCGACCCTTCGCTTGAGAAGCGTGACGTCGCGGAGGCCAGCATGAACATAGAGATCATCGTCGGCCTCCCGCATCTCAATCGTGGCCCGCTTCTCCAGCGCGCGATCGAGATGCGCTATCCGGTCCTCATTTCAGCGAACGCGCTGTCGCGATGGGATCGCCGCGAGGGCTATGCGCGCTGGGCGGGCTGGAACCTGCGTTCGCTGGCCAATGCCTCGCGCCTGGTGTCGATCGACCTCGACTCCGCCGGCTTTGTCGTCGCTCATCGCTACCGCGGGCTGCCCTGGACGGCCGATGACTATATCGAACTGGCCGCAAGCTACCCATTTCGGCGCTTCGCGAGCCTCGACCTGTGCACCGAAGAGGAAATTGCCCGCGACCGCGACGAAGTCCTCGACCGTATCTCGCGCACCATCGCGCTCAATCATGCCTGTCATGCAAGAGCCGCCGATCGCGGAATCGATGCCCGGTTCATGCCCGTCATCCAGGGACGGCATCCCGACGACTATCTGCGATGCCTCGACGGCATTGCCGGTATCCTTCGGCCAGGCATGGTTGTCGGTATCGGCTCCATGTGCCGCCGCACGGTGTCCGGTCCTGATGGGCTTCTCGCGGTGCTAAGCCGGCTCGACCGGGACGCAGACCCTGCGCTCCGCTTCCACCTTTTCGGTGTGAAGGGAACAGCCCTCCATTATTTGCGGCCGCTTGCGCATCGCATCGCCAGCCTCGATTCCTGCGCCTATTCTCTGGCCGCGCGGATCGAGGCGTGGCGCGAAGGCTTTTCGAAGACCGACGAGTTCGTTGCCGGTCATATGGAGCGATGGCAACGCCGGCAGCAGGCCCGGCTCGACGGGGGCGACGCCGCATTCCAGCATCATCTGCCGCTCACGAAACCTGCGCTTTCGGCCGGAAACGCATGGGACAGAGCACTCGATCTCGCCCGGGCGGAAATCCGCACTTTGATCGAACAAGGGGAGATCGCGCACGAGCAAATCACCGAAGGGTGGGTCGCGCAGTGGGCGGCTGAAACCTATAGCGCCACGTAGTAACGCAGGTCCTGGTGAATTTAGCCTCGGTCGCTGACCTATGCGGTGTGCGAAGAACTCACCGGCCTATAAGGTCGAGGACGCCACGCAGGGTCTTGCCCATCGATCGAATCATCTCCTCGCCCGCCTCACCTCGTCATCCCGACAGAAGTTCCAATACTCGTCCATATCTGCGAGCGTTAGCTTCTTCGGCTGCATCTTGGCCCAGGCATCCGCCATAAAGAGCATGAAGCTCATTGCGCCGTCATCAGAAACGGCATGCGGCTGATACACGATAGGCAGGTTCATCACGAGCATCCCTGTCGGAGCACTTTGTTTCTTTTTCAAAGCGGCGATAGGCGACCGCCCGTTTTTCACAGGTCCGAGACGCTCCGATTACGCCTGTCGCTGCGAATTCACAAGATTGACCGCCAGATTGGCGTGAACGACGCGCGGTTGCAACCACCGATCACCGTCGCCGCACGGCCTGGCTGTGCCGATGGGGGCAATTGCGGCCTTCAAGCCCGCAAAAAGGAGGTATCCGTGACCCAGTGTCCCGAATCCAATTCGGCCGAGCGTCATTGCTATGGCGTGATTCTCCATCATCGCGCCGAATGGTGGCTTGTCGAATTTCCCGAGCGCGATCCGGACCCTATCAAGGCATGGGCCCTGACCGGCCAGCTTACGCCGGCGATGGCGGATTGGTTTCGTGCCGATACGGGCAATAACGCCGCCAAGGCAGAGGTCCCCGCGTTGAACCCGGACAGTCGCTGCTGGTCTGGTGAATTCTCGATCCGCCCGTCGCCGGATGCCGTCGATCGCTTCGACATCGATGCTCATCCCTGGGGCTCCGAAGCGGGCGAACTGGAGACGCGGCTTGCCCGCGCCATGATCGAAAGCACGCTGTTCCCGATCCCGCCCGGCTTCCTTTCGGTCTTCACAGGCCTTCCGGACGACGATCGGCCCGTTCTTGCCATCCGTCTCAGCGGCTATATCTGCTCTACGTTCGAAGTGCTCACCGCCCGCTATATGCCGGTCTATCGGCCTCGATCGCCCTGGCGGGACATATCGGGCGAGGCCGTCGGCGACAGCGGCAGTGACATTCTCGGATGGGCACCCGCCCGCGATTGGATCAGGCCAGCATGACGCACGGGACCCGCCGATGCCGGATCGAGCTTGCGCCGATACAGCTGGGCCATTATATCTGACTAGCTGGTCAGATGGAGAATTCTCATGACTACACCCAAACGGGCCGGTGACGGCCCCGCACGCAAAGGTGGTTCCAGGCTTCCACCAGCGGCGCGCGGATGGAAGCTCGAAGACGCCAAGGCGCGGTTCAGCGAGGTCGTTCGCCTGGCCCGCAGCGAAGGGCCGCAACGCGTCACGGTCCGCGGCAAGGATGCCGTCGTTATCATCAGCGCCGACGAACTCGAAAGGTTGCTGCCGCCCGAGCGTAAGAAGCCGCTCGTCGCCTTTCTCGAAGGACTGCACCTCGACGGCGTCGATCTGACGCGCGAACGCGATAGCGGACGGGATATCGTCTTGTGATCGGCTGGCTTCTCGACACCAATGTGATTGCCGCGCTCATCAATCCGGGCGGCGCGCCGAGCGTGAAGACATGGGCGTCGGAGCAGCCCGAAGAAGCGCTGTTCCTCAGCATCCTGACGCTCGGTGAATATGACAAGGGCATCCACGCCATACCTGCCGACCATTCTGAGCGGTCACGCTATATCGGGGCTCGCGATGCACTCGAAGCGCGTTTCAAAGGTCGCATTCTGTCCCTTGATGACGCGATCATCCGGCGATGGGGAGCAATCTCCGGCGACGTCAAGCTAGGCACGGGCCATACACCGAGCGTTGTCGACACGATGCTGGCGGCCACCGCGATCGAGCACCGGCTTTATCTCGTGACCCGCAACGTCAAGGATGTGCGTCACAGCGGTGCGGCCATATTCAATCCGTGGGAGGATGATCCCACGACACTGGCGCTATCCTGACCAGTTGGGGGAAGGATATCCTTCCTCAGGTTCTTTCGAGCAATCGCTCCCGTGCGAGGTCAAGTGCGTGCGAAAGCCTTATCGCCACCACCTGGTCCTTGGGGTCGACGAGGCACTCAAGTGCCGCCTCCATGTGCTTGATGGCGTTTTCCAGCCTTGGCTCTTCGTCTGTCATGTGTGCTTCTCCGTCCCGTCGCGCTCAGTCGGCGGGCACCCTCCCCGGAGGAGGATGCCGGCCCCTGAGCCGGACGGTCGAAAGACGCGAACAATAGAACGCGTGCCTGATCTTTAGCCGGAGCCTGGACATAATACAGGCAATCCGGCCGCAAGGCATGCGCCGACTCTATTGTTCGGAGTTTCGACTCTCCGGCCCGCCACCGGCGGACACGCTCCTCTAAACCAACCGGGCAGCAACTGCCAGTCGGTTCCGAGCGAAATTACCGGATGCCGCAGGTGGGTGCGGGGTCTTCAGCGTGTCGATAGACGCGCCGCCTCGACCGGCCGATACATGTCCGCGCGATCACGCATTACACCCGTAAGCCAGGCGAGATGGCTCGCAGCGTCCGCCAACGGCAACGTGGCTACCGCGTCGAACAGGTTACGCTGATAGGGTGGACCGCTGTCGAGGATATCCACCAGCTTCTCCCGCGCGGGGCTATGGGGATCGGTGATCTCGGCATTGGCTTCGCGGGCCGCCTCCAGAAAGGCCTCAGCCAGTTCCTGGGTCGCATAGTAGCCGCTGTCGAGATCTTCCCCGAGCGCGAGGGCGGCGATCTGGCTGCGCACATCCGCGATGTCGGGGTCGTTGACCGCATCGATCAGCGACAGGTTGAAATCGAAGGTGGCGAGATAGTCCGCGATCATGGGGAAAGTCCTTTCATCCATCACTGGAACATAGGGCAAACATAGTCACAATGGAAATGATCCTCGCAACGGGAACGCGGTCATGAATCCGTCTTCCGCATGGGCCGCCCCGATCGGCCGGCATCCCGCGCCGTGATCGGGACGGTCGCACCCCTGCGTCTCCGGGGACGCCTGCGTCGAACCGAGCGCGGTTTCCTCCTCGATATGGAGGATGGCCACGTCTGGCGCCTCAATGGCGCGCAGGATTTCCCGCCGCTGGTGGACGCAGTCGTCGTCGTCGAGGGACGCAAGGCGAGCCCCAGCCTCCTCGACGTTCTCTGGCTCGGGCCGGCGTAGCATCCCCAGAGGCACGCTCTGTTTCCTTCCTCAAACGTCGCGCTTGCGGCACCGTCGCCGCGGACCTCGGCGAGGACGCCTCGGCCCGCAATCAGCGTCGCACGATGTCTGTCATCACATTCTGCGCCGCCTCGCAGGGTCTCGGCGTGCCAGGGCTGGTCGGGGCAAGCAAGGGCTGCCTCCGGCCAAGAAAACCTAGGAGTAGAAGGGGCCTGCCGACGTTGTCGCTTGGGGTAAGCGGTCGGCAGGCCCCTTCTACTCCAAGCTTTTCTAAAGGCCGCAGCGCGACGTCCCTTGCTTGCCCCGACCAGCCCTGACCCTTGAGCCCCGGCGACGGCGGCTCCGAATGCGATGACAGACGGCCACCGTCGCGTCCTCCGCTGATCAGGAAGGAATGGCTTCGCCATATTTTTCTTTGTTCGAGACGCTACCGCGTCCGTATTATTGGCTCTGGCTCACCAAATGCGATGAAATACTGTCAAGAAAACAATAGAATATACTCGAAAAAGGGGAGGGGGTATAAGTATAGGTGCAGATGGGGATTGGCCCCGGAAGCATCGTTTGGAGTAAAGGCTATGAATATCGGTGAGTTTAACCTTAACAAGGGCCGCATCATCGGATGGATTGCCACCCGCGCAATCGACCTGCCCAAGCTGGCCTTGCGCCCGGTGGAAAGCGAAAACGAACTGGCCCCGGCTTATGAGATCATCGCGCCCAATGTCGGGGGCCGTGTCGTTCAGGTCGGCGCGCTTTGGGAAGCCGTCGCCAAGAAAACCGGCGAGGTTTTCCTGCAAGGCCATGTTGATGACCCGTCGATGCCCGAAGCCCTGCCCATCGCGCTTTTCGGCTCGGTGGAGGAAGGCTATCGGGTGGCATGGCGCAGGCAGGAGCGCGACGATTTCGGCCCCGCCATTCGCACCCCCCGCGACAATGCGCCTTCCGGCAACCGTGGCGATGACTACGGTTTCGGTGACAGCACCGCCGATGGAAGCGGCGGACTGTCCAGCCAAGGGGCCGCATCCGATTTTGACGACGAGGTGAGAGTCTAGGAACCGGACCAAGACGGGCCGGGGGAGCGCAGCAACGCTTCCCCGGACCCTAACCGATCATCCTGCCATCAGGAGTCAGACCCATGACGAAGAAGTCAGCTAAGAAGGCCGTTAGCACATTTGCCGACCTGCCGGAACTTATCGCGGAGGAAACCGCAACCCCCGCTTTTGAAGCATCCTTTGGCGATCCGTTGCCGCTGTCCATCATCGAACACGGCGACGAACCGGGCGAACATGAGATGCCCGAACCGTTCACCGCGCAGAAGGTTTGCGGCGAACTTATCACGTCGCTTTATTGCCTCTTGACGGACACGCGGCTTGACCCGCTCGCCCCGGATATTGCTTGGGGTATCGTCAACAGCTTCCATTTTGTCGCTGGAACGGTGGAGCGCCGGGAGGATCGCCTAGCCGACAAAATCCGCGATATGACGCGGTGCATGGAACCGGGCGAGGTATTCAACAAAGACCTTGAGGATACCCAGCTTCAATGCCGCTCGCTTGCGGAACAGCGCGCCGCCATCGAAACGATGCGCGACTATGCCGCCGCCATGTATCGCGCTTGCTGGCGTCGCGCATGGGCACCGACCAAGGGCAGCAAGGCGTCATCCGTCACCACCGCAAGCTATATCAATGCGCTGGATTTCTTGCAGGAACGCGCCCTTGCCAAGCGCGAGAAGCACCAGCCGCAAGGCCCCGTCGTCATCTTTTCCGGCCCCGCCATCTGGGACGAATGGGAACCGCTTTGGGCGAAGCTGACAGAGATCAAGGCCCGCGTTCCGCATATGACGCTTGTTACCACCGGGCAGCGGAAAGGGGCGGACGCCATCGCGGCGGCATGGGCAGCGCGGGAAGGCGTCCCCGTTGTCGCTTATGGCCTCTATGGAGGCGGGCGCAAGGCTCCCTATCAGCGAAACCGCAAGATGGGCGAGCTTGAGCCGGTGGAAGCCGTCCTTTGCGAAGGGTCCGGCATCCAAGCCAATCTCTATCAGACCATGCGGAAACAAGGCGTTCCCATCCATGCTTTCCGCAAGCCCAAGGATGCCCCCGCATCCCGCAAGCCGCAGAACGGCGAGGGGGACACGTTCAGGCAAGCACGGCGCAGCGCCTGAAACCAAACGGCGCGGCGCTTCCCCCAGCGCCGCGCTACCCATCACACGAGACCCGCCAAGGCTGGCGCGCATCCCCGCGCGCTGGCCTTTTGTCGTGCCCCCGGCCGCCGCCGCGCCTGACGGCGCGGCGGCGGGAAGAACCAAAAGGGGAAGGGCCGACAGGTTCACGCCCCCACCGAAGGGCCGAGCGCCCCACCGTCATCCCCCTTTGCGGGCCTTGGCGCGGCTGGCGCTTTCCCCGAATGGGAAGCATCGGAGGCACCCGACGCCCCCTTGAGCGCAGCCAGCGCGGCAGCGCCGCCCAACCGCAACACATGGCCCAGCACGTCCCGGAACTCGCGTTCCGTCAATTGCTCGACCGGCAGCGCCGTCACCATTGCCGCATAGCGATCGCGTAGCCGCTTGCGTAGCGCAGCCTTCTCGACCGCAATCCTCTTCTCGCGATCTTCCAGATCAGCGAGCCTATCGCGTTCAGACATTTTAGGCATGACCAGTTTCCTTCTCAGGCTGGCCCGCTCGTCACGCGATCCTTGTCGCACAGGCGCACCCGCGCCACAAGCGACCCCACCGCATAGCGCGACCTATCTCCCCACATCGACCACCACCGCAATGGGTGCGCCCGGCAGCGGTAGGGATGACGCAGCAACTCCGTTGCTGCGGGCAAGCGACGCACGCGCTTCGCGGTTTGTAATGCACCGTACGCACGGGTGCTGTGGCCTGAAACTGCCCTATAATCAATGGTTTCCGTTGGCAGACGCGTCAGCCAGATTTCACGTTATTTGGCTGACGCGTCTGCCGCCTCAGTACTATTGCCCGAAAAAGCCCCGCAATTCCGCCGTTTCCGGCTGGCAGACACGTCCGCCACGCTGATTTTATTGTGATCGTCGCTTGTCTGCGCTATAGTTGCTGTGCGTCGTGACCTCCTTGTCGAAGCTCCAGTCGGAGCATCACCTTGGCAAGGGTCACAATCCGGATCGACGATGCCCTTTACGAGCGGCTGCAGCGCCGTGCCCGTAAAGTCGGCGTCAGCGTCGCCGAACTCCTCCGCCCCGCGATCGACCAGACCGCCGATCCCCGCGGCGGCTACGTCTACACGACGCAGGACGAAATCCTCTCCTGCGTCCTGCAGACGCTCTCTATCCTCGCGGCATCGGTGCGACGCCGGTCGCCCGAGACGCTCGAACAGGGCATGGCCGACGCCAGGGCGCTGCTCCTCGAAAAGGGGCTGCTCTCACCGGACGAACAGCCATGACCCGGCGCGCGGATCCCCACCTCGCGGACACATGCCCGGCCTCGCGTTCCCCCTCGGCGGGCTTCCCGTCCGGCCGCGCGATTGCCTGCGATTATTCCCTGCCGGTCAGGGCCATCCCAAATCCGGGGGCATGCCGTAGCGCACCGCCAGCCGTTCGGGGGAGGGGCCGGCCATGAGCATCTTCCGCAACGACACGTTGGGGAGCTGGACGCGGGGCGGGCAGGCGATCGTCCACAATGTCCGCATGACCACCCAGGTCTTTTTCCAGACCGTGCTGGCCGGGCTGATCCTCTGGTTGATGGGGACCTGCTGGTATGCGTTCGAAAAGTCGACCGACTATCAGCGCTTCGTCCTCGCCAAGCTGGTGGAGGCGACCATCAAGGCGGATGCGGCGCCGGGGACCAATGACCCGGTGCTGTTCCGCACCCCCGACGGGCGCCAATACTGGACCTCGGCCGACACCCTCGCCGACTCCGGTGTCGCGAAGCAGGCGCTCCACAAACTCGAAAAGGACCTCATCCACGGGGCGGCCATTGCCGGTGTGGTCGCCCTCTTCGGACTGGTCAGTGCCTGGTTCTATTTTACCAGAACTGGGAAGGGGCTCGGCTCCAACGAATATCTGCGCGGCGCCCGCTTCGGGACGGCCTCGGAAGTGCGGCGCGCGCTCCGGGGGCAGAAGAAGGGGGCGCTCACAATCGGCGGCGTCGCCGTGCCGGAAGCCTTCGAGCCCGAACATATCCTGCTGGTCGGCGCTCCAGGAACGGGCAAGACCAACCTCATCACCACCATGCTCGAAGGCATCCGCAAGCAGGGTAAGCGGGCGATCGTCTATGACACGGCCGGGAGCTTCGTTGAGAAATTCTATCGCCCCGGCAGGGACATCCTGCTCAACCCGCTCGACAAGCGCACCGACATCTGGAGTCCCTGGGTCGATGTTCCGCGGGAGTATCATTACGACCAGATCGCGGAATCTACGATCCCCGACAAACATGGCGATCCGTTCTGGAGCAAGGCCGCGCGCGGCACGCTGGTCGCCGTCCTGCGCAAGCTCGCGCGGCAGAAGCACACGCTCATCTCGGTCCTGCTTGATCGGGTGCTGCGTTCCCCGCTCGCCGATCTTGCCGCCTATGTGAAGGGCACCGATGCCGCCGCTTTCATCTCCGCCGAGGGAGAGCGCACCTCGGCCGGCGTCCAGGCCGAGCTTGCCTCGGTCATGCGCAGCTTCGCCTATCTCGACGATACCGAGGACGGCTTCTCGATCCGGCGTTGGGTCGAGGACGAGAAGGACGACAGCTGGCTGTTCGTCACCGTCAAGGCCGACCAGCTTCCTTCGCTGCGCCCCCTGATCACGGTCTGGCTCGACATCGCGATCAGCGCGATCATGAGCCTCACGCCCGACCGCGACCGGCGGCTCTATTGCGTCATTGACGAATTGCCGACGCTCCAGAAGCTCCCCAGCCTATCCGACTTCCTCGCCCGTGCGCGCAAATATGGCGGCTGCGGCATATTGGGGTTCCAGTCCTATCCCCAGCTGACCGCGACCTACGGCAAGGAGGATGCGGCGGCCATCACCGGCTACTGCTCGACCTGGGTCGCGCTCCGGGCGAACGATAGCGACACCTCGGAACTTATCTCCAAAAACCTTGGCCGGGTCGAGCAGGTCGAAGCCAACGAGGGGATGAGCTACGGCGTCAATGACATGCGCGACGGGGTGAACCTCAGTCGCATGCAGGTGACCCGCCCGCTGGTTCTGGACACCGAGGTCACCCATCTGCCGAACCTTTCGGGTTTCCTCCGTTTCGGGCGCAATCTCCCCGTCGTCCGTTTCACCGATCGCTTCAATCCGCTGCCTTCGATCGCGGCCGCGTTCGTTGAACGCACCGAGCCCCCCAAAAGGCTGCCGCTCGGCAAGGCCATCATCTCCCAGGCGTGGGCAGAGCGCCGCGCGCGCCAGGCGCGGGAGGAGGCCGCGAGGCGAGGGCAGGGTCCGGGACATCCGGACACGCCGCCGTCTCCCGGAACGGGGCAAGGCGATCTTTTTACCGGCGAGGCCAATCCCCCGCCGGCGCGGGAGCCGACCCAGGAGCCGCCCAGCCTGCCGGATCCCCAGGACGCCGTGCCGCAGGATGAGGTGTTCGGACCCACCGACCACAGCGATTCCGGCATGACGGACGAGGGAGCGCCGATCGACGATCATCCCGACGAGGAGAACAGGGTTGCCACCCCCATCCCCTTGTTGGGGGCGACGCGCGGCACGATCCGTGTGCGGCTCGACAGCCATGGCCGTTCCGAAGGCCCGCGTGAGAAGGCGAAGCCGGCATGATCCATCCTCGCCGCCTCAAGGGGACACCCGCCAATATCGGCCGCTACTATACAATCGGCGACTATTATACCAAGGGCGGCAACGAACCCTCCGAATGGGGCGGCAAGCTCGCCGCCAGCCTCGGCCTGTCCGGGCCTGTCGACCCCAAGCAGTTCGAGGAACTGCTCGCCGGCAAGGTCGGCGACCAGCAGCTCGGTCGCCGGCGCAAGGAAGGCATCCAGCATCATCCCGGCTGGGATTTCACGATCAGCGCGCCCAAGTCGATCTCGATCCTGGCGCTGGTCACGGGCGACGAGCGCATCCTTGCCGCGCACGAGCGGGCGGTCGGGGTTGCGCTTGCCTATGCCGAGGAACATGCCGAGCTGCGCCGCCGGGTGGACGGCGAGATCGTCCACGAGACGACGGGCCGGCTGCTGTTCGCGCGTTTCACCGAATATGCCAGCCGCGAGCACGACCCGCAGCTCCATACCCATGTCGTCATTCTCAACATGACCAACCATCTCAATGGCGACCGCATGTCGAGTCTCGAGACGCGCTCGATGTATGCCGAGCAGCTCGTCATGGGTCAGATCTATCGCAACGAGATTGCCCGCGACGTGCGCGCGCTGGGGCATGAGATCGTGTTCGATCCGCGTAAGGGGCTGTTCGAGGTCGAAGGCATGCCCGGCCAGCTTATCCGTGACTATTCGCAGCGCGCCGAGCAGATCAACGAGCATGCCGCGGAGCACGGGCTTGAGGGACAGGCCCAGCGCCGGATCTCCTTCTTCGCGACCCGAAAGGCCAAGGAGACGATCGGCCTCGATGACCTGCGCGAGCAATGGCGCGTGCGTGCTGAACCCTATCGTGAAGATCTCGACAGGCTCCAGGCCGCGGCGCAGGAGCGGGGTGAACGAACCATCGAGACCGATCCGCGCGTTGCCCGCCGCGCCGCTCTGTTCGGCATCCGCCAGAATGAAACGCGCGAGGCGGTCAACAATATAGGCCGTCTCTATCGCACCGCGCTCGCATCGCATGTCGGTGAGGTCCGCCTGGGCGACGTGCGGCCGCTCTACGATGCGCAGGAGAACAAGGGCAAGCTGCTGGTCACGGTGCGCCAGACCGGCGACCAGCCGCTTCCGCGCGGCCGGACATCGCGCCGGACCGCCAAACTCGAACTCGCCCTGTCCGAGCATCTGTCGCTGGCCATGGGCGATGCGAAGCCGGTTGCCACCCGTGAACGGCTGGAAGAGGCTGCGACGGCCGCCAGGCTGAAGCCCGAACAGACCGCGGCGCTGATCGCCATCGGCAGCGGCACAAACCGGGCGGTCGGCGTGCATGGTGTCGGCGGCGCAGGCAAATCCACCCTGGTCGCCGCGTTGGTCGATGCGACCCGCGACGACTATACCACCGTGGCGCTCGCACCGACCTCTTCGGCGGCGGCGGAACTCGGGCACAAGGCGGGCATCGAATCCCGCACGCTCGCCTCGCTGCTCGCGAGCGGCGGTTATGGCATTACCGACAGGCATATTCTCGCGCTCGACGAGGCGGGCCAGCTCGGCAACCGCCAGGCGCTGCGCGTGCTGGAGATCAGCCGCGCGACCGGCGCGCGTCTCATATTCCTCGGCGACAATAAGCAGACGGGCGCGATCGAGCAGGGCAAGGCCTATTGGCTGCTCCAGCAACTCGGGCTGCCGACTAGCCAGCTCAAGGAGTCGCGGCGCCACCTGACCGACGCGACGCAGGAGGCCGCGGACATGGCGCGCAAGGGCGACTATGCCGCGTCGCTCGCCGCGCTGGATCGCGTGACCACCGGCGACACCGCGGAGAACCTCGCCAAGGCGATGGTCGCCGATTGGACCCGGCTCAAACCGGAGATACGGGGCGAAACCAATATCCTCGTCCTCGACAACGCGACCCGTCTGATCGTCAACAGCCATATCCGCGAAGTCCTGAAACGCGAGGGCACCGTCGCGGCCGAAGACCATCGGCTCGAAGTGCTGACCCCGTCCGGCCTGACCGACCAGGAAAAGCAGATGGCGCGCTTCTACAGCGCGGGCCAGGTGCTCAAGTTCACGCGCGACAATCCCAGGCTGGGGATCGCACGCGACGCCGACTATCGCGTCGTCGGGGTCGGCCGGAACAATCATGGCCGCCAGGTCGTGCGCCTGGTCGACGAGCATGGCCGCCAGATCGAATGGCGTCCGGGCCTCGGCAAGGCGGCGCATGTCAATGTGTTCCTGCCTGAGAAGCGCGACCTTGCCCAGGGCGACCGCATCCAGTGGCGGCTGGTCAACAAGGAACTCGAGGTCAAGAATGCCGAACGCGGCACCGTTCTGGCGCTCGAGGGCAATATCGCGACGATCAGATGGGACCGCGGCGAGCGCGTCCAGCAGGTCGATCTCTCGGTCCACCGGACCTGGGATCATGGGTATTCGGAAACCGTCTATTCGTCGCAGTCCAAGACCTATGACCGCGTCTATGCGCTGGCGCCTGTGGAATCCGGCCTCGTCAACGGTCAGAACTATTACACCGCCATCACTCGCGCCGCCTATGGCGTGAAGCTCTGGACCGAGAGCCAGCAACGTCTCGCGGAAAAGCTCGCCTCGCGATCGGGCGAGAAGACCTCGTCGCTCGAAGGGCTCGGCCGGATCAGGGCCGACAGCCACAAGATGCGGGGACTTCGCCACAAGGACCGGCACGACCGCTCCCGCGAGGAGAATGCCCGCGAGCGCGCCGCCCGTAATGCCGAGCGGGAGCAGCGCGAGCGGAAACGGCAGGGCCGCTCCGAACCCCGCCCGAACAGTCTTGCCGAGATCCTCGCCGGCCGCGCGCAGGAGGCTGCCTCGCTGGTCGACCGCTTCCTGCGCGGCACGATCGAACGGGACCGTCAGCACGCGCCGGCGGAGCCCGATCGCGCGGGTACGCGCGAGCCTGTCCACCAACCAGAACCCCAATCCCAACCTCAGCCGCAGCACGATCATGGCGATCGTGGCGGCGGGCATGACCGATAGGAGAAGATGATGGAACTTTTGCTGATGGCGATCGCCTGCGCCGCCCTCGTTGCCCTGCTATACCGCCATTATCGCGTTCCGATCCGTCATCGCTGGCGACGCCGACAGGCTCGAACGATGTGCGAGCAGCTGCGCGGACCGGATCGCGATCAGCCCGCCGTCTTGCACTATGCCCGGCTGCGCGCGATGGATCCGCTGGCGTTCGAGGAATTACTGCTCGAAGCCTTCGAGCAGCGCGGGCACCGCGTCATCCGTAATCGCCGCTATACCGGGGACGGCGGCGTCGACGGGGAGGTCATCATCGATGGCCGGCGCTGGCTGATCCAGGCGAAGCGGTATCGCGATGCGATCAAGCCTGAACATGTGCGTGAGTTCGCCATGCTTTGCGCTGCGCGGCGGCGGCGCGGCATGTTCATCCACACCGGTCGCACCGGCGGGATGAGCCGCACGATCTGTTCGAGCGCCGATGGCATCGAAATCGTCTCCGGGCAGCGATTGCTTGCGCTGCTGACCGGCGCTCCGTTCGAGCCGGATGGTCTGCCGTCTCGCGATCTTCTTCGACGTGGCCCCTCCGATTTTCGTGATCGGATAGTGCAATGAGGGCGTGTCGATCAATGATTTTCCAGGCCTCGGTAGCGGGAAGGGCGCTCACCAGTATAGCGATCCTGTCCGTCATACTGACGCCGGCTCCTGTGCTGGCGAAGCAAGCTGCACCTGGTGAGGTCGCCGAAATCGCCCGTTGCATCCGCGTCGCCGCGCGGGGGCGTGCCTGGCTTGAAAAGACGCTTTGGGGCTTGCGGACACAGGAGGCTGGCTGGCTGGGCGCGGAGATCGCGAATACCAACGGCACCCACGATCTCGGGCCGCTTCAGATCAACAGTAGCTGGGTGCCGAAAATGTCCCGACTGCTCGAACGACCCCAGGAGCAGATCCGTCATTGGCTGCGCTACGATCCCTGTTTTAATGTCGAGGCGGCACGCTGGATATTCCTGTCCGGGCTGGAAGCGACCGGAGACTATTGGAAAGCGGTTGGCGTCTATCATAGCCCAACCGAGGCGAGGCAGGTCGCCTATGCGAAGAAGGTCGCAAGCCACATGCGTCGGCGGTTTGGCCCGGACGTGTTTGCGGCAAGCCGCGGGAACCTGGTGAGGTAGTTTTGGGCGATGAATACAAGCGGTTGAATAGCTTTCAACGCTGGACTCCAAGGCTGGGCAGGCAGCCCGTTCGCTGCATCTGCCCTCCGAGGTCATCCCTTTTCAGCGAACACTGGGATCGTACCTAAGATCGTGCGCTGGCCACCTGCGCTTTGCAGCTTCCGCCCCAATTCAGCGATGCGTCGTTCGCCGTCCTCTTACGTCAGTGTACTCCTTCGATGGGGCTGGCGGACTTGCACAGCTTGGCAGGCTTGGTGGACGGCCTGCGATCTGCTGATCGGTGAAACTGACGACAGGCAGGCAATGGCGCGATAGGGTGAGTATTACGCCCGCGCCCGCAGTTCGTCGATCATGCATTTGTGTTGCCCATAACCTGCTCTCGATCTTGGGCCATCCGGCCGGAGCTGATCCGGTCAATCTGATGATCGAGCCGAAGTCCATCGATACACTCAGGAGCCTTACGTAGTGACGTTGCCAGTCGGCGCGGTGATGGTGACCACAAAAGAGGTGGCTGGGTGAAACCTTGAGGCGGCCTCTGGCACCTTACGCAAGCTGGAGATGAGCTATGTCCAAGCCGATGATTTTGTGGTTCGAAGACATCGGTATCGCTGATGTGCAGGCCGTAGGCGGCAAGAACGCGTCTTTAGGCGAGATGACCGCGGCCCTCGCTCAGAAGGGCGTGAAGGTGCCCTCTGGCTTTGCCACCACTGCGGACGCTTACAGGGCGTTCATTCACGACAATGAGCTTGCACCCCGCATTACGGAACATCTCTCCGCCTTCCACTCCGGCGGATGCACCCTTCAGGAAGCGGGGCAGGCTATAAGGAGTCTGTTTCTGGAAGCGGAAATGCCCTCCCATATCGCCGAGGAGATTGTGTCCGCTTATGCGGAACTTGGCCGGCGTACCGGCACAGAGCGTCCCGCCGTTGCCGTGCGCAGCAGCGCGACCGCCGAAGATCTGCCGGATGCGAGCTTCGCGGGCCAGCAGGAAACCTTCCTCAATGTCCGGGGCCGGGCCGCACTTCTGGCGGCCTGTCGTCGATGCTTCGCCTCGCTGTTCACCGATCGCGCGATCAGTTACCGCGATGCGAAAGGCTTCGATCATCTCGAGGTTGCGCTGTCGATCGGCATTCAGCAGATGGTCCGCTCGGACCTGTGCGGATCGGGCGTCATGTTCTCGATCGATACCGAAACTGGCTTTCCAAATGCTATCGTCATCAGCGCCGCCTGGGGGCTGGGCGAGACCGTCGTCCAGGGGAGCGTAAACCCGGACAGATATGTCGTATTCAAACCGCTTCTCGCGCAGCCGGGGACCGAACCGATCATCGACAAGGAGTTGGGCGGTAAGGCGTTCCGCATGGTCTATGGGGAAGGCGGAAGCCACCGTACGAGGATCGTCGAGACAACCGAGCAGGAGCGTCAGAGCTTCGTTCTCGATAACAGCGATATCGTCCAGCTCGCGCGGTGGGCCGTGGCAATCGAGGACCATTACCAGCGTCCCATGGACATGGAATGGGCGAAGGACGGCGAGACTGGTGAACTCTACATCGTCCAGGCGCGTCCCGAAACGGTTCAGGCCCAGGCCAGCACTTCGACATTCCGGCATTACCGCCTCAAGGAGAAAGGCGACCCGCTATTGACGGGCGCGGCGGTGGGAACAGCCATCGCTGCTGGCAAGGCTTGTGTCATCCGGACCGCCGCCGACATCGCCCAGTTCCGGGACGGGTCTATTCTCATCACTGAGACGACTGACCCCGATTGGGTTCCGGTCATGAAACGCGCGGCGGGGATCGTGACCAATCATGGCGGCACCACCAGCCACGCTGCCATCGTCAGCCGCGAACTCGGTGTTCCCGCAATCGTCGGCACCGGAAACGCGACCGAGATCATTGCCGAGAACAGCGAGATCACGATCAGCTGCGCTGACGGTGACGTCGGAACAATCTACGCCAGCATACTCGATTTTTCCGTGACGGACGTGGATATCGGCTCCCTGCCGGCCACCCGGACGGACATCATGGTCAATATCGCGAACCCGGCGGCGGCATTCCAGTGGTGGCGGCTTCCTGCCCGAGGGGTCGGCCTTGCGCGCATGGAGTTCATCATCAACGCGCATATCAAGGTGCATCCGATGGCACTGGTTCACCCGGATCGCGTGAGCGCTGAAGCTCAACGGCAAATACGCGATCTGACCAAGGGGTATTCCGACCCATCGGAGTTTTTTGTCGATGTCCTCGCGCGCGGCATCGCGAAGCTTGCAAGTCCCTATTACCCGCACCCCGCCATCGTGCGCCTGAGCGATTTCAAAACGAACGAATATGCGCACCTTGTGGGCGGCGACGCCTTCGAGCCGGATGAGGAGAATCCGATGCTCGGCTTCCGCGGCGCCTCGCGCTATTACGATGAACGGTATCGCGAAGGCTTCGCTCTCGAATGCCGCGCGCTCAAGCGGGTCCGGGAGGAACTGGGCTTCTCGAACGTCATCGTCATGGTCCCCTTCTGCCGCACGCCGGCCGAGGCGGATCGCGTGCTCGAAGCGATGGCCGAGAACGGTTTGCGCCGCGGGGAGAATGGGCTGCAAATCTACATGATGTGCGAGATACCCTCGAACGTCATTCTCGCCGAGCAGTTCGCTACGCGCTTCGACGGATTTTCCATCGGCTCCAACGACCTCACCCAGCTTGTGTTGGGTGTCGACCGCGATTCCGGGATTCTGGCCAATCTCTTCGATGAAAGAGACGAAGCCGTCACCCGCATGATCTCGGAAGCCATTCGCAAGGCGCACGCGGCGGGCATCAAGATCGGCATATGCGGCCAGGGGCCGAGCAACCATCCGGACTTTGCGGCGTTCCTGATTTCGGAGGGTATCGATTCCATGTCGCTCAATCCCGACAGCTTCGTGCGAACGATCAAGGCCGTCGCGGAGGCGGAGGGACAATCGGGCTGAGCGCCGGGTGAAATGACACTGATGCGAGGTACAGGAAATTGCGTCTACCGGTGCTGATCCGCCTGGGTTCACCCGCATATTGTCGCGCAATCGCGAGCTCGGGAAGGTTACCCGAGAACGTCGTCTGAGTCCGGCGGCATTCGTAAAAGCCCTAATGGCCCCATCCTGGAACCGCCGATAGCCTTTGAGTGCTGGCTGGAATCGGGGAACAGGGTCCGGCCAGATGACGTTGATAGCAACAGTCGGAATGAGCGCCGCCGGTAGCGGGGAGACGGACGGCAACAGGAGGTTTTCCTATGTCTGCCGTATCTGCCTTTCCATCCTTCTCCCAGCCCCGAATGTCCGCGAAGACATCCGGCGTCGTCGCGTGCATCGATTGCACCGATCGCAACGCGTGGATCTATCCACACGCTCTTGCTCTGGCTTCAACGCTCGACGTTCCGGTAACGCTGCTTCAGGTCTTGGACAGAGACGCGTCGCCCGACGCACGGCCTGACCCCATCGAGTGCAATCTTCGTCGCCGCGAGGCCATGCGGGTGCTCGATCGTTGTGCTGCGACGATCGAACCGTCCTCATCTCAAACGACCATTGAGCTCGCAGAAGGACCGGCGGCGGAGGAAATCTGCCGGTACGTGCGGGAGTGTGACGAAGGGATGGTCGTGCTGGGCAGGCGCGGACGAAAGGAAGCCGGCCGCGACGGCGTCGGGGGCACAGTCCACAAGGTGCTGTCCCAGGCACCAGGCCCTGTCCTGCTTGTTCCGGTGGAAGCGCCCGTCCCGGGTTCGGCCTATCGACGGATCGTGGTGCCGCTCGATGGCTCGCGCTGGGCCGAAAGCGTGCTGCCCCTTGCGGTGCGCCTCGCGAAGGCAGCCGACGCTGAGCTGCTGCTCGTTCATGTCGTCCCCACGCCCGAAATGATCCAGGCGCGACCCCTGGAAACCGAAGACGAGACGCTGCGCGAAAACCTGATCGAACGCAACGAGCAGGCCGCGCGCAGCTATCTGGATCGGACCAGGTCCAATCTTTCGGCGATGGGCCTTCGCGCTCGCGCGATTGTCATCCGTGGCGGCGACGTTCGCGACACGCTTTGCGCGTTGATCGATCGCGAAGCGGCTGATCTCGCGGTGATGTCCGCACGCGGGCACGGGCATCAGCATGTCAGGGACGTCCCGTACGGAACGGTTGCCTCCTATCTGATGGCCCATTGCAGTGTCCCGATGCTCGTCCTGCCTTCGGCGAGTCGCAAGGCGCAAATGACTTCGCCTGCCGCCAGCCAGAGCGTGAGATTGCCAACGGCCATTCAGGTCTGATTGATGGCCGATTATGAGGAGCGCGATCCGCTCGCCGGGGCGGCGGAGGAGGTCGCCGACCGTCATCGCCTGACAGGACTGCTCGGCAAGTCGGTGCCGCTGCCCGCATGGGCGCATCTCGAGGAGATGAAGACCTGGCTGAGGCAGGCCCGACAGGCGGCCGCCAAGGCCGACAAGCGCGCAGGCGCCGCGGCTGAATGGCTGCTCGACAACGATTATCAGATACAACGCGCCATCCTGCAGATCCGCGAGGATCTTCCCGGAGAGTTCTACGCGAAACTTCCGGCGATCTCCGGGGACGGGCTCGGTCGCCCTCGCGTGCATCAGCTTGCCCATGCCTTGCTGCAGGCTTCTCACCTGCAGGTCTCGCTGAATGGCGCGGTGCTGTTCGTAGAGCAATATCAAAAGAAGATGCCGCTCAGCATCGCCGAGACCTGGGCCTTCCCGACCATGCTGCGCATAGTCTGCCTGGAATTGCTCATCGGAGGTTTCAGCCACCTCTTCCCGGAGGTCGAGCCGCCCTTTGAGATCGTCGAGACGCCCGACACGGCGATGGTTGGTTTTGACGATACGGAATGCGTCGCGCGCGCAATCGCGAACCTTGGCGTGATCGCGACGATTCAATGGAACGACTTCTTCGATCGAACGAGCCAGGTCGAAGCCATCCTCCGGCGCGACCCGGCAGGCGTCTATCCACATATGGACTTCGATACGCGCGATCGATATCGCCATGCGGTCGAGCAGCTTGCCGACCAGTCGGGACTCCCGGAATGGGATGTCGCCGAGCGTGCCTTGCGCCAGTGCTATAGCAGCGACGAAGCGCCATCGGGCCATGTAGGCTTCTGGCTCATCGATATCGGACGGCCTGCCTTTGCCGACGCGATCGATCCTCGTCCATGGACGCCGGGCTCGATATTGCGACGCGCGCTGCGTTATCCAGGCCTGCTTTATGCAGCCGCCTTGCTGCTCGCGGGCCTTGCGGGCTTTGCTCTACCCGCAGCCTATCTGGTTTCCACCGGCGCCACCGCCGGATCCTGGCTTCTAGGGATCGCGCTCACCCTGCTACCCGCATCGATCCTGAGCATCACCTTCGTCAATTGGCTCGTGACCCACATCGTTCGGCCGAACGTACTCCCCAAGCTCGATTTCAAGGACGGCATCCCCGAAAGTTCGGCGACGGCAGTCGTGATGCCTGTCTTGGTCGCGCGATTGTCGGATATCGCGCCGCTGCTTCGGCGCCTGGAGGCACACCGCCTTTCCAATCCCGATGCCGCGCTCGAATTCGTGCTGCTCAGCGATTTCGCCGATGCGTCACAGGAAAGTGTCTCGGTCGATGCCGATATCGTTCGCGCGCTGACCAGCGGGATCGAGGAACTCAACGCGCGCTTTGCCAATGCCAAGGGACATGGGCCGTTCCATTTGCTGCATCGGCCACGACGGTTCAACGCGGCCCAGGGCTGCTGGATGGGCTGGGAGCGAAAGCGCGGAAAGCTTGAGCAGTTCAACGCCTTCATCCTGAACGGAGATGCGTCCCCCTTCAATGTGACCGTCGGTAGCATCGAACGGTTGCGGCGATGCCGTTTCGTGATGACGGCCGATGCCGATACCAGGTTGTCGGCCGGCATCGTCCGGCGACTGGTGGGGACGCTATCTCATCCCCTTAACCGCGCCCACTTCAACGCTGCGACCGGCGCGGTCGAACGAGGATATACGGTTCTTCAGCCGCGCGTTGAGCTGGCGCCGGAAGCGACCGGCCAATCCTTGTTTTCGCGCCTCTATGGCGGTGACACGACCATCGATATCTATTCGCGCGCCGTATCCGACGTCTATCAGGATCTGCTCGGCACAGGCGTCTACGTGGGCAAGGGCCTCTATGATGTGGCGGCCTTTCATCGGAGCCTCGAAGGGCGCGTTCCCGAGAATACACTTCTCAGCCATGACCTGTTCGAAGGACTGCACGGGCGAGCGGCGCTGGTCAGCGATGCGATCGTTTATGAGAGCTTCCCGACCAGCTATCTCGACTTCACCTGGCGCTGGCACAGATGGGTCCGTGGGGACTGGCAGATCCTGCCATGGCTCTTTCCCTTCGTGCCCGGCGGCGATGGCCGATGGCTGCGCAACCGGCTCGGCTGGTTCGATCGGCTGAAGATATTCGACAATTTGCGGCGCAGCATAATTCCAGCGAGTATTGTGGCGCTGCTGGTGGGTGGATGGTTTCTTCTCCATGGGCAGCCCTGGGTCTGGACCTTGCTTGCCGTCATCGCGCCCGGTGCATATCTCTTTACGGACCTCGTGACCGGCCTCGCGCAGGGCCGCCGCCGCGGCGTCATGCAGAACCTGCTGCGACGTCTGGCGGATCACGCGGGTCGCTGGTTTCTCGCTATCGTCTTTCTCGTCAGTGACGCGATGATAGCGCTGCATGCCATTGCCATCACCCTATGGCGTCTCCATTCGGGCCAAAGAAAGCTCGAATGGACGTCGGCCGCCCACATGGCGACGCGCAACGCGGCGCGACATCCGCGACTGGCGGCATGGCGTGACATGGCCGCCTCTCCGGTGTTCGCGCTGATCATCGGCGCGGGTCTGTTCCTTGCGGCGCCCGCTTCCCTGCCTGTCGCGGCTCCCCTGCTGCTGCTCTGGTTCATTGCGCCTGAGATCGCGATCCGGATCAGCCGTCCGATTGAGCCGGCAAAGGACACGCTGTCCGAAAACGATCGAAAGTTCCTGAGACTGATGGCGCGGCGCACCTGGCTCTTTTTCGAGACCTTTGTGCGCCCCGAGGACAACTGGCTGCCACCCGATAACTATCAGGAGCCGCCCGACGAGGAAATCGCGCACCGAACCTCGCCGACCAACATCGGAATGATGATGGTATCGGTCCTCACTGCCTGGCGCCTCGGACATATCGGCCTCAACGAGGTTGCGACACGGCTTCACAACACGCTCGATACGTTGGATCGCCTGGACCGCTACCGCGGCCATATTCTCAACTGGTACGAGACGAGAACGCTCGCGGCCCTGGAGCCCCGATATGTTTCGACCGTCGACAGCGGAAATCTCGCGGTCAGTCTGATCACCGTCGCGCGAGCCCTTCAGGAAGCCAGAAGCTTGCCACCGGTCGCCACGGATTTGTGGCGAGGGTTTGACGACAATATCGAGTTGCTCGCCGAAGCGATTGCGACGATCGACCTCGAAGCGGCCTCCGCCGCCGGCTCGATCCTTGAGGCTATGCGGGAAACCGCCCGCAGGATTGAGGAAGGGAGGCAAGACTGGGCCGAGAGGATCGACGATCTCCTGTCGATCGATCTTCCTCGCCTGCGCGAGCAGATTACCCTGATGGCCGAAAGCGTCGGCGAGGATGAAATCGCCTCCCTGCGGAATGTCCAAGCCTGGCTGGAGCGGCTCGAACATCATCTGTCCGGCATGCGGCGAGACCTTCGGCTGTTCTCGCCCTGGTGGGAGACGCTCGCGGCGCATCCGGCAGAGTGTTCGAACGTCGCGGCAAAAGTCGCCGACCTGTTGGCGAACGACCGGCTGCCGTCCACGCACGCGGGCGCCGCGGCAGCAATTGGCGTCCTCAATGCGGCGAGAGACCAGCTACCGGCGGAAAGCCGGCAATGGGCGCACGATCTCCAGGCGGCGATCGAGGAAGGCCAGGCGGCCCGGCAAGCGCTTCATGACCGCCTCGATGACCTCTCCAGTCGCGCTAACGCCGCCGCGCACGCCATGGACTTCTCGTTCCTGTTCGATGCCGGCAGCCGGCTCTTTCATATCGGCTACAATGTGAGCGCCGATCGAATAGATCCGCACCACTACGATCTGCTCGCCAGCGAAGCACGCCTCGCCAGCTTTTTCGCCATCGCGAAGGGCGACATAGAGCCTCTGCACTGGTTCCATCTCGGGCGGCCCATCACCAAGCAGCACGCAGGCCTGGCGTTGATATCGTGGAACGGCTCGATGTTCGAATATCTGATGCCGAACATCTTCCTGCAGAGCGATCCCCAAACCCTGCTCGGAATGAGTGACCGGACCGCGATTGCTATCCAGATCGCATTCGGGCGGTCACATGATATGCCTTGGGGTATTTCGGAGTCGTCCTTCGCATCGATGGGCGAGGACCGCGTCTACCGATATCACGCATTCGGCGTCCCTGCGCTCGGCCTCCAGCGAGGTCTGGGGCGCGATCTGGTTATCAGCCCCTATGCGACGGCGCTGGCGCTGACGATCCGGCCCGCGCTGGCGACGCGCAACCTTCAAACTCTGGCGGATCTTGGCCTCATCGGCCGATACGGATTTTTCGAAGCGGTCGACTTCACGCCCGAGCGGGCGCCTGACGGTGAACGCTTTGCCGTCGTGCGCTCCTACATGGCTCATCATCATGGCATGAGCCTTGCCGCGCTCGGAAACGCGTTGTGCGATGACATGCTCGTGCGCTGGTTCCACACCGATCCTCATATCCGCACCGTCGACCTGCTCCTTAACGAAAGGATTCCATGGGAGCTGCCGCCCGAGATCGCGCGGCTTGAGGTTCGTGAGCCACAGCCGGAACCCGACGAACTGATTCCGGGCCTTTACGGCTGGGCACCCACTCGGCGCCGTGGGGAGCACGCGTGGCAGATTCTCGGCAATGGCCGGCTTTCGAGCCGCATTCGGACAGACGGTGCAGGTGGGCTGAGCTGGAACCAGCATGCCCTGACCCGTGGGGACGCAGGTTTCTGGATCTATCTGCACGACCGGGATGCAGATGTTACCTGGTCGGCAACGGGCGGCCCCTTTTCTCGACCCGAAGACGCGCCGGAGGTGATCTTCCAAGCGCATCAGGTGGAGTTCCACCAGCGCGCCCACGGCTTGTCGGTCACGACAACGATCAATGTCGCCAATGCCGACGACCTGGAGATCCGGCGTGTCGCTCTTGTCAATGATAGCGATAAGCCCCGGACCATCGAAGTCACGGGCTACGCGCAGATCGTTCTGGCTCCGGCCCAGGACGCGGCGCGCCACCCTGCCTTCAGCAAGCTGTTCGTGGGGGCGGAAGCCTTGCCTGGCAATGACGGCCTGCTTTTCACGCGGCGGCCGCGCAGTTCGGCGGAACGTCCGCCCGTCCTGCTGACCCGTGTGATCGGGGATGAAGATGGCGTTACCCTGCTCGGTCTCGAAGCCGATCGCAGCGCTTTCATCGGACGATATGGGTGCCCCAGGCGGCCCGCATTGTTGACCGGGGAACTGCCTGGTGGCCCGCTCGGCTGGACGCTTGATCCGATCTGCGCGATCAGGATGACGGTGGAACTGCCTCCGCGCGCGCGACGTGAATTCGCCTTCGTCACCATTGCGGCTGGATCCCGGCAATCGGCCCTCGAACTTGCCGAGCGCTTTACCACCCTGCCGTCACTCGACTGGGCTGTGAGCGATACGGCAAGTGCGGCGGCGCGCGAGATGCACAAGCTGGGCCTGCAGCCGCACATCGTGCCGCAGGCGCAGGCGTTGCTGTCCACTCTTCTCACCAGAGCGGCAGAGCCGGGATCGGCCGGCGCGCGCACATTTCGGCGCGGGGACCTTTGGGCGCTCGGGATATCGGGCGACCATCCTATTTTGATGCTGCGTTCCGGAACCGCGGAGCAGCAGGACCTGCTTCGACAGCTTCTCTCCTTCCACAAGCTCATGCGGCAGCGTGGTATGCCGATCGACCTGGTGGTGACGCATGAAGGAACGTCGGGCTATATCGAGCCCGTCCGCGAGCGTCTTCTGGAAGTGCTGAAGGATGCCGGGCTACAGGATCGCCTTGGCACCCATGCCGGGATACACCTCGTCGGCATCGGTCCATCCGATGGCGAGCGGGCGGCGCTTCTCGATCAGGTTGCCCGCCTCATCCTTGACGAAGCCGGCGGCAGCCTAGTCGACCAGCTTGCGCGATACGACCAGCCGCCGCATCCGGGCCCGCTGTTCGCGCCGGTCGGGGCGAACTCCGGTACAATCATGACGGCGCCCGTACCGCGCCCGGCTGATCTGCAATTCGATAATGGGTGGGGAGGCTTCGATCCGGATACGGGCGACTATACTATCTATCTGGAACCCGGTGCGCCGACCCCTGCGCCCTGGGCCAACGTCCTCGCCAACGACGGCTTCGGGACGATCGTGACCGAGGGCGGTCTGGGCTTCACCTGGGCGATAAACAGTGGTGAAAACCGTCTCACGCCGTGGTTCAACGACCCTGTCGAAGATCCTCAAGGCGAACGCCTTTATCTGCGCGATGAGGAAAACGCACGGCTCTGGACGCCGACGCCGCTTCCGGCCGGTGGAGACACGGCATGCCGCATCGATCACGGCCCCGACCGTACGTCCTGGCACCGGCATAGCGAAGGCCTTGAACAGGAGCTCTCCGTCATCGTGCCGACGCACGACACCGTGAAGCTTGTCCGGCTTCGCTTGCGTAATCAGTTGCCGCGTCCGCGCCGGATCACGGCTACCTACTATGCCGAATGGCTGATGGGCGCTGTGCAAGGAGAACAGGCGCCCCTGCGCCGCTCATTCTATGATCCGATCTCGCACGCGATTCTCGGCCAAAATCCCTGGACCGACGAATTTGCCGACCGCATCTCCTTTCTTGCTTCGACACTTCCGGTCCACACGCTCACCACCTCACGCTACGATTTTCACGGCGATGACGCCGACCCCACCAGTCCCCTCGGACTTCTGAACTGGGATCTTGGTCACCGGCAGCATGCTGCCGGTGACGACTGCTGCGCCGCCCTGCAGGTCCATCTTGATATCCCGGCTGAAGGAACCGCAGAAGTTTGCTTTGTGCTGGGGCAGGGCGACGACCTGGATCACGCGCGTGACCTTGTCCGTCGCTGGCAGGACCCATCGGCCTTCGAGACCGCGGCGCGGGAGTGTGCCGGTTTCTGGAAGGACAGGCTGGACGCGGTGCAGGTCAAGACGCCCGATCCCGCCTTTGACCTGATGGTCAACCGGTGGCTGCCGCACCAGTCGCTCAGCGCCCGCATCCGCGCTCGCGCGGGCTTTTATCAGGCGAGCGGCGCTTTCGGTTTTCGCGACCAGCTGCAGGATGTTCTGGCACAGATCCATGCCGATCCGAATGCAACACGGCAGCATATCCTTGCCGCGGCTGCCCATCAGTTCGAGGAAGGCGACGTGCTGCATTGGTGGCATCCGCCATTGGATCGCGGCGTCCGCACGCGCTGCTCGGACGATCTGGTCTGGCTACCGTACGCCGTTGCTCATTATGTTGAGGCGACCGGAGACAAAACCATCCTGAGCGAGCTGGTTCCTTTTCTGCGGGCGCCCCCGCTCACGGCCGAAGAAACCGATCGCTATGCGCGTTTCGAGGTGAGTGACTACACGCAATCCCTGTTCGTTCATTGCGAGCGCGCGCTTTCCCACGCCTACCGCCTCGGGTCTCATGGCCTCCCGCTGATTGGTGCAGGGGACTGGAATGACGGCATGGATCGCGTGGGCAACCGGGGGCATGGCGAAAGCATATGGCTCGCCTGGTTTCTCATCGCGACCATCCGAAATTTCACGCGTCATTGTGTGGATGCGGACCGGAACGAGTTCCGCGACCATTGGAACGGCCGCGCAGAGACGCTTGCGGCCGCGGTGGAACGGTCGGGGTGGGATGGCGAATGGTATTTGCGCGCATTCGACGACGACGGCCGTCCATGGGGCGCGTCGGAAGAACAGGAATGCCGCATCGATTCCATCGCGCAGTCGTGGTCCGTATTGTCGGGTGCCGGCAAGGTCGAGCGTACCCGATCGGCGCTCGCTTCGGCCAGACGATATCTGGTTCGGGATGACGACAGTCTCGTGCGTCTGCTGGATCCGCCCTTTGACCGCACGCCGCGTGAGCCGGGTTATATCAAGGCCTATCCGCCGGGAATTCGCGAGAATGGAGGCCAGTATACCCACGCGGCAAGCTGGCTCGCGCTCGCGTTCGCGCGCACGGGGGATGGTGATGGGGCCAAGGCGCTCTTCGACCGAATCAATCCTATTCAGCATGCCGCGACGGCTCGCAGCGCCGCCCATTATCGAACCGAGCCTTATGTCGTGGCGGCTGACATTGCCGGCATGGAGCCCCACCTCGGCCGAGGTGGCTGGACCTGGTACACGGGTGCCGCAGCCTGGACATGGCGGTTGGCGGTAGAGGAGATTCTTGGCGTTCGGCTCGTGGGCGGCGAACTTCAGGTGCGCCCCGTCTTGCCCAGGGACTGGGAGAGCGTCGAATTGACCCTGCGGCGAGGCCGTGGGTCTATTCATGTGACGATCGAGACGGATGATACTCTGGAGAGCGAAGAACCGGTAATCGAGGTTGAAGGGACGCTCTGGGACGCACGCGGAATCCCGTTCCCCGAGAACGATCATACGCGGATAGTCGTCGTGCGGGTTGCGCAGCGAGCCTGAAGAGCAATCCAGGACCGGGGCCAACGTGTATCCGGTGCTTTACGTAGCGCCCAGTGCTTCAGGCTCGGCTACAGGAACACTTCTCAACACCTTGTTGCCGGGGAGCGACCGATGAGCACCATTGAAGAACTTAAGGCTGATCTTGCCAAGCTCCGGGACGAAGCCAAGGTCCAGGTGCATCTGGGCGCGATGGAAGCTCGCGAGGAGTGGGACGAGCTCGAAACCAAATGGCACCATTTCGTTGCAGAAGCTCGCCTTCAGGAGAGCGGCGGTAACATCAAGGCCGCGCTCCAGGTGCTCGCTGATGAACTTCGTTCGGCTTACCTGCGTCTGAAGAAGGCGCTATAAATCTGCACCGAACCCCAAGCCGATTTCGGTACCTACTGTTCTGAAGGAATCTCCGTGACTGACACAGCCGCCATAGAAGAGCGCCTGACAGAGCGACTGTCGGAACTTCGCGCTCGGCTGACGCGAGTGAATGCGGATCTGGCTGAGCCCCTTAATGCGGACTCATCGGAACAGGCCGTCGAAGTCGAAGATGATGCGGGTCTGGAAGCCGAGGCAAGCTTGATCGTGCGGGAGGCCGCTTCGATCGATCGTGCCCTGGAGCGAATTGCGAAGGGCACCTATGGCGAATGCGTTCGTTGTGGGTCGCAGATTGCACCGGCTCGGCTGGATGCACGGCCGGAGGCAGCATTGTGCATCGATTGCGCGCGCGCCGAACAATGATCGGCATCGCGACCTCACCGGATGGAGAATCCCTTCGGCTGGGGCGACATGCGCGGCCTGCATCATTCCCCGTCACAAATGGCGAACATCCAGGACGTCCATGACTTGCGTTGCGACCGTCTTGCGGTCATCCGCCGCGTTGACGCGGTGCCAGTCGATCTCACCCAGATCATAGCGAGTCTGCAATTCGACAACGGCGCCGTTGGCGTCGGAAGCGTCATGTGTCCGGGCGGATACCCTCGCCGTCAGCATATCGGGTGATGCGTCGAGCCATATCCCATCGAACCGCACATCTCGTCGCAGTGCGACCTGATGGATCTCCGTGCGCTCTTCAGGCTTCGCATGGACAGCGTCGGCCACCACCGAATGCCCGGCGTAAAGCATGTGTCCCGCCAGCCGTCTCAGCTCTGTGTAAATCGCTGCGTTCGCGGACAGGGTATATGCGTCTTTGGGAAGCGGCGATTCTGGCGGCACGCCGGCAAGTCGCTTCCGCAGCACATCGGATCTCAGAATACGCGCGCCTGGAACCTCGCCGAGGGAATGGCCGATCAGTTTCGCTATTGTGGACTTGCCGGATCCGGAAAGCCCGCCAATGGCGACGAGCCGCGCGGGCACCGGTTCGAGCACTGCGCGCGCCAGCGTCAGATAGGCGCTGGCCTTTTGGGTCAGAGCTTCGTCTGAACCATCGCTCGCCTGTGCGGCCGATGTATGGGCGCGAATCCCGGCTCGGATCGAAAGAAACAACGGCACAAGGGCCACGCCGGCATCGTCCTGAGGGGAAATGTCCAGATAGCGATTGAACAGGGCATTCGCTTCGCAATGAAGGCCGCGGCCCCATAAATCCATGAGTAGGAACGCAAGGTCGTAAAGGACATCGCCGGTCGCAAGTTCGGGACTGAATTCCAGGCAGTCGAACAGGACGGGGCTCCCGTCGATCACGGCAATGTTACCCAGATGCAGATCGCCATGGCCATGTCTCACGCGCCCGCTTCGCGCACGTGAATCGAGCAGATCGGAGTGCTGGGCCAGCAGGGCGACTTGCCTGTCGATCAGGTCTCTCACGAGCCGAGCGGGAAGAATGTCGGGGAATCGAGCCATGCTTCGATCATTCCCGGCAATGACGGCTTCCAAACGGCTGCGCCCCGATCCGGACAGGCACGTCTCGGCGCCATCATGAAATGCCTTGATCCGGTCTGCGAGCTGCGTGATCAGCACATCGGTCAGGCCACCTTGGGTTGCCACATGATCGAGCAAGGCGTCATCGGGAAAGCGGCGCATCTCCAGAAGCCAATCGACAGGTTCTCCGTCGCCATCGAGGTTCAGGCAGCCCGCCGAATTCTTGGATACCGGGCGAACCGCCAGGTAGAGTTCCGGCGCGGTCCTGCGATTAAGCCGTAGCTCCGCTTCCAGGGCGGCGCGGCGTCTATCGGCGGTTGAAAAATCCAGATAGTCGAACTGGACGGCACGCTTGAGCTTCCATGCGCGATCGCCGACGAGGAATAGACGCGCCGCATGCGTGTCGATCCGACGCATGGGCTCTCCAGAGCCGAAGGCTCGTCCCTCGAGAAGGGTTATGACGTCGGCTTGCGGGTCTGCGTGGTGCCGAGGTCCCGTCGAAGCCTCCGGCAAACTGCTATGCCTGCCCGATTTCGATCTTCCGACTCCGCGCTGGCGCATTTTCATCCTTGGTCAGTGTGACGGTGAGGACACCATCCTTGAATGCAGCGGTGATCGCGTTCGGGTCAACGTCGCTGGGCAAGGATACCTGGCGCCGGAAGGAGCCATATCGCCGTTCGCTGAATACATAGCCCTTGTCCTTGCGTTCGGTCTCCTCCTTCTTTTCGCCGGCTATCGTCAGGAGACCGTCAGCGACGCTGATATCGATATCATCATCGGACAGGCCAGGGAGCTCGGCGGTGAGGCGATAGGCCTTGTCCTCATCGACAAGTTCAACAGCCGGAACTGGCGCGATTGAAGATCGATTGCCGACACCGAACAGACTGGCGGCGGGGCGGCCAAAATCTTCGAAGAGGCGGTCAATCTCCGTGCGAAGCCAATCAACCGGATGATCGAGAATTGGGCTGATCGGATTGGCCTTGGACGTGGTCGCTGGAACCTGATCATTCATGGCGGACCTCCTGCGAAATGAATGCTCGAGGTCCGGATTGGGCGGGGGGGGATGGCCGATGAATCAGGCCAACAGCGATCCGGCCCTCGAGCGAGGAGGAGGCTATGCGGTTGCCTGGGTGGGCTCTATCCGGAAAGTTACTGAGGGGCGTTTGGGGCGCTCACCATCTCACAATGGACCCGCGGGTCCATTGGTTCAGGTAGCAGCGCGCAAGTCGCACGGATGATGACAATCCGAAGAGCCCGGCCTAAAGAACGCCGACGGTTTGAAGCTCGTGGATGCGACGGTCTGGACATGTTTCCAGCGCTGAACTCCAAAGCAAGTAACATCATCGTTGAGATGGTTGCCAATTTTAATGGATCGCACGAGGCGCTGTTGATAGGCTTGAGACAGAAAGGGGTATCAGCGCTTGCTGCTTCCTTCTGACGACGAAGAGGCAGAGTCATCATTAAAACCGCTCCGCGATCCGGGAAATTCCTCCATTCATGGCAAGCGGGTGCCATTGCGCCACTGGTTGACCGTTCGATCCATGCCCGGCTTTTGACCGCGTCCCTTGCGGGACTGGCTATCGCCGTCATCGCGGTGGTCACACGATGGCAGCTTGGCCGGCAGATCGACGAGAGCGTTCATTATTTCGTCTCTCTCGGCGTGGCCGGTATGGTGCTCGTGGCGCTCAGGCCGGATATCGTGGTGTTGGCGGGCGTCACGCTCGTTACCCTTACGACGCTCGCAATCGTTGACGGTTGGCCGACCGTGGCAGAACAGTGGGTTGCCCTGTTCCTGTTTCTCGCCGCCATGGCTCTGCTTTGGCGGAATCACCATCGTACTCTCTCACGCGCTCGCGATCTCGCGGACGGGACGAGGATGCTGGCCGCAGAACTGAACCTGCTCATCGATGGGGCGGAAGATTATGCGATCTATATGCTCGATGCTGAAGGACGGGTCACGATCTGGAACGGGGGCGCCGAGCGTCTGAAAGGCTGGACAGAGGCCGAGATGGCCGGCCAGCTTACAGATCGGTTTTATCCGGCCGATGTCGTCGCCAGCGGCAAGCCGACGTCCTTGCTTGCCGAAGCACAACACCGTGGCAAGATCGAGATCGACGAGTGGCAGATTCGTAAGGATGGCAGTGAGTTTCTGGCTCACATTTCCATCACCGCGTTGAAAAAACCCGACGGATCGTTGGGCGGTTTCGCGACAATTGTCCACGACATCACCGACCAGCGAGCAACGCTGAGCTCTCTTCGCAACAGTGAAGCGCATCTTCGTTCGATTTTGTCGACGGTCCCCGATGCAATGATCGTCATCGATGAAGGCGGCACGATGGTGTCGTTCAGCACGGCGGCCGAGCGTTTGTTCGGTTACACTCAGGAGGAAGTCCTGGGTTCCAATGTCAGCATGTTGATGCCCTCGCCTTATCGCGAACGCCATGACGGTTTTCTCGAGCGCTATCTGCGTACAGGAGAGAGGCGCATCATCGGGATCGGACGCGTGGTTTTTGCACTGCGAAAGGATGGGACGACCTTCCCGATGGAGTTGTCGGTTGGAGAAGCGGCCGGCGAGAGCCAGCGGCTGTTCACCGGCTTCATTCGCGATCTGACGGATCGCCAAAGGACACAGGAGCGGCTAGAGCAGCTTCAATCCGAACTGATCCACGTCGCGCGCGTCAGCGCGATGGGGACGATGGCGTCGACGCTCGCCCATGAGCTGAATCAGCCGATCACCGCCGTAGCCAACTATCTCGAAGCGGTCCGGGACCTGCTCGACCAGCCAGATCCCGATGATCTGCCCGACATCCGGGAGGCGCTGACAGACGCCGCGGGGGAAGCGATGCGCGCGGGTCATATCGTGCGCCGTTTGCGTGATTTCGTTGCCAGGGGGGAGGTCGAGAAGACTGTCGAGAACTTGCCCAACCTCATTAACGAAGCGGCTGCCTTCGGCCTGATGGGCGCGGGCGAGAAATCGATCGAAACCCGCATGGACATCGATCACGAAGCTGCGACGGTCCTCGTCGATAAGGTCCAGATCCAGCAGGTCCTCGTGAACTTGATCCGCAATGCGGTCGAGGCCATGAATGCGCGCGCCAGGCCTGTGCTCACCATCCGCACCGGTCCCGACCAGGCGGGTTTTGTGCGTGTCACGGTGTCCGATACCGGCACGGGAATGGCCCCCGAGGTCGCTGCCCAGCTCTTCAAGGCCTTTGTCAGCACCAAGTCGGACGGCATGGGGTTGGGTCTCTCGATTTGTCGAACGATTGTCGAAGCCAATGGCGGGCGCATCTGGATGGAGCCTGCGGAAGGGGGCGGCACGCAATTCCATTTCACACTGGTCAGGGCAGATAGGGAGCAATCTTATGGAGGATAAGCGGATCGTCCACATCGTCGACGATGAAGATGCAATCCGTCGATCTGCCGGTTTCATGCTCAAGAAATCAGGTTTCTCGGTCGAAACCTGGTCCTCCGGTGTTGAATTTCTGAAAGACGTGAGGAACGCGGCCGAGGGCTGCATTCTCCTCGATGTGCGTATGCCTCAGATGGATGGGCTCGAAGTCCAAAAGGAATTGAACGAACGCGGTATCGCGATGCCCGTCATCATCCTGACCGGGCATGGCGATGTGTCGATCGCTGTAAGCGCGATGAAGGCCGGCGCAGTCGACTTCATCGAGAAACCGTTCGAGAAGGCGGTGTTGCTCGCGGCTATTGAAAGTGCCTTCGAACGGCTTGCCGACGTTGAAGGCAGGGCAACCCGCGCCGCCGACGCAACGATCCGCATCGCCGCTCTGTCCGGGCGCGAACAGGATGTGCTCAAGGGGCTTGCGCGAGGACTGCCAAACAAGACGATCGCTTATGATCTTGGGATTTCGCCGCGCACCGTAGAGGTGCATCGCGCCAACCTCATGACCAAGCTGGGCGTTCGCAGCCTGTCGGAGGCGCTCCGTATCGCGTTTTCCGCGGGGATCACGGGCTGAGGATCGGGACACTTACGTAGCGACCCGGGGATCGTTTCCTGACATCGTCCGAGGGACCAGCAATGCCGCTGGGCCGATGGTGTGAGATGTCAGGCGAGAATATTGCGGCCCCGTTGCGGGAACGCCCGCGTCTTCTTCTGGTCGAGGATGACGCCGGTGTTCGCCGTTCACTGCAGCTTCTCTTTCGTGCGCAGGGTTTTGACGTCCGGGCCTATGCGGCTGGTGCGGCGCTTCTGGACGATCCGTTATCGGGGGATGCCTGCTGCTTCGTTGCTGATTTTCGATTGGAGCAGAGCGATGGCATCGAGGTGCTTTGCCGCCTGCGCGAACGTGGCTGGCCGGGTCCAGCCATACTCATCACCGCGTTCCCATCGGCCGAACTGACCGAGCGTGCCTTGGCGCAGGGGTTCGCCCAGGTTCTGGAAAAGCCCCTGCGGGAACATGCGCTGACTGGCGCGCTTGCCAGGCTGACGGGCGTGGGAAAGCGCATTTGAAACGACGCTCGACCAAAAGGGAGTGCGCAGCATAACAGGAGAAACGTGTGACAGCAGCGGAACAGAAACAGCAGGCGCCCTATGATCTGGTTGGAGGGGCCGTCGTCGTCCGGAATATCGTAGACCGCTTCTATGATCTGATGGATCAGGAGGACGCCTATCGGGAGTTGCGTGCGCTACACGCCCCGGAGTTGGGGCCGATGCGCGTTTCGCTTGCCGGTTTTCTCAACGCATGGCTGGGCGGACCGCGAGATTGGTTTGATGATCACCCTGGCGTTTGCATGATGTCGGCCCATGCGCGCCTGCCGATCACTGGTGAGACAGCGGATCAGTGGTGTGACGCGATGCGCCGCGCCATCGCTGATTCGACGGTAGATCCTGCCCTGGGCGTCAAGATGGCCGAAGCCTTGTCGAACATGGCGCAGGGCATGGCGGCGCGTGCCGCGTCGGCAGCGTGACCCCGCGGCGCGAACAGGCGAAGAAATCACTATGACCGAGATGTTCGCGATGCAGCTCGAAGCGGTCGGCACGCCGCTGCGGCTCGTTGCGCGACAGGTTCCAACGCCTGGTCGAGGCGAGCTTCTCATCGAGGTCGCTGCTTGCGGCGTCTGCCGAACCGATCTGCATATCGTCGATGGGGAGATCGAATCCCGCCTCCCCATCGTTCCCGGGCACGAAATTGTCGGCATCGTTGTTGCGGCGGGGGAAGGGGTCGCCGATGTCGCGATCGGTGATCGCGTCGGCGTTCCCTGGCTCGGACATAGCTGCGGCCATTGCGACTATTGCCGAACAGGTCATGAAAATCTGTGCGATAGTCCCGCATTCACGGGATGCACCCGGGATGGCGGTTATGCGACCCATACGGTTGCGGACGCTCGCTTCTGCTTCAGGATACCCGACGCCTTTTCCAATGAAGAAGCCGCGCCCTTGCTGTGCGCCGGGCTGATCGGCTGGCGGTCCCTGCGCGCTGCGGGGGAGGGAACGCGGATCGGTCTCTACGGATTTGGCGCCGCCGCGCATATCATCGCCCAGATTGCGCTGTGGCAGGGCCGGGCGGTTTATGCCTTTACCAGGGCGGGAGACGACGAGGGACAGGCTTTTGCGCGATCACTCGGCTGCGCCTGGGCCGGATCATCGGAGGATGACCCGCCCGTGGAACTCGATGCGGCGATCCTCTTTGCCCCCGTCGGTGATCTTGTTCCGCGCGCGCTGCGTGCAGTCCACAAGGGAGGCAGGGTGATCTGCGCAGGGATCCACATGAGCGACATTCCGTCGTTCCCCTATGCTGACCTCTGGGGTGAGCGAACCATTGCATCGGTGGCTAATCTGACCCGCGAAGACGGCACAAGCTTTTTCGAGATCGCGCAGAAAGCCAACGTCAAATCCGTGACGACGGTCTTTCCGCTGGCTCAAGCCAATGTCGCGCTTGAGCGGTTGCGCAGTGGCGCCGTTGTTGGAGCGGCCGTCCTGGTGCCATCGAACTACGCGAAGGCTTGAGTATGCACTCGCCGCGAAGCGCCCTCTTCACGGCCCCAGGGGCGAGTGCGCGTCACGCGGTGCCTCTGTAAAGTTACGGAGTGCGGTCATCAATGGCCGGGGCCATGATGCGATCATGAGCAGCATTTCACAGATCAAACATGTGCTCGTCGTCGTGGACGGTGCAGAGCATTCCCTGACCGCCGTTGATCAGGCGCTTGCCTATGCCGGTATGCATGAAGCGGCGCTTACGATCGTCGTCGTGACCGAAAATCTCGCATTCGCCGCGGCGGCTGATGCGATGGCTTTCGCGCAGGCCATCACGGTATCCGAGGACCAGCGCGACGAACATCTGGCGGCCGTTCGCGAACGAACCAGGAATACCGCGATCGAAGTAGAGGTTCACTCGGTGTTCGAGGCCAGCGGGCTGATACCCGGTCTCGTGAAGGCTGAAGGCCAGTACGCGGATATCGCGCTGATTCCGGGTGTCGGGCGCTGGCAAAGGGATGGCTTGAGGCGCCGTATCTCCGAGGCGCTTCTGTTTACGGGCGTGCCGACGGTCATTTTGCCGGCCTCCTGGAATCCTGGTCCCATCGATCACGCCGTATTGGGCTGGAACGCATCACTTGAATCGTTCCGCGCCGCGAGGGCGCTTCTCAATCTGGCCGAACCCGATGCCCGTATCGACGTTGCGATTGTCGATGATCCGGGTGTCGAATCCGGGGAGCACCGGGGCGGTGTCCAGATCGCCCGCCTTTTCGCGCGACATGGCCATAGCGGCGGCGTTTGTCCGATCAGCTCATCCGGTAAGGATACGTCGGCTGTCCTTCAGAATTACGCAGTGGAGCAGAAAGCCGATGTGCTCGTGATCGGTGGCTATGGGCGTTCGCGCGCACTCGAGTTCGTGCTTGGCGGCGTGACGCGGGAACTGATCGATCATCAGCGCCTGCCGATCGTTTTCGTACACTGACTGGCGAACCCGTCTAACGGTTGAACGGAGGAGATCATGAAAGCTCTCGTTTATCATGGCCCCGGCGAGAAGAGTCTCGAGGATCGCCCGAGGCCGGCCTTGCAGGCACCCGGCGATGCGATCGTGCGGATCACGAAGACCACCATTTGCGGCACCGACCTGCACATCCTGAAGGGGGATGTGCCGACGTGCGAGCCGGGCAGGATCCTCGGACATGAGGGTGTCGGGATCGTGGAGGAGGTCGGAACCGCGGTTGGAGCCTTCAAGCCCGGAGATCATGTCCTGATCTCCTGCATCACCTCTTGTGCCCGGTGTGAATATTGCCGGCGCGGCATGTATTCGCATTGCGTCGAGGGCGGCTGGATATTGGGCAACAGGATCGATGGCACGCAAGCCGAATTCGTGCGCATCCCCCATGCCGACAACAGCCTTCACGCGATCCCGCCGGGGGCCGATGAGGATGCCCTCGTCATGCTGAGCGACATTCTTCCGACGGGCTATGAGTGCGGCGTCCTGAACGGGAAGGTTGCACCGGGCAGCAGCGTCGCGATCGTCGGCGCTGGACCGATCGGCCTGGCGACCCTGCTGACTGCGCAATTTTATGCACCGGCCCGGATCATCATGATCGATCTCGACGACAATCGCCTCGCCGTCGCGCGCAAGTTCGGCGCGACGGACACGTTCAACAGCGGACGTGATCCGGTCGTGAGCCTGGTTCGAGAGCTCACCGACGGCAAGGGGGTCGATACGGCTATCGAAGCAGTCGGGATCCCTGCGACATTCGCGTTATGCGAAGAACTGGTCGCGCCCGGCGGGGTAATTGCCAATGTCGGTGTCCACGGCGCCAAGGTCGACCTCCATCTGGAGGAACTCTGGTCGCGCAACATCACCATCACCACCCGGCTCGTCGACACCGTCAGCACGCCGATGCTCCTGAAGACGGTCGAGGCCAAGCGCCTGCGGCCCGAACAGCTCGTCACCCATCGTTTCGTGTTGTCGGACATATTGGAGGCGTATGAGACGTTCGCGCGCGCAGCCGATACTCATGCCTTGAAGGTGGTGATCGACACGTGATCGGGGTTTCCAGCGATATTCCGGGCGATGCGCAGCAATTCCATCCGAATATAGGGAGTTCCGAACCGGCGGAACCATCGTTCGCGCGCGCGCGCCGGCTGCGCCTTCACACGCATCATGAGCTGGTCGCGATCATGCGGACCGACAGCCCGGTGTGCCATGCCGAGGGCCTTGCCGCGCACACCCAGGTCTATATCCGCAACGGCAGCCAGCCGATCGCGGCCACGCTCTATCAGGTGGAGGGCGACTTCCTGGCCGGCGACGAGATCGGTCTGTCCGAAGCGGCCTGGGTCGCGCTTGGCGTGGAGGAGGGAACCGTTGTCCAGGTCGGTCATGCGCCGCCCCTCGAATCGATCGCCTGCGTCCGCCAGCGCATCTACGGACACAGGCTGAACGGGGCCGCGCTGACCAGCATCGTCGGTGACGTGGTGGCGGGCCGCTATGCCGATGTGCACCTCGCCGCCTTCCTCACGGCTACCGCCACGCTTCCCTTCGACGAGGACGAGACCTACCATCTCACCAGGGCGATGGTCGAGGCCGGCGACCGTTTGCGCTGGCCGAGCGAGATCGTCGTCGACAAGCATTGCGTTGGCGGTCTGCCGGGCAACCGCACGAGCCCGATCGTCGTCGCCATCGCTGCCGCCTGCGGTCTGACCATGCCCAAGACGTCGTCGCGGGCGATCACGTCCCCGGCGGGAACGGCCGATACCATGGAGACGCTCACCCGGGTCGATCTCGACCTTGGCGCCATGCAGCGCGTGGTGGCGGTCGAGGGCGGCTGCCTCGCCTGGGGCGGCGCGGTCTGCCTCAGTCCCGCCGATGACATCTTCATCGGCGTGGAACGCGCGCTCGACATCGATACGGAGGGGCAGCTCATCGCCTCCGTTCTGTCGAAGAAGATAGCGGCGGGCGCGACCCATGTGGTGCTCGACATTCCGATCGGGCCGACCGCCAAGGTGCGCAGCGTCGCGGCGGCCGAACGGCTGGAAGCCACGCTTGGCGCCGTCGCCGCCCGTTTTGGCCTTGTTATCCGCTGTGTCCAGACCGATGGCACCCAGCCCGTCGGCCGGGCGATCGGGCCCGCCCTGGAGGCGCGCGACGTGCTGGCGGTGCTGACAGGCGATGCCGATGCTCCGCCGGGCCTTCGGGACCGCGCCTGCACGCTCGCCGGCGTGGTGCTCGAACTCGGGAAGGTCGCGGAAGAAGGCCAGGGACGCGCGCGCGCCGAACGCACATTGGCCGACGGCAGCGCCTGGGACAGGTTCCAAAGGATATGCCAGGCCCAGGGCGGCATGCGCACCCCGCCCACGGCCAGGCTCACCCATCCGATCCTGGCGGCGCATAGCGGCCGCGTCACCCATATCGACAATCGCCGGATAGCGCGCCTTGCGAAGCTGGCGGGCGCGCCCGACTCGCCGGCCGCGGGCATGCTTCTTCATGTTCGCCTGGGCGACGACGTTATCGCTGGCCAGCCTTTGCTGACCCTCCACGCCCAGTCGCAGGGTGAAATGGCTTATGCGCTGACCTACGCCGCCGCCAATGCCGACATGCTTGCGATCGTGCCATGACGGCGATGCTGTTTTCCATGCCCGGGAACGAACGGCTGGCCGCATCCATCGCGGAACATACCGGGTGGGCGACAGGCACGCTCGAGGTTCGCCGGTTTCCCGATCAGGAGAGCTATGTCCGGCTCCGCTCCGGGGTGTCGGGATCAGCCGTGGCCGTCATATGCACGCTCGCGCGGCCCGACGACCAGATCATGCGGCTGCTCTTTGCTGCAAGGCTGCTGCGCGAGAGCGGGGCGCGGTCGGTCCATCTCGTGGCGCCTTATCTTGCCTATATGCGACAGGATCGGCGGTTCAAGGATGGCGAAGCGCTGACGTCCCGCCAGTTCGCCCAGCTCCTTTCATCCGAGTTCGATGGGCTCGTGACCGTCGATCCGCATCTCCACCGCTACGCGGATCTGGGGGAGATCTATTCGATGGAGACGGCTTCGCTCGCGGCATCTCCGCTTCTGGCGGACTGGGTCCGGGCCAATGTCGATGCACCGCTCATCATAGGACCCGACAGCGAGAGCGAGCAGTGGGCGGGCGCAATCGCCAGGCTTATCGGAGCGCCCCATGCGGTCTTCGCGAAATCGCGGCGCGGTGATCGGGACGTCCTTATCGCGGCCTCGGACCTGGGGGCATGGAAAGGCCGCACGCCGATCCTCGTCGATGACGTGATTTCGTCGGGACACACCCTTGCCAACGCCGCGCGCGAGATCATCGACCAGGGCTTCCCTCCGCCGATCTGCCTGGCTGTTCACGGCCTCTTCGCGGCTGGTGCCGAGGCTTTGCTCAGGGAAGTCGGCTGCCGCATGGTTACGACCGAAAGTATCTCGCATGCCAGTAACGCGATCACTCTTGGCGCACTGCTTGGCGATGCGCTGGCCCGGCAGATGGAAGGGGGCGCCGGTCGGCTACGTATAACACCCGAATGAATCACATCACGGCGCTGGGTAGCAGGAATAGCTCAAAGCTGGAGGGACATATGGCTATCAAGGACATTCTCGCCGTCGTCGATACCGGAGACAAGGACGAGCGGTTTTTGCGCGATGCGCTTGCCTTTGCCGAGTTCCACGACGCCAGCCTTGCCATCGTCGTGCTGTCGGCTCTCCCCGCGAGCGACTATGCCCTGACGGTTGCACTGCCTTATGTACTTCTTCCCGATTATACTGAAGCGGTGGAGGCGAAGCAGCAGCGGATCGCGATGCTCGCCCGCTCCACGAACGTAGAGGTGAGGACGATTTCGGACCAGCCGGCGGTGATCTTCGCCAAGACCGCGGTCTATGCCCGTTATGCCGACCTCGTCCTGTTCGGTCCTTCGGACAATTACGACCATCCGCCAATTCGACGTGATACGCTTGAGCGTTGCCTGTTCGCATCTGGGCGTCCCGTTCTGATCCTGCCCACCGGCTATAAACCGGCCGCCATCGATCACTTGGCGATCGGCTGGAATGCGACCCGCGAGGCGACGCACGCGCTGCGCGACGCGACCATGTTCGCGGCGCCTGGGGCAAGGATCGATATACTCATCCTCGATGCGAAGCCGACGGTCCAGGGCCACGGTTCCGAACCGGGAGCCGATGTCGCCCACCATCTCGCCCGGCATGGCTTTACGTCGACCGTAGTTCCCATCCAGGGCGGTGACGTGTCGGATGCGGAGGCGCTGGTCGAAGCGGCTCACCGGCGTGGCGCCGGGATGCTCGCGCTTGGCGCTTATGGCCACTCTCGCCTGCGCGAGATGATCCTGGGCGGCGTCACGCGCGACCTGCTCACTGGCGCGCCGCTGCCGCTGCTGTTTGCGCATTGAAGCCCATTCAATCGGCGGCACGCAAGCGCGGAACCGCGGGCCGGGAATGAAACCGGTCCGCACGGTCTTCGCTCCGCATGCTCAACACGAGATGGTTTGATGTAATACGAAAGAGATTTGATGTCAGGACCCATGGAAACTTCCGAAGTGCGCTGGCATATGCTGTCAACCAGCGAAGTTGCCACGGCACTCGACGTCGGTTGTGCGGGTCTCTCTTCTCCGGAGGTGGATCGGCAATCGGCCCGCTTTGGGCCGAACGCGCTACCCCGGTCGGCGCGTCGCAATGTGTTCCTTAGGTTCCTCGCGCAATTCCATAACACGTTGATCTATGTGCTTCTTGCCGGGGCATTGGCCGCAGCGCTGCTCGATCACATGATCGACGCGGTGGTCATCGTCGCCGTCGTGATCGTGAATGCGGTGATCGGGCATATCCAGGAAGGAAAGGCTGAACAGGCGCTTGAGGCCATCCAGCAGATGATCGCGCCCAAGGCCAGCGTGGTGCGTGACGGCGTGAGGCAAACGATTCCCGTCCGCGAGATCGTGCCCGGCGATCTCGTGATGATCGAGGCCGGTGATCGCGTTCCCGCCGATCTCAGGCTTCTCCATGCGCGGCGAATGCTTATCGACGAGGCGCTGCTGACGGGCGAATCGGTGGCTGCCGAAAAGCAGGAAGCGGTGCTGCCCGAGCAGACCGATTTGGCGGATCGGCGTAATATGGCCTTTTCGGGCACGATGGTTGCGGCTGGGCACGCAAGCGGGCTCGCTGTTGCCACCGGATCTCGCACGCAGATCGGACGGATCAGTTCGCTTATCCAGTCGGTCGAACAACTGGCAACCCCGCTGCTGAAGCAGATCGACGGTTTTGCCCGGCGCTTCACCTGGTTCGTACTCGCGGGGGGGCTTGCGCTGTTCGCCTTTGCCGTTCTGGCGCGGAATTACGATTGGATCGACGCGCTGATCGCCGTGGTCGCGCTCGCCGTGGGGATCGTGCCGGAAGGGCTGCCGGCGGTCATCACGATTACTCTCGCGATCGGCGTGCGGCGGATGGCGGGGCGCAACGCCGTCATCCGAAAGCTCCCGGCCGTCGAAACGCTCGGCGCGACCTCGGTGATATGCACCGACAAGACCGGCACGCTCACACGCAACGAAATGACGGCCCGCCGCGTCATCACCGAGCGGCATACGATGATCGCGAGCGGATCCGGCTATGTTCCCGATGGTCAAATCCGGATCGTCGGGTCCGGGGACCAGGCAGAGGCTATGGCCGATGCGATGCCACTGATCCGCTGCGGGCTGCTGTGCAACGATGCCGCGCTGCGCAAGGTCGGTGCGGAATGGCGTGTCGAGGGCGATCCGATGGAGGGGGCCCTCTTCGCCCTGGCAATGAAGGCGGCCATCGATCCGGAGCAGGAGCGGGCGGAATGGGAGCGGCTCGACGAGATTCCCTTCGACGCCGCGCATCGGTTCATGGCGACGCTCTGCCGGGGTTCCAACGGCACGCGCTTGCTGTTCGTGAAGGGCGCGCCCGAAGCGCTCTTGGCGATGACCGCGCCCGACAATTGTTCCTATTGGGAGAGTTCCATCGCTACCGCCGGAAGCGATGGCGAGCGCGTTCTCGCCTTCGGCGCGAAGGAAATGCCTGCCGGCAGCGAACGGATCTCGTTCGAAGATCTCTCGACTGGCGTGTGCCTCCTGGGCCTTGTCGGCTTCATCGATCCGCCTCGTGCGGAGGTCAAGGACGCCATCGCCGAATGCCGGTCCGCCGGAATCGGCGTCAAGATGATCACTGGCGATCATGCGGCGACGGCGCTGGCGATCGCCCGGCAACTCGACCTTGCCGACGACCCGCGCGTGCTGACCGGGCTGGAACTGGAAAAGCTTCCGGACACCGAACTGGAGCAAGCGGTCGCGGATGTCTCGGTCTTTGCCCGGACCAGCCCGGAACATAAATTGCGGATCGTCCGTGCGCTGCAGGCTCAGGGAAAGATCGTCGCGATGACGGGGGACGGCGTGAACGACGCGCCGTCCCTCAAGCAGGCCGACGTCGGGGTCGCCATGGGCATCAAGGGCACCGAAGCGTCGAAAGAAGCGGCTTCCATGGTGCTGCTCGACGATAATTTTGCCTCGATCGTCAGCGCCGTTCGCGAAGGCCGAACGGTCTACGACAACATTCGCAAGGTCATTTCCTGGGAAATCCCTACGAACGGCGGTGAAACACTGGCGGTCGTATTGGCGATCCTGCTGGGCTTCGCGCTGCCGATGACGGCGACGCAGATCCTCTGGGTGAACCTCGTCCTCGCCGCCACGCTCGGCCTCGTGCTGGCGTTCGAGCCCACGGAACCCGGTGCGATGTTGCGCCGGCCACGGGAGCGCGGCGCGCCGTTGCTTTCGCCGTTCCTGCTTTGGCGTGTCCTTCTCGTCTCTGTGCTGTTCGCGGCCGTCACTCTCGGAATCTTTTTCCATGTTCTGGCGCAAGGCCGGAGCCTGGAGATGGCGCGCACCATGGTCGTCAACATGTTCATCATCGCGGAGATCTTCTACCTCTTCAACGTCCGCTATCTCCACATGACGTCCCTGACATGGCGCGGCGCGATCGGTACTCCCGCCGTGTTGATCGCGATCGGCGTTCTCGTCATCGGCCAGGCGCTCTTCACCTATGCGCCGTTCATGAACGCGATTTTCCACTCGCAGCCGCTGGGCTTCGCGGACTGGGTGTTGCTGGTGGCGTGCGGCATGCTTCTCATGCTGTCGCTGGAGGTGGAGAAGCATGTGATGCGGCGACTGGGCTGGTTTAGCGAACTTAATAATCAGGAGGACATGCCATGACGCGTGACGGTTTCCCTAAATGCATCGCGCTCGCGACCGACCTCAGCCATCGTTGCGACCGCGCCTTCGATCGCGCCCTGCTGGTAGCCCAGGCATGGCGGGCGGAGCTTATGGTCATCCACGCGCTGAACCCGCCGGAAGACGGGATGCTGTCCGTCCGACTCGGCGATCTGCCGTCCTGGCGTCGGCCTCTCGAAGACCCGGTGCGGGCGGCGCGCCATCGCATCTACCACGACCTTGTTCGCGAGGCGCCGCCAATCGACATTTCGGTCCACGTCGAAACCGGCTCGCCGGCACCGGTCGTCCTCGATATCGCCGGAAAGGGCGAGGCGGGCCTGATCGTCACCGGCGTGGCTCGCGATGGGCCGCTGGCCCGGATGCTGCTCGGCGATACCGTGGACCGGCTGATCCGCAAGGCGCCCGTTCCGATCCTGATCGTACGCGACCGCGCTTTCGAGCCTTACCGCGCCATGGTGGTCGCGACAGATTTCTCCGCGCCCGCCCGGATCGCTCTGGAGACCGCCGTCCGCTTTTTTCCCGATGCGGCTATCTCCCTTTTCCACGCCTACGATGTGCCCTTCGCGGGCTATCTCGGCCGATCGGAAATCGAACGGCAATTCGAGGGTTATGGCGAGGCTGCGGCCGACAAGTTCCTTGCCGAAGCGGGACTGTCTGATGTGGCGGCCCGGAACGTCACGCGCATGATCGAGCACGGGGTTCCCGAAGCGCTGCTTCGCGACCGTGCGGAAAATGCCGCACGTCACCTGACGGTCGTTGGAACCCATGGCGGTGGCCTCGTCTATGAGGCTATGATCGGCAGTACGGCGCGCAAGATCCTTGATGCGGTCCCGGGCGATGTCCTCCTCGTACCCGATCCCGCCAGGCGCAAGGTGAACCCGGCCGGATGACGCTGGCGATCGTTTCCAGCCTCATGGGGCTCGCCGCCCTGATCGCTGGTGCGGAGTGGCTGGTGAGGGGAGGCTCGGCGCTGGCCGCGCGGCTGGGCGTTTCGCCGCTGCTCATCGGCCTCACGATCGTGGCGCTGGGAACGAGCACGCCCGAACTCGCCGTCGGGATCGAGGCGGCGCTCCAGGGAAACGGCTCGCTCGCGGTTGGCAACATCGCCGGCACCAACACCGTCAACATCCTCCTTATCCTCGGCCTCAGCGCGATGCTGCAACCACTTGCCATTCGGATGCAGACGCTGCGTCTGGAACTGCCTGTCATCGTCATCGCGTCGGCCGCGCTACTCGTCTTTGCCTGGGACGGTGTGCTCTCGCGCCTTGAGGGGCTGTTTTTGATCACGATGGGAATGGCCTTCACGCTGACCGTCATTCGCGTCGCCCGGCGGGAAAGCATCACGGTGAAGCTGGAGTTCGCGCGGGAATTCGCGGCGCCGCGCTTTTCCCGCCGCCACGGTTTCTCCGCAATGGCGATGCTGGCCATCGGCCTCGTCGTGATCGTCGTGGGCGCCAACTGGCTGGTGGATGGTGCGGTCGCGCTTGCCCGGTTGTGGAACGTATCGGACGCCTTTATCGGACTGACGATCGTTGCGATCGGTACTTCCGCTCCTGAACTCGTTACGACGATCATTTCGACGATTCGTGGCGAGCGCGACATCGCGATCGGCAATCTGATCGGCAGCAGCGTTTACAATATTCTGGTGATTCTCGGCGCGGCCTGCCTGTTTCCGTCGAACGGGATCGAGGTCAGCGCGCAACTGATCCGGGTCGACATCCCGGTCATGTTGGGGGTCGCGCTGGCCTGCATTCCCGTATTCATCAGCGGACGCCAAATTTCGCGGTTCGAGGGTGGAATGTTTGTGAGTGCCTACTTGCTATATCTTGCCTATTTGATCAATGATCGGATTTAACCGATAAGGAAAGCGCGAGGGCATCTTTTGACAACGCCGCGATTTTCCCGCCTTTCGTCTATTATCCAGTGATTTTGGGTCGCAGGCGGTGGCTGCTGCTGTCAGGTTGCTAACGCGGGTCTTTCGATCCCGGTAGAACTTCGCACCCTTTCGATCGGAGCCTTCGCATTCGTGGACCCGCGATAGCGTAACGATTAGGGAAATCCCGGATAGACCCGAGCCCATCCGGGTCCCTCAATGGCGGCCATGATGAACATCGCGACCCTCACCCTGAACCCGACGATCGACGTCGCCTATGAAGTCGATCATGTCTACCACACCCGTAAAATGCGGACGAAGACAGAATTCTATTCGCCGGGTGGCGGGGGAATCAACGTGGCCCGTGTCTATGTCCGGCTCGGCGGGAACGCGCGGAGCTACTATCTTTCGGGCGGTGCAACCGGCCACGCGCTCGATGGTCTGCTCGACCTGCACCAGCTGGTGCGCAACCGTATCCCGATCAAGGGGCATACCAGGGTGGCCACCGCAGTGCTCGAGCGCGAAAGCGGGAAGGAATATCGCCTCGTTCCGTCCGGACCGATGGTCGAACCTGCAGAATGGCGGCAGTGCCTCAATCAGCTCCAGACGGCACAATGTGACTATCTGGTCGCGAGCGGTTCGCTCTCACCCGGCATTCCGGATGATTTCTATGGCCAGGTCGTCGCGATGATGACGGAACGCAATATACCGGTCGTGCTCGACAGTTCAGGCGCTGGCCTGCGCGGAGGCCTTGAGCAAGGCGGCGTCTTCCTCGTCAAGCCCAGCATTGGCGAGTTGCGCCAGTTCACCGGTCGGGATCTTCCCGACACGGAGTCGGTGGGACGGGCGGCCATGCAGATCGTCGGGGGCGGTCATGCGCAATATGTGGCGGTGACGATGGGGCACGAGGGCGCTCTCCTTGCCTCGGCCGAGCGCCAACTCCTGCTTCCCGCAGTGGACATCGAGGTCAGAAGCGCGGTCGGCGCGGGCGACAGTTTCCTTTCGGCGATGGTCTTTGCTATCTCCTCAGGCTGGGAGATCGAAGAAGCGTTCCGCTTCGGCATCGCGGCAGGCGCGGCGGCCGTGATGAATCCGGGGCACGATCTTGCGCGACCCGAAGACATCCGGCGGCTCTATTCGCAGGTCCGTGCAGCCTCCTGAACCTTGCGTTGAACTTGAGCGTACTCCACCGACCAGTTCATGATCGTGGTTCCCGGTCGCGAAATTCGCGACCGGTTCGGCGCACTGCCGGTCAAGTGTTCGGCTGTTTCGATTTCACGGCGTATTATTGTTTCGCTTGATCGGAGAACTGATCGAAGGCCTCGACCGCCTGCGCGGCATACATGAGGCTGGGGCCAGCGCCCATGTAGAGCGCCATGCCCATCGTCTCCATCACTTCATCGCGCGTGGCGCCATGCTTGACGGCGGCCTTCGAATGGAAGGCAACGCAGCCGTCGCAGCGGATGGCGACCGAGATGGCAAGAGCGATCAGTTCCTTGGTCTTGGCATCGAGCGCCCCGGCCTTGGTGGCCGCAGTCGCCATGGCGGAAAAGGCCTGCATCACGTCGGGCGTGCCGAGCCGCACTTCCTTGATGGCGCCATTCAGCTCGGTCGCCATTTTCGGCCAGTCCTTGTGCATATCGTCTCCTGTAAAGTTCAGCGTCCGAGAAGGGCAAGCAGTCGGTAAGCCGCGACGATGCGATCGCTTCGCGCGCGAGCTTCGCTGACCGCTGCGGCGGTTGCCTCGCGTTCGGCATCGAGCAGATCGAGCTGGGGCTTCATCCCCACGCGAACCTCGTGGCGCACGCTGTCGCGCGCCTGTCCGGCGGCAAGGGCTTGCTGGGAAGCAGCCGCTTCGACCAGGGCGGCCGAGCGCACCCCGGAAAAGGCGCTGATCGTCTGTTCATCGACGGCGGCGCGTGCGGCGCGCATACGCGCATCGGCGGCCCTGACCGCACTATCGGATTCGGTAATCTTGGCTGAGACTCGCCCGCCCGCGAATATCTGCCAGCGCGCCCGCACGCCGACCGTGGCGGCATCGGAGCGATAATCGGGAAAGAACTGGTCACGCACCGTCGAACCTTCGGCGAAGGCGCCGATCGTGGGCAGGCGTTCGGCCCGCGCGCCCCGCGCGCCGGCCTGGGCGGCATCCAATGCCGCTTCGGCTTGCGCCAGCGCCGGGTTGTTCCCGCGGGCGCTGTCGAGCGCTTCATCGAGCGAGGCAGGCAGGACCGGACTTGCCGGAATGGGCTGGAGATCCTGCGGGGCAAGGCCAGTGAGGTTGGTGAATCGCGCATCGGCCGAGATGGCAAAGCCGCGCGCGCCTTCAAGGGCTGCCTGTGCTTCGGCAAGGCGCGCCGCCGCCTGCGCAACATCGGTGCTGGGGCTTTCGCCTGCCTTGAAGCGGAGCCGGGCCTGGCGCTGGATCTCCTCCATCTGGCCGACCATCTGTTCATAGAGCGCTATCATTCGGTGCGTGGTCAGCACGTCGCCATAGGCTTGGACCGTCGCGACAACGATCTGGCTGCGGGTCATCGTTTCACCGGCGCGTGCTGCTTCGCTGCCCGCTTTCGCCTGTGCGATCCCGGCGCTGACCCTGCCGCCCATAAAGAGGGGCTGTTCGATAGTGAGCTGCGCCGCGCGCGGCGTGACGTTGGCCGCCGGAAGCCCGAAGAAACCCTGCGGATCGAGTCGTCCATAGCCGATCGTCCCGCTCAGCGTCGCGGTTGGCAGACCCTGGCCGCGTGCTTCCCTGATCCGGGCGTCGGCCGCATCGGCATCGGCCCCCGCCGCCTCGATTTCCGGCGCGTGGTTCACGGCGGCCGCAATGGCTTCTTCAAGCGTCGTTGCCTGCGCGGGCATGGCGACACTCGCCAGCAGGCCGGCGAGCAGGGGGAGGGGGATCGTCCGCCTGAGCGTCATTTGAAGGCGGTTCCCGGACGGACGCCGAACGCCTTGAACACCATCGCAGCCGGGCAGAAACCAGTGAAGCTTGCCTGAAGCATATTGAGGCCGGCAAAGGCGGTGAGCGCGATCCACCAGGGATGCACGGTCAGCGACAGGACGACGCCGAGCAGTACGACACAACCGGCGAACGCCATCACGGCACGATCGAGAGTCATCAGTCTCACTCCTTCGCTTGGGAAACCAGAAGCCGGGGCATCAGAAACGCAGCTTGCGGATGCCCATCGCGTGCATGGCGAGCTTTTCGTAGAAGGGCTCGCTCTCGCCCTTGCGGACCTTGCGCAGGAAATATTTCTCAAAGCCGACCTTGGCCAGATGGACCCATTTGCCGCTGGACGACCAGTTGACGTTGCGCGGCGGGATCTGCGGCTGGGCGACGAAGGCGACGCCTCCGTCGCCAAAATCGGCGAGACACACCGCGTTCCACGTCGCTTCCGCCGTCGGCTCCTGGCCGTCGAGAACCAGCGAGAGATTGGCGGCGATCGCCGTGACCATGGATTCGATCATGAAACCGGTCTTGGGCACGCCCACCGGAACCGGCGTCGGGCCGGTCGGCGGGATGGCGACACAGACACCGAGCGCGAATATCTCGGGGAAGGCCGGATTGCGCTGGTGCTTGTCGACGATGATGAAGCCGCGCGGATTGGCCAGCCCTTCGATATTGCTGACCGCGGGGACGCCCCGGAACGCAGGGAGCATCATCGAGAAGCCGAAGGGCAGGTCGTGCGTCTTCTTCACCGCGCCGTCCTCGCCGACTTCCTCGACGTGCATGACGCCGGGCTCGACCTTGGTGACGCGGGCGTTGGTGATCCATTTGATGTGGCGATCACGCAGCTCGCTCTCGAGCAGCGACTTGGTATCGCCGACGCCGTCGAGCCCAAGGTGGCCGATATAGGGTTCGGGCGTCACATAGATCATCGGCACCTTGTCGCGGATCTTGCGCTTGCGCAGTTCGGTGTCGAGGATCATCGCGAATTCGTAGGCCGGGCCGTAGCAGGACGCGCCCTGCACCGCGCCGACGACGATCGGGCCGGGATTTTGTGCAAAGGCATCGAACGCATCGGCGGCGGCTGAGGCGTGGGGCGTCTGGCAGATGGAGAGGGTATGGCCGCCATGCGGACCCAGCCCCTCGATCTCGTCGAACGCGAGTTCCGGGCCGGTAGCGATTACAAGATAATCGTAATTGATGGATGAGCCGTCATTGAGTTCGAGTCGCTTTTCGCCGGCATGCAGCCGCTTCGCGCCGACCGAGGTGAAGCCGATCTTCTTTTTGGCGAACACGGGAGGGAGGTGGACCTGGATGGCTTCAGGCTCGCGCCAGCGCACGGCGACCCAGGGATTGGACGGGATGAAGTTGTAGGTATCGCTATCGGATACCGTCATCACGTCGGCGCGGTCTTTGACGGCAGCCTTGATCTCATAGGAGGCGATCGTGCCTCCCAGACCCGCGCCCAGCACCACGATCAAAGGCTTGCCCATCTGCGATCCTTCCATGTCTCAATGGCATTGACGAATATCATCATTACACGTTATATGCAAATAACAAAGTTGAGGAAGCTGCCATGTTCGGATTCAAGAAACGTGATGCCCACCGTGAGATCGGCCCCGCCGAGCTGGACGCCATGCTGAAGGGCGGCAAGGCGCTCCTGATCGACGTGCGCGAGACAGGCGAGTTCGCCGCCGGCCACATACTGGGCGCAATAAACATGCCACTGTCGGGCTTTTCACCTCGTAACATCCCTGATCCCAAGGGCCGGACTGTCGTGCTGCAATGCGCGGGCGGAAAGCGCTCGGGCCAGGCACTCGATCAATGCGCGGCGGCGCAGAGCGCGATCGACACCCACCTCGCTGGCGGGATCGGTGCGTGGAAAGACGCCGGCTTCCCGGTCGTTGGTGATTGAGAGCCTGAAAGAGAACCAAAAAAGAGGGGTATCGGCGGCATGATGAGCGGCAGGGGCAAGTGGCTCTGGTTGGCGGGCGCCGCGCTGGCGCTGTCGGCATGCGGGAGCAAGCCGGAGCAGGAGCAGGCGGCGGCGACGCTACCCGCCGGGGAAACTCTGCGGCTCGCCGCAACCGAAATCCCGGACATGAAGGTAGTCGGCGCGGAGATCGCCACGCGCGACCAGGCCGAAGTGCTCGCCCGCATCCCCGGCATCCTCACGTCGCTTTCCGTCCGTGCCGGCGACACGGTGCAAAAGGGCCAGCGGATCGGCATGATCGTCGATTCGCGGCTCGGCTATGAGACAAGCGCCTATGGCGCCCAGACCGCCGCCGCCCAGGCCGAAGCCGCGCGGACCAATGCCGATCTCGCCCGCATTCGCGATCTCTATGGCCAAGGCGTCTATGCCAAGGCGCGCCTGGATCAGGCCGTTGCGGCCGCGCGCGCGGCCGATGCGCAGGTTGCTGCCGCTCGGGCGCAGCAGGGCGCAAGCGTCAGCGTCGCGGGGCAGGGGGCGGTGATCGCCCCGGCGAGCGGTCGGGTGCTTCGCGCCGATATTCCCGCCGGATCACCGGTGGCGCCGGGCATGTCGATCGCGACGGTTACCGCGGGGCCGCCGGTGCTGCGGTTGATGCTGCCGGAGTCGGTTGCCGGACAGGTCCATCCCGGTGCGCGCGTGATCGTCAATGAAGCGGATATGCCGTCCGGGCAGCGCGAAGGCAGTGTGGCGCAGGTCTATCCCGCGATCACTGGCGGCCAGGTCCGCGTCGATGCGACTTTGCCTGGGCTTTCCACCCAATTCATCGGCCGCCGCGTGAGCGCGTCGGTCGAGATCGGCACGCGCAAGGCGCTGGTCGTGCCGCGCTCCTTCATCACCACGCGCTATGGCATGGATCAGGTGCAGATCGTCGCGGAAGGCAAGCGGCTCAGCATGGTGCCGGTCCAGATCGCGCCGACGGCCGATCCCGCCCTGGTCGAGATATTGAGCGGTGCGGCCGCCGGCGACGTGCTGTTCGCCCCCGGTAAGCCGGCCAAGGCTCCGCGGCCATGAATCTCGGTGTTTCCGGTCGCCTCACCAGGGCCACTATCGCTTCCCCCCTGACGCCGCTGTTTCTGCTGGCGGCGATCGCTGTCGGTCTGCTGGCTCTTCTTTCCATCCCAAGGGAGGAGGAACCGCAGATCAGCGTGCCGATGGTGGACATTCAGGTGATGGCGCCCGGCCTGTCCGCCGCCGATGCGACCGAGCTGGTGGGCATTCCGCTCGAAACCATCGTCAAGAGCGTCGACGGGGTGGAGCATGTCTATACCCAGGCGCAGGACGATGGCGTAATGGTGACGGCGCGCTTCCTCGTCGGGTCGAACCCGGAGGATGCAGCGATCCGCATCGAGGAGAAGCTGCGCGCCAATTGGGATCGTAAGCCGGTCGGCATCCCCGATCCCAAGGTGACGGTGCGCGGCATTAACGACGTTCCCGCTGTCGTCCTGACCCTTGCCCCCAAGCCCGGCGCGGCAGGGCAGTGGAACGATGCCAGCCTCTACGAACTCGCCGCGAAGCTGCGCACCGAGATCGCCAAGGTCGACAATGTCGGGATCAGCTTCCTCGTCGGTGGCCGCCCCGAGGAAATCCGCATTGCGCCCGATCCGGCCAGGCTCCGCCAGTATGGCGTGCCGCTGGGGAGCGTGATCGAGGCCGCGAGCCAGGCCAATCGGTCCTTTCCGCTGGGTAATATCCGCGAGGACGGCAAGGCGGTCGGCGTCACGGCGGGCCGCACCCTGTCATCGGCGCAGGAGGTCGGACTTCTGACCGTGCGCTCTGCCTCCGGCTCGCCCGTCTATCTGCGCGACGTTGCCAGCGTAACGCAGGGGCCGCGCGAGGATCAGGCGCGGGCGTGGCGCTGGGCGAAGGAGGAAAACGGCAAGTGGCATAGCGCCCCCGCCGTCAGCATCGCCTTCGCCAAGCGCGCCGGCGCCAATGCCGTGGTGGTGTCCGATGCGATCCTCGAGCGCGTCGAGAGCCTGAAAGGCAAGCTCATCCCCGATGACGTCACGGTCGCCGTCACCCGCAACTATGGCGAGACGGCGAACGAGAAGGCCAACGAGCTGCTGTTCCATCTGGCGCTGGCGACCGTCTCCATCGTCGTGTTGATCGGCTTCGCGATCGGGTGGCGCGAGGCGGGCGTGACCGCCGTGGTCATTCCGACGACGATCCTGCTGACCATGTTCGCCTCGAACCTCATGGGCTACACCATCAACCGCGTCAGCCTGTTCGCGCTGATCTTCTCGATCGGCATCCTCGTCGACGACGCGATCGTCATGATCGAGAATATCGCGCGCCATTGGGCGATGGACGATGACCGCAACCGTACCCAGGCCGCGATCGAGGCGGTGGCGGAGGTCGGCAATCCCACGGTGGTCGCGACATTGACCGTGGTTGCGGCGCTGCTGCCGATGCTGTTCGTTTCCGGCCTGATGGGCCCCTACATGGCTCCCATCCCGGTCAATGCGTCGGCGGCGATGATCTTTTCCTTCTTCGTCGCCGTGGTCATTGCGCCGTGGCTGATGATCCGTTTTGCCCGCAAGACGCTCGGCTCTGGCCACGGCCATGACGAGAGCGGCGGCAAGCTGGGGCAGCTCTATGCCCGTGTCGCGCATCGCGTCATCGATACGAAGAAGTCCGCCCGCAATTTCCTGATCGCGGTGGGCGTGGCGACACTGGTCGCCTGCTCGATGTTCTATTTCAAGGCCGTTACCGTGAAGCTGCTGCCCTTCGACAACAAGTCGGAGGTTCAGGTCGTGGTCGATATGCCCGAAGGCACCGCGCTCGAAAACACGGGCCGCGTGCTGGAAGATGTTGCCGGCGTGGTGCGAGGCTTGCCCGAAGCGACGGCGATGGAGGCCTATGTCGGCACATCGGCGCCGTTCAACTTCAACGGCCTTGTCCGCCATTATTTCCTGCGCTCGCAGCCCGAGCAGGGCGATGTGATGGTGACGCTGCTGCCCAAGGGGGATCGCAGCCGGTCCAGCCATCAGATTGCGCTCGACCTGCGCCAGCGGCTGAAGGCGCTGCGCTTGCCCAATGGCGCATCTATCAAGGTGGTCGAGACGCCTCCAGGACCGCCCGTCCTCGCGACCCTGCTGGCCGAGGTCTATGGCCCCGACGAAGTCACGCGCCAGAAGACAGCGTCCGAGCTGGAAAAGATCTTCAAGTCCGTCCCCTTCATCGTCGACGTGGACAACAGCTTCGGCGAGGCGCGCCCGAAGCTCCGCCTCGACGTGCAGCGCGACCGGCTCGATTATTACGGCCTTTCCCAGCGGCAGGTCGCCGACAGCATCGGTATGCTCATGGGGAGCCAGACTGTCGGCTACGCGCCGCGCGGCGATGGCCGCAGCCCACTACCGATTACAATCGCGCTGGAACAGAAGGACCGCAGCTGGACGCAAGCCTTGTCGAGTATGCCTGTCGCACAGACGCCGGGCGGCCAGCTCATCGACCTTGGCGCGGTGGTCGAAGCGCGCACCGAGACGGGGAGTCCTGCGATCTTCCGCCGTGACGGTCGATATGCCGACATGGTCACGGCCGAGCTGGCCGGAGCCTATGAAGCGCCGATCTACGGCATGATCGAAGTGAACCGCGCGGTCGATGCCTATGACTGGGCGGCCAAGGGCCTCCAGAAGCCGGAAATCCGTCTCAACGGTCAGCCCGAGGATGAGAGCGTGCCGTCCCTGCTCTGGGATGGCGAATGGGAGATCACCTGGGTCACGTTCCGCGACATGGGCGGCGCCTTCATGGTCGCGCTGCTGGCGATCTACATCATCGTCGTCGCGCAGTTCAAAAGCTTCCGCCTGCCGCTCGTGATCCTGACGCCGGTGCCGCTCACGCTGGTCGGGATCGTCATTGGCCACATGCTGTTCCGTGCACCGTTTACGGCAACCTCGATGATAGGGTTCATCGCGCTCGCCGGTATCATCGTGCGCAACTCGATCCTGCTGGTCGACTTCATCCGCCATTCGGCCACGCCGGACAAATCGCTGCGCGACGTGCTGCTGGAAGCCGGCACGATCCGGTTCAAGCCGATCGTTCTCACGGCCGCCGCGGCGATGATTGGCGCGGCCGTGATCCTGACCGATCCGATCTTTCAGGGTTTGGCGATCTCGCTGCTGTTCGGCCTTGCGTCCTCGACGCTGCTGACCGTGCTGGTTATTCCGGCCATTTACATCGTGCTTCGAGATGATGGGAAACCCGCGACCAGATGATGCCGCTTGAGACGCCCCTTGCACAACTCGCCGAGCACGCCGCCCATGCGGCGAGCGTGCTGAAGCTGCTGGCCAATGAACAGCGTCTGCTGATCCTGTGCCGGCTGACCCAGGGCGAATTCTCCGTCGGGGAGATGGTGGAGTTGTGCGGGCAATCGCAATCCAGCGTGTCCCAGCATCTGGGGAAATTGCGAGAAGGGGGTCTGGTCAAGACCCGGCGCGAGGCGACGACGATCTACTACAGCCTTGCTGACAGCGACGTCCGCAAGTTGATCGACATGCTCTGCGATCGCTTCGGTCCCGGTGCTGGACAATCCTGAGAAATCCGATGCGACGCGCCGTCCTTCCGCTCCTGTCCATGGTCTCTCTCGGGGCTTGCGCCTCGAATGAGCCGCCGTCGGATCCGGCGGTGATGGTGCAGGAGGCACAAGCGCGCTCCGATATCCTGGCCGACCGCTTCCAGAAGGAATTATTGAGCGCGCTGACCGCCGCGATGGCGGCGGATGGTCCGCAAGGCGCGATCAGCGTCTGTTCGAGCATAGCGCCCGCGCTCGCCGCGCAGATCTCCGAGGAAAGCGGAGCGACCGTCCGGCGCACGGCGCTGCGCACGCGTAATCCCGCTGCCAGTCCTGACGCTACCGAACGCCGCGTCATGGAGAGCTGGGCCGCCGCGCCGTTTGGCGTCGACGGCAAGCCCAGGCGCTGGTCGGCGTATGAGGGCGGGCAATATCGCTATATGCGCGCCATACCGACCATGCCCATGTGCCTCGCTTGCCATGGCGAGAATGTCGCCCCGGAGGTGATGGCGGCGATCCGCGCGCATTATCCCGCAGATCAGGCGACGGGTTTTGCTTCCGGCCAGCTTCGGGGCGCCTTTTCGATCCGGTGGGAGGAGGCAGCCCTGGCGCGTGCGATCAAAGGCGGGGAGGGCGCGCAGCGAGGTCTGCACCCATGACGATCTTGCGCGCGCTTGCGCTGGCCCGATTTTACAGCGCTGCGGCAGCTGTCGCCTACCGCTCAGCGGCGCCGTGATCGCCAGAGTGCTTTGCCATCAGGTTCGGCCCGGCAGCATTCGGCGCAAGGTATCATCCTTGACGATGTAATGATGGAAGAGAGCGGCAAGGGCGTGAAAGCCGATCAGGAAATATCCGATGGTCCCGACTGTCTCGTGCCAATCCTTCATCTGTCCCGCCAGGGCTTTGCTCTGGCCGACAAGAGCCGGCAGTTCCAGACCGAAGAATGGAATCGGCTTGCCCGACGCACTCAGGATCACCCAGCCCGCCAAGGGCATCGCCAGCATGAACGCGTAGAGTGCGAGATGCGTCGCATTGGCTAAAAGCGTCTGCCATGACGGCGGTTCCGGCGTGATCGGGGGGGTGCGCTGGCTGAGGCGTGCCAGCAGGCGGATGATCGCCAGCGCCAGAACGGTGAGTCCGAGTATGAAATGCCAGGTTTTCAGCCCCTCGCGGATGTCGGTTCCCTTGGGATAGTTCTCCCGCAGGAGAATGGTAGCGTAAACGACCGAGATCAGCAGCACCATGAGCCAGTGCAGAGTGATCGACAGGGAAGAGAAGCGGTTACGGATATCGGTTGTACTCATGGCGAACCTCCCATCAATTTTCATATTGCCAGCGAGATGAGAAAAATGCCTTGATCCTTCTCAAGAAGCTTTGCGCCGAACAACCGCAATAACCGGTCAGCTGCGCTTGCGGACAAATTCCGCACGAAGCACCAAACCTTTGATGCCTTCATACCGGCAGTCGATTTCCTGCGGGTCATCCGTGAGGCGGATCGACTTTATCAGCGTTCCCCGCCTCAGAGTCTGGCCGGCGCCCTTGACGACCAGATCCTTGATCAACGTGACCTGGTCGCCGTCGGCAAGCAGGTTGCCCACGGCATCGCGGACTTCGATCCGGTCCGCGGTGGCGCGCCGTTCCTTCAGTTCGGATGCAGCCATCCATTCACCGGATTCTTCATCGTAGACATATTCATCTTCGCTCATGGAGTTCTCCATCGGTCAGGAATGTGCGTCAGGCACCGAACAGATCGCGTTCAATCAGCCAGGCGCGCATTGCCAGCAATGCGGCGACGAGGGCAGCCACGGCAAAGGCTCTGGCGTCGAGCGTGATCCACGCAACAGCGCCTGCAAGCCCGCCAATAAGGAAGACCAGCCAAAAGGATGCATGCAAGCCAAGCTGGCGATAGTTCGCGTGATGCCGTCCGCCGGCCAATGCCTCCCCGAACCGCACGACCTGCGTGGAGGGCGAAATAGCCTCCTGCAGGTCGGGATCATCCCTCTCAAAAGTGCAATGAGCACTACCCATGGCCATCGCGATCAGCACGGCCGGGATGATCGCCAGATGCGAGAGGAATGTCAGATAGGCGGCGGCCAACGCGATTGCGGTACAAACGAGCGCGATTGTGCGCCGGTACCGGCCTAGCCAGTGCGTAATCAAGGTCGTGAGGACCACACCCCCCACGAAGCTGAAGATCATTCCGCCCACAAATTTCGTGATACCAAAGCCACCGGGAAGGCTCGTGCCCAGAACAGTGGCGTTGGCCTCGGGCGAGGCAAGGAAGACGTGCCCGAATGCCAGAAAGCCGGCTGCATTGATCGCGCCGGCAAGGGCCGCCAGCATGGCGGCCAGTTGGACCAGCGCGCGCTGCGCTCTGCCGATATCCAGGGAGCTGGGCCGTCTGCCTGTCCGATCCGGTTCGCTCATGCTCGCCTCTTACGCATCCTGGCTCGGCAATCGCTCGATCACGAGTGCAATGCCTTGTCCGCCGCCAATGCACATGGTCACAAGCCCGTAGCGGCCGCCAATACGCTCGAGCTCGTAAAGCGCCTTGATGGTGATGATGGCGCCGGTTGCCCCGACGGGATGCCCAAGTCCAATGCCGCTGCCATTGGGATTGACCTTCTCGGGCGGGAAATCGAGCAGTTTGGCGACCGCGCAAGCCTGCGCGGCAAAAGCCTCGTTCGCCTCGATCACGTCGATGTCGTCAAGCGATAGTCCGGCCCGCTTGAGGGCGATGGGCACGGCTTCGACGGGACCGAGCCCCATCACTTCGGGGGCAACACCGGCATGTCCCCAGCTTACAACCCTGGCGCGGGGTGTCAGGCCGTGTCTCTCGGCGGCGGCGGCGGAAGCCAGCACCAGAGCCGCGCCAGCGTCGTTGATGCCGCTGGCGTTGCCCGCCGTTACGGTCCCGCCATCCTTGCGGAAGATGGGCGTGAGTGCGCCGAGGCCTTCGCTGGAAACGTCGGTGCGCACATGCTCGTCGGCCTCGAACATAAAGGTGCCGCTACGGCCCTTGACCTCGACGGAAACGATCTGCTCGCGAAAACGGTCTTCCTGCTGTGCTCTTGCTGCCCGGCGATGGCTTTCGGCCGCCAGCGCGTCCTGCTCGGCCCGGGTGATGCCATGACGTTCGGCAACGTTCTCGGCAGTGACCCCCATGTGACCTGCACCGAACGGATCGCTCAGCGTCGCGTTCATCGCGTCGATCATCATTTCATCGCCCATCCTGCGCCCCCAGCGCAGGCCCTTGAGAACGTGTGGGGATTGGCTCATGCTCTCGACACCGCCAGCAACGGCGATGTCACACTCGGCCAATGCGATCATTTGGGCGGCGGAAATAATCGCCTGCACACTCGATCCGCAAAGGCGGTTCAGGGTGAGCGCCGGGGTCCGATCGGGAATCCCCGCCGCGATAGCGGCAATTCGCGAGACATATGCATCGCTGGGTTCGCTTTGAATGACCTGGCCAAGGACAACATGCTCGACATGGCCTGGTTCGATTCCGGCCCGCTTGATGGCTTCGGCAATGACGATGCGGCCAAGCTCCCACGGCGCGACGTCCTTAAGGCTGCCTCCAAAATCCCCGATAGCGGTGCGCACACCCGACAGGATCACGACGTCGTTCAAATTTCCTTCCTTTCGACAATATGTTCGCCCGAACCGCAGCAGGGTGCGCCGATCAGTGCGGCTGAGTTTTGGGCGCTTCGAGCAAGCTGACCGCGAGCGACTGGGCGCTGGCGAAGTCCGCGGCATAGAAAAGCTTGTCCGAACCAGCTTCCAGGTGAACGCGCGCAAGCATCGACTTCGGTTGCGGCTGCACGCCGGACAACACGACCGTTGCGCCGGCGACGCGCGCTTGTTCGATGAACTGTTCGAGCGCCTGGACGCCGCTTGCATCGAGCAGGGGAACGAGCCGCATGCGCAGGATGATGACTTTGGGCGACTGACCGACGCGGCGCAGCGTATCGAGCAGTTCGCCTGCTACGCCGAAGAAGAACGGGCCGGTGATCCGGAACACCTCGACACCCTCCGGCAACGCGTCGCGCTGGTGAACGTCTTCGGAATCGAGATCGATGTCCTGCCGGCCGCTGCTGTCGACCTCGACAGCCTCGCTCATGCGGGCCATGAAGAGGAGCGAGGCCAGAGTTACGCCGACGCCGATTGCGACGGTGAGATCCACCAGTACCGTCAGGCCGAATGTCAGTAGCAGCACGGCCCGGTCGCTGTTGGGCATGTGCAGCAAGGCAATGAACCGCTCATATTCACTCATGCCCCAGGCGACCATGAACAGGATCGCGGCAAGCGCGGCCATGGGTACGAATGCCATCAGGTCCGTGGCGAACAGGATGAACAGAAGAAGGAACACGGCATGCATGATTCCGGCAACCGGGGTTCTGGCCCCGGAGCGGATATTGGTGGCGGTACGCGCAATCGCGCCCGTCGCGGGTAGCCCACCGAACAGGGCGGATCCGATATTGGCGACGCCCTGGCCGATCAATTCCTGGTTGGAGCGATGCCGCGTTCCGGCCATGCCATCGGCGACGACGGCCGACAGCAGGGCTTCGATGCCGGCGAGAAATGCAATGGTGAATGCCGAAGGCATCACCGCATTGATCTTGGCGAAGGTGAATTCCGGCAGGGACGACATCGGCAGGCCGGAAGGAATGTCCGGGAAGCGGGAGCCGATAGTGTCGACCGGGAGCTTGAGCAGAGCGACGGCGAGGGAACTTACCACGACCGCGATCAGGAACCCGGGCAGTCTGGGCGCGAGTTTGCGCAGCACGATGATGGTCGCAAGTGCTCCGACCCCGACGCCTAGAGTTGCCCAACTGGTGCTCGGCAGAGCGGCGAGATAGGACTGCCATTTGGGCAGGAACTCAGCCGGGACCTCGGTCATCGAGAGCCCGAGGAAGTCCTTCACCTGACTCGAGGCAATGATAACGGCGATCCCCGCGGTGAATCCGGTGACGACCGGATGGGGGATGAATTTGATCATCTGCCCGAGGCGAAACGCACCGGCGGCAATGAGGATGATGCCTGCCAGGAGCGTCGCGATCAGCAGCCCATCATAGCCGTGCTGGGCGATAACATTGAAAATGACGACGACAAAGGCGCCCGTGGGTCCGCCGACCTGGACCCGCGATCCGCCGAGCGCGGAAATCAGGAACCCCGCCACCACGGCCGTGACAAGCCCCTTGTCGGGAGAAGCGCCGCTGGCGATGCCCAGGGCCATGGCAAGAGGCAGCGCGACGATCGCGACCGTCAGGCCCGCTATGGCGTCGGCGCGGAAGGTCTGAGCGGTGTACCCTTCGCGCAAGGTCGTGATGAGCTTGGGCGTATAGGCTTTCGCGCTCACCTGACCGGTTCCTCCGCCTTGTCATAGAGAAGCGACTGCCCCTGGCCGCCGGACTTTCCCGCGGTCGTTTCGCGCAGACGCACACCGCGGCCCACGCCCGTGCTGGGCGCATTCTCGCCCAGCAGTTCGATGCCTGCGCCTTCCAGCGCGGTGATCACCTTGACCAGCGTGTCGACCACACCGCGCACTTGGCCATCGGATGATTCCATGCGCTGGATGGTCGGCAGGGAGAGGCCGGCCAGCGCGGCGAGCTGGCGTTGATCAAGTCCGAGGAGGGCGCGCGCGGCGCGCATTTGCTGCGACGTGATCATGTTGGCTCCATGATGTTTAATACATCAAATATCACTCTTAACAAATTAGGAGGGAGTTGTATATGTGCATTGTACCGGATAATCGATCACACGCGCTTTGTCGGGGTGAGGTATTTCCGCGTCTGAGAAAGCCGATGGTCTTGAGGGCTGCGACCTTCGAGCCTCCAGATCGGAGATGAGCAAATGATCGTGGAGAAAAAGCACCGCCGCAAAGGTGCAGGTCGACAGGCGCCGCCATCGGATGCCCCGGCGGCGGCGAGTCCGGTGTCGCAACCCGATCGTCTTCGGCGCCCGAAGCTCAGGCTGAAACTTCCCGTCGGAACAGGTTCGGGCGACGCCCGATCCGCCTGCTTCCTTCCAACCCGATCCGAAAGGCCACACAGCAAAATCACGCAGATCCCCGCAGCTTTGGACATCACGGTCAAATCCGGTGGGACGCTTCACGAAAATCTCGATACGCCCGAACTCGTCGAGATCGCCTTGCGGCGCGGTGAAGGCCGCCTGTCCGAGCATGGCGCCTTCGTGGTTGAAACCGGAAAACATACCGGCCGTTCGGCCCAGGACAAATTCATCGTCCGTGATGAGGTCACCAGGGATGATGTCTGGTGGGGGGCTTCCAACAAGCCGATGTCGGAAGAAGCCTTCGCCAATCTGCGCGAGGATTTCCTCAAGCATCTTGCCGCACTCGACGACGTCTTCGTCCAGGATCTGTTCGGCGGCTCGCAGCCGGAATTCCGTGTCGGAGTCCGGGTCGTCACGGAACTGGCCTGGCACTCGCATTTCGTGCGCACCATGCTGGTTAGGCCGACGGCGGATGAACTCACGCATTTCACGGCGGATTACACCATCATCGACTTGCCCGGCTTCCGCGCCGATCCCGAACGCCATGGCTGCCGGTCGGAAACCATCATCGCGATCGATTTCACCCACCGGCTGATCCTGATCGGCGGCACCGGCTATGCCGGCGAGATGAAGAAGGCGGTGTTCTCGGTGCTGAACTATGTGCTGCCGCAAAAGGGCGTCATGCCGATGCATTGTTCGGCGAACATCGGTCCCGATGGCGACACCGCGATCTTCTTCGGCCTCTCGGGCACCGGCAAGACCACTTTGTCCGCTGATGTTTCGCGCACGCTGATCGGCGACGACGAGCATGGCTGGTCGGACAGCGCCGTCTTCAATTTCGAAGGCGGCTGCTACGCCAAGATGATCCGTCTCTCGGCCGAGGCGGAGCCTGAAATCCATGCGACCACCCGCCGCTTCGGTACGATCCTCGAGAATGTCGTCATGGATCCGGAAACCCGCGCACTCGACCTCGACGACGCCTCGCTCGCCGAGAACAGCAGGGGCGCCTATCCGATCCACTTCATCCCCAATGCCTCCGCCGAGAACATGGGGCCGGTGCCGAAGAACATCATCATGCTGACGGCCGATGCCTTCGGCGTGCTCCCGCCCATCGCGAAGCTAACGCCCGAACAGGCGATGTATCATTTCCTGTCCGGCTACACAGCCAAGGTCGCGGGCACCGAACTCGGTGTCACCGAACCCGAAGCGACGTTCTCGACCTGCTTTGGCGCGCCGTTCATGCCGCGGCATCCCAGCGTCTACGGCAATCTGCTTCGCAAGCGTATCGCCGCGGGGAATGTCGATTGCTGGCTGGTCAACACCGGCTGGACCGGCGGCCAATATGGAACGGGATCGCGGATGCCGATCAAGGTGACGCGCGCACTGCTCAATGCTGCGCTTTCCGGGACTCTCGAAGGCGCACAGTTCCGCACCGATCCCAACTTCGGCTTCGTGGTCCCCGTTGCTGTAGAGGGTGTGGATTCGAGTATTCTCGACCCGCGTTCCACCTGGGCTGATGGGGCCGCCTATGACGGCACGGCGCGTTCCCTGGTCGACCGCTTCAAGCGCAACTTCACGCAGTTTGTCGCTCATGTCGACGAAAGCATCCGCGCGGCGGCCCCTCCCGGATGGTTCGATGCCTGACCTCATCCGGTTCCCCTTTGACAAGTTTCACGAAAAGCCAGAATCCATGCCCGCTCATGAACAGGGATCGGTAACCGGCAAGCTTGTCTTGCCGGTCACAGGTTGGGCCGCGATCCTGCGCGGGTTGCGCGGGCGATGCCCCCGGTGCGGCGAGGCGCGCCTGTTCATGCGGTTCCTGAAACCGATCCCTCATTGCCCGCAATGCGGCCAGGACTGGACGCATCAGCAAGCTGATGATTTCCCGGCCTATGTCTCGATCTTCGTGACGGGGCATCTGATGGCGCCGCTCATTATCGCCGTGACCAGTCGCGCGGAAATGTCCGTGCCGATGTTGATGGCGATCCTGCTTCCGTTGGCGTTGCTCCTGATGGTCGGGCTGCTTCAGCCCGCCAAGGGAGCCATCATTGCCTTGCAGTGGTGGTTCGGCATGCATGGGTTTCGCAGGGAACGCCCGGGAGCAATTCCGGACGACGCCGATACATGATCTTCAGCTTCGGCCGTGGCCAGTCTCGAGATTGACCAGGGTATGAGGCTGTCGGGCCGATGCGCGACTTCTCAAATTCAACTTTTTGCCGGAGAACTTTGTCTTGCCTCAGAGCAAAGTCCTGACGCGTTACGTGAACGCCATTTCAACGGGTCAGCTGCGCCCTGACGACGCCCAGCGGCAGGTCGCTCTGCGTTTCGGCAAGGCGGTTGCGGAATTGGAAGCACAGGCGCGCCGTCAGGGCCTCCTGTCGCGTTTCGTCAGGCGCAAACCCGATCCCGTGCGGGGAGTCTATCTCTGGGGAGGGGTCGGCCGCGGCAAATCGATGCTGATGGATCTCTTCTTCGACTGCGTCGAGATCGCCGGGAAACGGCGCGTCCACTTCCACGAGTTCATGCAGGAGGTGCATGACCGGCTACGCTCCGAACGCGCCAAGGAGACCGGCGATCCGATATTGCCGGTCGCCGATGCCATCGCGGCCGAAGCGCGGCTGATCGCCTTCGACGAAATGATCGTAACCAATTCGGCTGACGCGATGATCCTGTCGAGGCTGTTTACCCGGATCATCGGACATGGCGTTACCGTGGTCGCTACATCCAACCGGCCGCCTCAGGACCTCTACAAGAACGGCCTCAACCGCGAACATTTTCTGCCATTCATCGCGCTCCTCAAGGATCGGCTCGATGTGCTCACCCTGGATGGGCCGACTGACTATCGCATGCAGCGCCTTGGAGGGTTCCAGACCTGGCACGTGCCCAATGGCGATGCGGCGACGGAAGCCCTGAGCCGGGCGTTCTTCCGGTTGACCGATTTTCCGGTCGAGGACCGGGAGCATGTTCCCTCCGAAACACTGGCAATCAAGGGCGGACGAGAACTGTTCGTGCCCAAGTCGCTGAAAGGCGTGGCCGTCTTCTCATTCAAGCGGCTATGCGGCGAACCGCGCGGCATTCCCGATTATCTTGCATTGGCCTACCGCTATCACACCGTGATCCTGGTCGGGATCCCCGTTCTCGACGCAAACCGGAAATCGGAAGCGGCGCGATTCAAGACACTGATCGACGCCTTCTATGAAAATGGCGTCAAGCTGCTGGCTTCCGCCGATCGCGAACCCGACGCGCTGTATTGCGCGGCAGACGACGCCTTCGAGTTCGAGCGGACGATCTCGCGCCTCAACGAAATGGGATCGCAGGACTATCTCGCCCGCGGTCATGGAGTGAGCGACGAGGTCGCGCTCGCCGAGGTTCAGCGTCCATCGAGAACACAAAGGCTTATGGAATGATTCCGAAACCGGATCTCAAGCCGGCAGTCCGAAACAGCGATGTCTATCTGAACAGACGTGATGTGTGCCTCGCCGAGGCGAAGGAAATGTACGAGAAAGCGCAGCTGTTCGAGGAACGCCAAAGGCGCTGACGCCGACAGGTCATGCCTCGCGCCCTCTGTCGATGCCATCCACCGTCGATTACGGATCCCAAAAGCAGCCTGTGCCTGAGTGATCGCGATTGAGGGAGGCCGTCACGAACGGCGATCGCGTTCCCGCTCCAGGCATTGCCTGAAAGCTGGAAGGTGGCGCTCGCGCGAGGCGGCCTGCAGGTTTTCCATCACCTGGCGCGCCGCGGGGTCGTCGACCATCGGGATCAGCCGGTCGTAAAGCGCGATATTCTCGATCTCGCCCTGGACCGCGCTTTCGCAAGCCTGCGCGAGAGAAGCTGGTGCCGCCACTTTCCCCGTCCATGGATCGGGCGGTACGTCGATGCCCAGCCGGGCAAGCTGGCGCTCAAGTGCGGCGGCATGGCGCTGTTCGGCCTCTATGATGTTGGAAAAGGGCCGGACAGGGCCGAACTTTTCGATCACGGCGGCATAGGTCGCCTCCGCCTTCCGCTCGTCTTCGAGCGCATCGAGGAGGATGTTTGCCAGCTTTGACGTAGCCAAGGTCTCGTCCTTTCAATGGCGGCAGTTCGCTAACGGCCCCGGCCTCGCAGAGATTGCGCGGCCGGGGCCAGTCGTTGAGCGTGTCTTACTCTTCGAGCAGGGCGCGCAGCATCCATGCGGCCTGCTCATGCACGCCGATCCGTTGGGTGAGCAGGTCCGCGGTCGGCTCGTCGCTCGCCTTCTCGACCAGAGGGAACAGCGTGCGCGCCGTGCGGGCGGCCGCTTCATGCCCCTTGGCGAGGATGTCGACCATGTCGAGCGCCTTCGGCGGCACTTCCGGCGCGTCGGGCAGGGAACTGAGTTTGGCGAACTGCGCGTAGGAACCGGGTGCGGGCTGTCCGAGCGAGCGGATGCGTTCGGCGATCGGGTCGATCGCGTTCCACAACTCGGTATATTGCGTCATGAACATGGCATGGAGGCTGTTGAACATCGGCCCGGTCACGTTCCAGTGAAAGTTGTGCGAGGTCAGATAGAGAGTGTAGGTGTCCGCCAGGAGGCGGCTCAGGCCTTCGCAAATCGCAACCCGATCTTCCTCGCCGATTCCAATATTCACTTGTCTGGTCATGGTCTTCTCCTTGATCGAAACTCTACTTCAGATCGCGTAGTCCCGCGAGCAGGGCGGCCCGCGAGATTTCACCGACATGGAGCGCACGGATCACGCCTTTGCTGTCGACGAACAGCGTCGCGGGAAGCCCGGCCGAGCCGGTCGCGGCAGCTATGCGCAGGTCGCGGTCGAGATGGACGTGCGCCGCTTCAAGGCGCTTGCTGTCCAGCCACGCACGTACGTTGTCTGCATCCTCGCCCTGATTGACAAGCAGGATCGGCACGGCCGAGTGTGCCGCTTCTACGACCATCATCGGCATTTCACGCTGGCACGGCGGGCACCAGGTTGCCCAGAGATTGACGACGAACGGCTTGCCCCGGCGATCGTCGAGCAGGCTCGTTCCGCTGTCCAGCGACTGGAGAACGATTCCTTGCGGTAGAGGTCGCTGCGCCGAGGCAAGGGCCGCTGCCGTGGCGCCGGATGTGACCGCGACGCAGCCCGCGAAGACGAGTGTCAAAGGTGCTAGGGCGCGAGATCGCCGTAGTGACACGCCCAGCACGATTGCGGCAGTCACCAGACCGGGGAGCGGCGAGAAACCTCCTTGCCAGACATAGAGGATGGTTGCGGGTTCGATGGCGAAGGCATGCCAGTTCTGCGCCACAAAACCCGCGCGAGCTGCAACGAGGCCAGCGAGCAATGCCCGCCACGCGGCCGTATCGCAATCCACGCCGCGACGGCGGCCTATCCAGTTCGCCGCCGCCAGGAAGGCGATGATCCCGAGAATCGCGAACAGCCGTTCCAACGCGAGCGCGAGAGGGCCGATGGCAATCATGATCCGTCGCGGTCAGGCCGCAATGTCCTCATCGGGATCGGCGTGGAATTCATGCCACATGCCGTTGAGGATACCGAACCCGACGGCGAGGCCCACGCCCAGAATCCAACTGAAATACCACATGGAAAGTCGTCCTTTCAGTAATAGTCGGGGTTGGTGTCGACATCGCGCAGCGTGATGCGGCCGAACAGGACCTTGTAGACCCAGGCGGTGTAGAGCAGGATGATCGGCAGGAAGATCACCGTCACGGCCAGCATGATGAACAAAGTCACATGGCTGGACGAGGCGTTCCAGACCGTCAGGCTCGAGGCCGGGTCGATCGAACTGGGCAGGATGAACGGGAACATCGAGAGGCCCACGGTCGCGATGATGCCGATCGCGCCGATCGATGAGCCGCCAAAGGCCAGAACCTCGCGGCCCTTGCGGATGCCGATCCACGCCAGCAGCGGCCCCGCGAAGCCGAGGATCGGGGCGATCAGCATCCAGGGATGGGCGCCATAATTGTTGAGCCAGGCCCCCGGCGCCGCGACCGTTCCCGACAGCAGCGGATTGGACGGGCCGAGCGGATCGGCCGCATGGGTCAGGCGGAAGCCCATGCCCATTTTCGCGACCATGACCCCGCCCAGCGCGAACAGCAGGATCGACGCGACCGCCGCGACCTTGCCGAAGGCGCGCGCGCGGTCATGCACGACGCCGCGTTCGATCTTGATCGCAAGCCAGCTCGCGCCGTGCAGCACGATCATGGCGACCGAGAGCAGCCCGGCGACCAGCGAGAACGGATGGAACAGGCCGAGCAGGCTGCCCTCGTAGAAGGAGCGCAGATCGCTATCGAGCCGGAAGGGGATGCCGGTCAGGACATTGCCGACCGCGACGCCGAACACCAGCGCAGGCACGAACCCGCCGACGAACAGCGCCCAATCCCAGCGCGAGCGCCATGTGGCATCGGGCTTCTTCGAGCGGTATTTGAAGCCCACGGGCCGCAGGATGAGCGCGGCGAGGACGAGGAACATGGCCAGATAGAAGCCCGAGAAGCTGACCGCATAGACGAACGGCCAGGCCGCGAAGATCGCGCCGCCGCCGAGGATGAACCAGACCTGGTTGCCTTCCCAGGTCGCGCCGATCGAGTTGATGACGAGACGCCGTTCGGCGTCGGTCTTCGCGACGAAGGGCAGCAGCGCGGCGGTGCCGAGGTCGAAGCCGTCGGTGAGAGTGAAGCCGATCAGGAGGACGCCCATCAGCAGCCACCAGATCAGCCGGAGCGTTTCATAGTCGATGGGAGGTGCCATGACCTGTTCTCCTTATTCGGCAGGGATGGGCGCGTAGCCGCTGTGGGTTTCGGGGGATGGCGCCGGAGGCCGATGCTGGTCCGGTCCCTTGCGGATTGCCGCCAGCATCAGCCGCACTTCGATGACGGCGAGCGCGCCATAGATCACCGTGAACCCGATGATCGTCGTCCAGAGCTGCGCGACGGTCAGGCTCGAGGCGGCAAGGAACGTCGGCAGAACGCCATCGATCGCCCAGGGCTGGCGGCCGATCTCGGCCAGGATCCAGCCAAATTCGATGGCGATCCACGGCAGCGGGATGACCCAGACCGCCGCGCGCAGGAAGGTGCGGCAGAAGCGGCTGTCGCAGTTCAGCTTGCGGATCGAAGCCATCCAGAAGGCGGCGCCGAAGAAGGCGATGAAGAAGAAGCCGAGGCCGGCCATCACCCGGAACACCCAGAACATCACCGGGACATTGGGCACGGTCGACCATGCGGCCTTTTCGATGTCCTGGGGCGTGGCTTGCCGCGGATCGGCGACGAAGCGTTTCAGCAGCAGGGCATAGCCAAGATCGGCCTTGGCTTCCTCGAATGCCTCGCGCGCGACCATGTCCTTCTGGTCCACCTTCAGCTTTTCCACCGCATCATAGGCCTTGATGCCGTTCTCGATGCGGTCCTGCGCCCTGGCGACCAGTTCGAAGATGCCGGAGACTTCGCCCGTCAGGCTGCGCGTGGAGATGAGACCGAGCACATAGGGGATCTTGACCTCGAAATAGGTCTCGCGGTCGGCGACGCTGGGAAAGCCGACAACGGCAATGCCCGCGGGCGCGGGCTCAGTGTGCCACATGGCCTCGAGCGCGGCGAGCTTCATCTTCTGGTTATCGGTCAGCGCGTAGCCGCTTTCGTCGCCGAGCACGACGACCGACAGCGACGAGGCAAGGCCGAAGGCGGCGGCGACCGTGAAGCTGCGCCGCGCGACCGCGACCCACTTGCCCTTGAGCAGATACCAGGCCGAGACGCCCAGCACGAAAACGGAGGCGCAGACATAGCCCGCGCTCACCGTATGGACGAACTTCGCCTGCGCGACCGGATTGAACAGCACCGCCATGAAGTCGGAGACTTCCATCCGCATCGTTTCGGGATTGAAGCGCGATCCCACCGGATTCTGCATCCAGCCATTGGCGACGAGGATCCACAGCGCCGATAGGTTCGAGCCGAGAGCCACCATGAAGGTGGTGAGCAGATGCCCGACCCTGGACAGCTTGTCCCATCCGAAGAACATGAGGCCCACGAACGTCGCTTCGAGGAAGAAGGCCATCAGCCCTTCGATGGCGAGCGGCGCGCCGAAGATGTCGCCGACATAATGCGAATAGTAGGACCAGTTGGTGCCGAACTGGAATTCCATGGTAATGCCGGTAGCGACGCCCAGCACGAAGTTGATACCGAACAGCTTGCCCCAGAAGCGCGTGACGGTGCGCCAGATCTCACGGCCCGTCATCACATAGATGCTCTCCATGATGACGAGGATGAAGGAGAGGCCGAGCGTCAGGGGGACGAACAGGAAATGGTAGAGAGCCGTCAGGGCGAATTGGAGGCGTGAAAGCTCGATCACAGCCATGTCCATGGCAAGACTCCTTGCGTTCCGGCCCGGCTTCCATGGGTGTCCTGAGTCGGTTGAAAAGATTATGATTATTCGTTACTCGTAATTGAGTATATGAGCAACCCGTTAGATAGACAGGCTGCGGCCCTTTTCTGGATCGGCGACAGCGGCGCGGCGATCCTCATGGCGGCGGCGCTGGCCGGAGCCGTGGCATCAATGGAGCAAGGGGCGGGGCAGGGCCATCTTGCGCTTGCCGCGGGCGGACTGATAGCCGCCGCCCTGCTTCGCGCCGGGATGCAGATCGGTGCGACCAACGCCGGCGAAGCGGCTGCTATGCGCGTCAAGACGAACTGGCGCCAGCGGGTGTATCCAGGCATTCTCGTCGCCGCGCCGGGGGATCGCCGGATGCTGGGCGAGGCGGTCGCCGATGCCGTCGACCGGATCGAGGACCTGGGCGGCTTCCATGCCCGCTTCCTGCCGCTGCGCCGCGCCGCGGTCCTGTCCCCGCTCATAATCGCGATTGCTGCCGTATTTGGGAGCTGGGTCGCCGGCGTGATCATGCTCGCGACGCTGATTCCCTTTGCCATGGGCATGGCGCTCGCAGGAACGGCGGCCGCGCGGGCCGCCGCGCGCCAGCTCGATGCGCTGAGTCGCCTGTCGGGCCTGTTCGTCGACCGGGTGCGCGCGCTCCCGGTGATCGTCGCCTTCGCCGCGCAGGACCGTATCGGCCGCCACCTTGCCGACGCTACCCGCGAGGTCGCCGCGCGCACGATCGATGTGCTCAAGGTCGCCTTCGTGTCGAGCGCGATCATCGAGTTCTTCGCGGCGCTGTCGGTGGCGCTGGTCGCGCTCTATTGCGGCTTCAACCTGCTCGGCATCCTGCCCTTTCCGGCTCCCGAAAAGCTGACCCTGGGCCAAGCCCTGTTTGTTCTTGTCCTCGCGCCGGAATTCTATCTTCCCATGCGCCGCCTTGCCGCCGCCTATCACGACAAGCAGGTCGGGGAGGCTGCGGTGGAACGCCTTGAAGCGCTCGCGCCCGCTTCTCCGCCCGCGCCGAAACCCGCGATCGAAGGGCCGCCAGCGCTGCGCTTTGACGGCGTGGTGATCGACTATGGCGAGACGGCCATCGGTCCCTTCACGCTGGATATCCCGGCGGGCACCAGCCTTGCCCTGCGCGGAAGCACCGGGGTCGGCAAATCGAGCCTGCTCCATGCGCTGCTGGGGCTGGCCCCCATTGGTGGGGGACGGATTCTGGTTGACGGCCGGGATGCGGCCGAGGTTGCGCTTCCCGGCCATGTCGGCTGGGCGGGCCAGACGGTTGCGTTCGTCCCGGGCACGCTGGCCGACAATATCCGTCTTGCGCGTCCCGATGCCGACGATGCGGCAGTCGAAGCCGTGGCCCATCTGGCAGGCCTTGGGCCGATGATCGAAGCGCGCGGACAGGGATTGGCCTTGCCGCTCGATCATCGCGGGTCGGGCCTGTCCGGTGGGGAACGCCGGCGCGTCGGCATCGCGCGCGTGTTGCTCAAGGACGCGCCGCTCTGGCTGCTCGACGAACCGACCGCGGATCTCGACGCGGGATCGGCGGCCGACATCGCCGGGATACTGGCGTCCGCCGCAAAGGGCCGCACGGTCCTGATAGTGACGCACAGCGCCGAGCTGGCCGCGATCGCCACCAAAGAAATGGTGCTTTCATGAGCCGCGCGGATATGGACCTGCTGCTCGCTGAAGCTATCGGCCCCGAACGCCGCGCCTTCCGAATCGCGGGCTTGCTTGCCTCCGCTGCGACAATCGCCGCGGTCCTGCTGCTGGGCCTGTCTGGATGGTTCATCACCGGCGCGGCACTGGCCGGGCTGGGCGGCGTGTTGGCCGCGCAGGGTTTCAACTACCTGGTGCCGAGCGCGATGATCAGGCTGCTCGCGATCGTAAGGACGACGGCGCGTTACGGCGAACGGCTCTATGGCCACCGCGCGGCCTTGATGGCGCTCGCCGCGGTTCGCGCGCGCCTGTTCGACCGCATCCTGTCGGTGCGCGACGTGCGGGCCGTATCGGCGGGCGATGCCGTGACGCGGCTCGTGCAGGACATCGGCGCGCTGGAGGACAATCTGGTCCGTAAGCCGGCATTGCCCGCCGCGTTCGCCGGCGCTGCCATCGGCCTTGCCCTTGCGTGGCTGGCCAGCCCCTGGACGAGCCTTGCCTTGCTGGCGTTGCTTGCCGGTCTTGTCCTCTGGGCGCATCTGGCGACCCCCCGCCTGCTGGCGAGCGCCGCGACCGATATGGCGGAGGCGCTGGCGCGGCTCAAGGCGAGCATGGTGGACTATGCCGCCGCTTCGCCCGAAATCCTTGCCTACGATCTCGCTCCGGCGATCGGGCGAAGCCTCGCGGTCGAGACGGCCGAGTTGGACAGCGCGCGACCTCGGTTCGCGCGCGGCGAAGCGATCATCGATGCGGGCCTCGTGTTGGGTGGGGGCATCGCCATGGGCGCGATGCTGATCTTCTCCCATGCCTCCCTGCCGGTGACGGTCCTTGCCGTGCTGGCGGCGGCGGGCGCGATCGAAGCGCTTTCCGGCTATGTGCGCGGGGTGTCGCGCGGCGCGCTGGTCGCGGCCGCCCTCTCGCGATTGGAGGGCATGGCGGGTCAACCGTCTGCGCCTGTCCGAAAGGCGACGGCATCCATGGCGCCCGCGCGGACCATTGCCTTTGACCGGGACGGCATGAATATCCGGATCATGGCGGGCGAGCGCTTGGGGATTTCAGGCAAATCCGGCAGCGGCAAGACCAGCCTTCTGGAAACGCTCGCTGGTATTCGGCCCGCTGGCGAGCATTGCGGCATTGCTCTTGATGACCAGCTTCTTGCTTCCCTGCCGTCCGAGGACGTGCGAGCGGCATTCGCGCTCTCGCCCCAGGATGCCCAGCTCCTGTCGGGAACCATCCGCGACAATTTGCGTGTGGCGCGCCCCGGCCTCAGCGACGAACGGCTTTGGGCGGCGCTGGAAGTCGCCTGCCTCGCTGTCGATATTCGCGCGATGCCGCATGGGCTTGACCAATGGGTCGGCGACGGCGGAGCGCGGTTGTCGGGCGGCCAGCGCAAGCGGTTGTCGATCGCCCGCGCCTTGCTTGCCGGCAGGCCGTGGCTGCTGCTCGACGAGCCGAGCGAGGGGTTGGACATGGCGACGGAGGCGCGGCTTGCGGGCCACCTCGACGCGTGGCTTCGCGAGACAGGGACCGGAGTCGTGGTGGTGAGTCATCGACCGATTTTCTTGAGTCTCGTCGGCAAGGGTCGAACAATCAACTTGAAGGATCGCCGCTAATATAGGGATATCTGTAGCTGGCCTGGGGGCGGATCGATTTGGCGCGCGTAATCAAATCCATTCAATCCACGTCGCGCATAAGGAGGAGCCTATCTGCCGCGTTCATACTACCGTTCCCGATCGATTACCTTGCCGTGGAGTGATCATTTGATATCGCTTGATATGGAACTGCTTCGTTCGCTTGCTGCGGCGCTCGCGGTAGGCGTGCTGATCGGTATCGAGCGAGGCTGGCGGCAGCGCGAGGCAGCGGATGGCAGCCGGGTCAGCGGTTTGCGCACCTTTGGCCTGCTCGGTCTTGCCGGCGGCCTTGCCAGCCATATGCCCGAAAGCCTTGCGGCGGTAATCGGGCTGGCGGTCACTGCCAGCCTGGTTCTTGGATATCGCAGCGAACAAGCCCGCACGGCCAGCCTGTCCATCACCAATACGTTGGTCGGCATTATCACCTTCGCCTTGGGATATATGGCCGGGCAGGGCCTGGTGAGCGAGACGCTGGCCGTCGCGGCGGTAACCACCTTGATCCTGACGCTCAGGCAGCAATCCCACGCCATGCTCAAAGGGATGAGCCACAAGGAGGTCGAATCGATCGCCACGTTCGCGATCGTCGCGTTGGTCATCCTGCCGCTGCTGCCGGATGCGAGCTACGGCCCCTTTGAGGCCTGGAACCCGCGGCAAATCTGGATGGTCGTCGTCGTCGTGCTCGGACTCTCCTTCGCCGGCTATGTCGCCAGTCGTCGGCTCGGCGCGGACAAGGGGGTCATGATAACCGCTTTGTTCGGGGCATTGGTATCGTCCACGGCGGTCACTGTTGCCTATGCCCGGCGTTTGCGCGCCAATGATGGTCCGCAAGGCCCCTTGATTGCTGGTATTGCGCTCGCCTCGCTCGTGATGTTCGCGCGCGTCCAGATACTCTCTTTTACCCTCATCCCCTACGCCAGCACATCGCTCGCGCTTGCAATGGTTCCGGCTTTCGTCGTCGGCGGTCTGACAACCCTTCTGGCGCTACGCTCCAAGGTGGATGGTGATGGCGCCAGCGAGGTGAAGCTGGGCAATCCGCTGGATTTCGGGCCGGCGCTTCTGCTGGCGGGCGCGGTTGCGTTGATTGCTGTCCCGGCACGTTGGGCGCTCGCGCGGTTCGGCGATCAGGGCATTGTCGTTGTGCTTGGCCTTACGGGCATGTGGGATGTGGACGCAGCCGTACTCACGCTCGCGGGGCTGCCTGAGGATATGCTGAAACCCGACACGGCCGGACTGGTGCTTGCGGTGCCCGTGCTCGCCAACACGATGTGGAAGGCTGTACTCACGCTGGTACTGGCAGGGCCATCAAAGCAAGGCTGGAAGGCGTCCGGCCCACTCTTCGCATCAGTTCTGGCATCTGCTGCCGGTATCGCCGCGCTCATGGTGTTTCGCTAGGAGCGATGAGCGGGCAGCTCGTGACTGGTTCGAAGCTGGTTCAGGTCCATTCCTGAGCGGGGATGCGCGCTTTCGTTGCTGGCCGTGAATTTGTGGCGACGCAGAGCCATGGCCGGCTATTGTCGTAAGGGCCGAACGCGCGGCATCCGGCCCTTGGGCAGATCAGGCGGCCTGCGACAGGGCTTCGGCGATCTGATCCTTGATCGCGAGGCGGCGCTTGCGAAGTTCGGTCTCGTGATCTTGCGAGGTCGGTTCGATATTGGTTTCAGCCACGTGGATTTCGTCATTCACGACATCATAATCGAGAAGAAGCTGCGCGAAGCGAGAGTCCGAAGCCTTCAAGGCGTGAATCTTGTCCATCTGACCGGGGAATTCCTCGCTCAGGGTGTGGGGGGTATTCGACATAATTACTCCTTTGATGAAACTATGATATATAGCGAATTCGCGGGTGGCCGCACCCGTTTATGTCTGGGGCTGGTCACTTTGTTTTCGCCGATCAGCTCGATCGGCTCTTACGATGCTCGCGATAGGCCTGATAGGAATGCAGAATCTCGGCCATGCGGGCGAGTGCCTCGCGCCGGCCCGACGCGCTCTCGATATTCTGCAGTTCTTTTTTCAGATGGGTCGAAAAATCCGCATAGTCATTCTGCCAATCGCGGCCGACAGCCTCCTGTAGTTCCGGCTTTCCGGTCTTCAGGCGCTTGGACGGGGCGCGTGACGGCAGTGAATAGGTTTCCCCGATCTTCGGCGTGACAATCGATGCCGCGGCATCGTCCGCCTGCATCAGGCGGCGGAACGTCTCGATCGAGCCCTCTTCGCCGTGTCCCAGGAACAGGCTGCCATCGATCGGCTTCCGCGCCCTTATCCAGCGCTGCAGATCCTTCTGGTCGGCATGCGCCGAATAAGTGTCGATCCGCCGGATCTGCGCGCGCACCGCGACGTCCTGCCCCCAGATGCGCACGCGGTTCGCGCCATCGAGGATTGTCCGGCCAAGGGTGCCTGCGGCCTGGAAACCGACGAACAGGATCGTCGATTCACGGCGGCCGAGATTGTACCGCAGATGGTGACGGATGCGTCCCGCTTCGCACATGCCGGATGCCGCCATGATGATGGCTCCGGACATGTCGTTGAGCCGCATCGATTCCATCGTGCTGGCAGTGTAGTGGAACGAGGGGTGACGGAAGATTTCACCCGAGCCCATGTCTTCGAGTTCCCCGGCATGTTTGGCGAACACCTCTGTCGCGCGGGTCGCAAGTGGCGAATCGATGAACACCTGCGGATGCGCCAGGCGTCCGGTGTTGATCAGGGTCGCGATATCGAGGAGCAATTCCTGGGTGCGTTCGAGCGCGAAAACGGGAATGACGAGGTTGCCGCCGCGCGTAAGCGCTGCATTGATCTCGGCTTCCAGCAAAGTCCGGCGCTGCTCGATCGTCACGTCCTCGCGGACGCGGTCGCCATAGGTGCTCTCGCAGAACACATGATCGAGTCCTGCCGGACCCTCGGGATCGGCATGAAAGGCCTTGTGGTCTGGACCCAGGTCGCCGGAGAAGAGCAAGTGCACGCCACCGACCTCGATCTCCACGGATGTGGAACCCAGGATATGGCCCGCATTCCACAAGCGCGCCCGAAAACCGGCGGCAGGTGCGAACCAGTCGTGCAGCGCTACTGTCTCGACCTGTTCATAGGCCGCTTTGGAATCCGCTTCGGTATAGATCGGTTCGATCGGCTCCTCGTCCCGGCGATCCTGCCGTCGATTGCGGCGCTCCGCATCGCCCTCCTGAATTCGTCCGGCGTCGGGCAGCATGTAATACAGAAGGTCGCGGGTTTGCGGTGTCGCGAAGATCGGCCCGCGATACCCTTCCGCCGTGAGCCTGGGCAGCAGGCCGCTATGGTCGATATGCGCGTGCGTCAGGACAACGGCGTCGATCTTGCGCACGTCGAACGCGAAGGGGTCGCGATTGAGTGTTTCCAGCGTCCGGGATCCCTGGAACAAGCCGCAATCTATGAGGATCGTCTTTCCGCCATGGCGTAGTTCCATGCAGGAACCAGTGACTGTGCCGGCAGCGCCGTGGAAGGTTATGGTGGGTACGCTACTCATCGGTCCTCTCATTCTCTCGCCGGCGGTCCAATAGGCTGGTTATGCGCGGGTCGCAGGCCAATCATCTGTAAACTCGCCGATCTTCGTCTGTCCTTACGTATGGTTCCGAATTTGATCGGTGAAGCCCGGATCGATAGTGGCGCTGAGATTGATTCCATGGAGTTCTTGCAAGGACGTGGGCGACGTCCGCGAACTGGTTGAGCTCAAGCAGGGAAAATGGAGGACGATGCCGCCCTCGAAGGCCAGACCTCGCTTCTTGACCGCGAAATTGCTCCCATGAGCCGGGCGCTGGAGCGGATCAGGCGAGGCGCTTACGGCGAATGCTTGCAGTTATGGTATTCCACAAGCCTCGAAATGCTCTCTAACGTTGCAGCGATGATGTTCAGAACTTTCTTGGAAGACATCGTCCAGGACAATATCGTCACAAAATCTTGGCGAAGGTAGCGACCGATCCCTGGGGAAAAGGTCGCTTTGTTTTCGCGGCAGTGTCTCCTCTATTTATCGGAGTTCCCGCTAGAGCGCATAGCAATTTCGCTGTTCCCTCCATATTGGCCGATACGATGCTATAGAAAACGAGTTTCGCATCGCGGCGCGTCTGAACCAGTTCCGCCTTGCGCAAAATTGCGAGTTGTTGGGACAGGCCCGGTTGACCGATGCCGGTGAGGGCTTCGAGTTCGCCTACAGACTTCTCGCCATGTTCGAGGAGCGTCCGCAGGAGCTTCAGGCGGACGTCATGGGCGATCGCCTTGAGGACGCTGGCAGCCTCTTCAAGCTGCGTATCGGTGAAAGTCATCACTTGCCTGTCTTCCCATGCTTGTCGGGCTGCGTGCGGTGGAACCAGCAGCCATCGCCCGCCGCATCGAGCGCACCGTGCTGGTCCTGATAGGGCGGAAGAAGCACGTCATCGCCGGGATGCCAGCCTTCGGGGGTCACTATGTTGTCGTTGTCGACCCGTTGCAGCGCGGTCAGGACTCGAAGCAGCTCCTCCACCGATCGCCCGATGGTGGCTGGATAGCAGAGCTTGGCGCGGACAATGCCTTCGGGGTCGATGAAGAAGGTCGAGCGCAGCGTGGCCGCGTCGGGGGCGTTGTCCGCGAGCATTCCATAGGCGCGGCCGATCACCATCGAGGGATCTTCGACGATCGGGAAAGCGATGGTCACGCCGAAATGCTCGCGGATCGCCCTGATCCATCCGAGATGGGAATAGAGGCTGTCGACCGACACCGCGACCAGGTCGCAGCCGAGCGCCTTGAACCGATCGCTGGCGCGCGAGAGGGCGACGAATTCACTGGTGCAAACCGGCGTAAAATCGGCGGGATGAGAGAACAGCAGTACCCAGCGGCCGCGATGGCCGGACAGGGTCATGTCGCCCATCGTCGTGCGGGCGCGGAAATCAGGCGCGGGATCGCCGATCTGGATAGGGGAGCACACGGCATTGTCGTCTGCGTTCGAGTTCAACTTTCTCACTCCTGCAGAGAGGCAAGTCTTGAACCCTCTCCCTTACACGGTTACATCATGCGGGTAAACGATTAAGCGGTATTGGCGTTCCACAGGAGAGAAGCGCATGTCCGATGTCCCGCTGGTAGCCTGCCCGGTTTGCGCGAGCATCAACCGCGTTCCTGCAGCGAAGATCGGCGCGGCGCCAATTTGCGGGAAATGCGGAATGCCGCTTTTCCAGGGACAGCCGGTCGATGTCGACCAGGCGGCATTCGATCGGCATGTAGGTCGCGGAAGCCTGCCGGTTCTCGTCGATTTCTGGGCGAGTTGGTGCGGACCTTGCCGCGCCATGGCGCCGGCGTTCAAGGCGGCCGCTGCGGAGCTGGAGCCGCATGTCCGGCTCCTGAAGGTCGATACCGAAGCTGAGCAGGGTATTGCCGGGCGCTACCGCATTCAGTCGATTCCGACGCTGATCCTGTTCAGGGGTGGCCGCGAGGTCGCCCGACAGGCCGGGGCGATGGACCGTGCGCGACTCGTCGCCTGGACAAGGCAGGCGCTCGTCACCGCCTGATTCGGGGTGTGATGACCCCATACTTAGCATAAACGATGCTTTGACGTGTTCGCGCCTCTGGTCCCGTGCGCTGCGAATCCGGCCTAATTCGGCCGATTGCAGAAGTGATTGAAAAATCCGATCAAAGGAATTAGATTTATCGTGTTATCACGATTAATAGAAATGTGTATTCAATGTCTGTCACTCACTCAGTCATAGGAGACGATAAAATGACAGACCAGGTCACTCCCTCCATGCCGCGGATCAACGAACCGGCGCCTCCCTTCAAGGCCAAGACGACCCACGGCGAACGCTCGCTCGACGATTACAAGGGCAAGTGGCTCGTTCTCTTTTCCCACCCCGCCGACTTCACGCCGGTCTGCACGACCGAATTCATGGGCTTCGCCAAGGCCGCCGACCGCTTCAAGGCGCTCAACTGCGAGTTGCTGGGCCTCTCCATCGACTCGGTGCATTCGCACATCGCCTGGATGCGCAGCATCGAGGAGAAGTTCGGCGTCGAGATCCCGTTCCCGATTATCGACGATCTGTCGATGAACGTCGCCAAGGCCTTCGGCATGATCCATCCCGGTGCCTCGGACACCTCGGCCGTTCGCGCCACCTTCATCATCGACCCCGAAGGCATTGTCCGCGCGATGGTCTATTATCCGATGTCGAACGGCCGCTCGGTCGATGAATTCGTCCGCCTGCTCACCGCGCTCCAGACGTCCGACGCCAACAAGGTGGCGACGCCTGAAAACTGGCAGCCCGGCGAGCCGGTGATCGTGCCGCCGCCCGCGACGGCCGAAGCCGCCAGGGCCCGCAAGGACGAAGGCTACGACTACACCGATTGGTATTTCAGCAAGAAGACCCTCTGAGGCAGCTGGGCCGGCTTCGCGTCCCAAGTGCGAAGCCGGTACGCCGGGCCAGACAGGAAAGGACAAGGCCATGGCCGACCCGCAAATCCGTGAAGCCACCCGCATCGTCGAGGCCGCGAGCAATGCGCGGCCCGCCGTCATCCGCAGCTTCTTCGACGAGGACACGTTTACCGTGACCCACGTCATCTCAGATCCCGCCACGGCCAAGGCCGCGATCATCGATAGCGTGCTCGATTTCGATCCGGCTTCGGGGCGCACCTCCTTCGCGTCGGCCGACAAGGTGATCGACTATATCCGGAGCGAAGGGCTCGAGGTCGAATGGCTGCTGGAGACGCACGCCCATGCCGACCATCTGTCGGCCGCGCCCTATCTTCAGGAGAAGCTGGGCGGCACGCTGGCGATCGGTCGCCATATTCTCACCGTGCAGGAGGTCTTCGGCAAGATCTTCAACGAGGGAACGCGCTTTGCTCGCGACGGCTCGCAGTTCGACCGGCTGTTCGATGACGGCGACCGTTTCAGGGTCGGCTCGATCGAGGCGATCGCGCTGCATGTGCCGGGCCATACGCCCGCCGACATGACCTATGTGATCGGCGATGCGGCGTTCATCGGCGACACGCTGTTCATGCCCGACTACGGCACGGCCCGCGCCGACTTCCCGGGCGGCGATGCGCGCACGCTTTATCGGTCGATCCGCCGCCTGCTGTCGCTCCCCGATCAGACCGGCCTTCATCTTTGCCACGACTACAAGGCCCCCGGGCGCGACACCTATGCCTGGGAAACGTCGGTCGGCGAGGAGCGAGAGCATAATGTCCATGTTCGCGACGGGGTGAGCGAGGACCAGTTCGTCGCCATGCGCGAGGCGCGCGATGCGACGCTCGGGATGCCGCGCCTCATTCTGCCGTCCATCCAGGTCAACATGCGCGGCGGCCACCTGCCCGAGCCGGAAGACAATGGCATGCGCTACCTCAAGCTGCCGATAAACGCGCTGTAAGGCCATGGCACTCGAATCCATCCAATATCTGCTTGGTGCCGGATCGGGCTCGCTCGTCGGATTCACGCTGGGGCTGGTGGGCGGTGGGGGCTCAATCCTCGCCGTCCCGCTCATGGTCTATCTGGTCGGCGTCGCCTCGCCGCATGTCGCGATCGGCACCAGCGCGCTGGCGGTCGCCGCCAATGCCGGGGCCAATCTCGTTCCCCACGCGCGCCAGCGGACGATCAAATGGCGTTGCGCCGGCATGTTCGCCGCTGCTGGTGTCGCCGGCGCCTATGCCGGATCGACACTCGGTAAAGCGTTCGATGGACAGAAGCTGCTGTTCCTGTTCGCTCTGCTGATGGTCCTGGTTGGCGGGCTGATGCTAAAAAGCCGGGGCGATCCCGGCAATCCCGATGTCCAATGCCGGCGCGAGAATGCGCCCAAGGTGATCGGTTATGGGGCCGCCACTGGTCTCTTTTCCGGGTTCTTCGGCATCGGCGGGGGCTTCCTGATCGTGCCGGGACTGATGGCTTCGACCGGGATGCCGATGCGCAACGCCGTCGGATCGTCGCTGGTCGCCGTCACCGCTTTTGGTCTGACGGCCGCGCTCAACTATGCCCTTTCCGGCTTGGTTGATTGGGGGCTTGCTGCGGCGTTCATCGCCGGCGGCGTCATCGGCGGCCTTGTGGGCGCGGCGCTCTCTCGGCGGCTGTCGGCGCACAAGGGGGCGCTCAATACGATATTCGCACTGCTGATCTTTGCGGTTGCCGCCTACATGCTGTGGCAAAGTACCGCCGCGATCCTGGGCTGATTCTTGAAACGACGATGGGAGTACATCGATGAACGATGCTGGCGAGAACAGGGAAGGTTTGGCCGCGCACGATTGGGCCGGCCAGGCGGGCATGCGTTGGCTCGCCCAGCTCGACCGCTTCGAAAGCATGATCGAGCCGATCGGCAGGGCGTTGCTTGCCCAGGCCGCATACAACGCCGGCGAAACGGTGGTCGATGTCGGATGCGGCGGTGGCTGGACCACGCGGCAGATCGCCACGGCCGTCGGCAACACCGGATTTGCGCTCGGCCTCGACATCTCACCCGATCTGGTGGGGATGGCCAGGGAACGGGCACAGCGCGCGGGCCTTGCCAATATCCGCTTCGAGCAGGGCGATGCCGCGACGACGATGCTGGAGGAAGCGCCGTTCGATCGGCTGTTCTCGCGCTTCGGTTCGATGTTCTTCGCTGAGCCTTATCCCGCTTTCGCCAATCTGCGCCGGATGTTGCGCGATGGCGGGCGGCTCGACATCGCTGTCTGGGCGTCCATCGCTGACAATCCGTGGCAGCTTAGTGTCATGGGCATCATCAAGGAGCATATGGACCTGCCGACGCCGCAGTCGCGCGCGCCGGGACCATTCGCGCTCGGCGAGCAGGACTATGTGATCGACCTTCTCCAAAGCGCGGGTTTCTGCGAGGTCAGATTCGATGCCTGGACAGGTGAGCAGCGCGTGGGCGGCCCCGGCAGTGATCCCGAGAGCGCCGCTCGCTTCGTGCTTGAGGGGATGCAGATCGGCGATCTTGTTCGACAGAACGGGGCAGAGGTACGCAAGGCCATTCACCAGCATCTTGTCGAGCTGTTCGAGCGCCATTGCGATGAGAATGGCGTTCATATGGGGGCGAAGGCCTGGCTGGTGAGCGCACGGGCCTGAGAGCATTCAAGAAAAGGGTGATAATATGGCGCGCAAGAAGCTATCGCTTCGGCTTCCGGGGAAAGGTTCATCCGATGGTGACGCTGCCAATTCCGAGGAAATAGCGGCGGCGCTCGCACTGATCGAGACGCATGGGCAACGTGCCGGACAGGCTCTTGTCGATGAGGCGCAGGCTGCCATCAAGGCTCGCGACGATCACCGTGTTTTGTTTCTGGAACGTGTGCGCGTCGCCCTATTGACGATCGAGCCATCCTCGTCCGCCATGCGGCCTCAATGAAAGCTGAATGGTATCGTAAAGACCAACTGCTCGCTTTCCACGCCCATAGGCGGTGTTGGAAAAGGAGCAGCATTGCGCACCGTGCGGAGCGCCAGGCGATCGAGCGCGGCATTCCCGCTGCTGCCGGCCAGCTCGACGGCAATCAGCGCGCCGTCAGCCCCGACGATGAAGCGGACCGTTGCGACCCCGTCGAGGTGGATCCCCGCGGGCTTGCGCGCGGCTATTCGCGCCCAGAGCTGGCGCTGATAGGCCGCAAGCGCGGACTGTTTCTTATCATCCTGGGCTTGCGGCGGCGCGACCTCGGGTTCCGGCGCGGGCGGTCTGCTTACCGGCGCGACAGCGAACGGAGAGGCGATTGCTGGAGCAGCGGGTATAGGCGACGAAGCTGGTCCGCCTCTTTCTCCCGTCGTAGCCAGCTCGGGCGGGTGCGCAGGGCGCCGCTCCGGCGATAGGCGGGCCTCGTCTGTCCGCGATCGCGACAACGTTGAAGGCGGTGGTGACGGTGGCGACGGGGTAAACAACCGGAAGCGGCTCACCTGCACAGGCTGCGTCATTCGCAGCCGTCCCGATAGATTGGCATTGAGCGCCACTAGCACCAGCAGGCAGCATGACGCGGCGGCAAGGCCCGCGCCCAGGCGCTGCGACCAGGCCGAGGGCTGGCCATAGCCTGCCCTCGGCTCCTCGTTCATGTCGTGCGAGTTCGGGAGCATGGGCGCTCAAAACGCAATCGTGATCCCGGCGTTGACCGATCGCCCCCGGCCCGGAACCGGGCGGCGCACGCCGGTCGCCTTCAGATCGCCGAGCGACATGCCGCTAAGCGGAGCATAATAGGCCTTGTCGAACAGATTGTCGGCGCCGAGCGTCAGGCGAACCTTGTCGATGCGATAGGCGAGCTGGACATTGAGCAGCGCGTAGCTGCCCGTCCGCGGTTCGTTGCGGGTCGGATCGGCGCGATCCTTTTCCGTCACGATGTCGAGGTCAATCCGGGTTTCGAGGCCGCCGATCCGATGCTCGAGGCTCAGCGCCGCATTGAACGGCATCTGGTGATAGAGCGGTGCGTGGTCGGTCAGATTCTGGCCGTGCAGCCAGCTCGCGCGCGCGGTCAGACGCGCGGTGCCGGCCGACGACGATGACCATAGCGGCACGGCGCCCGATATGTCGATGCCGTAGATCTCTGCCTTCTGGTTGGCGAACTGCAATTGAACGAACCCGGTCGGACTGCCCATCATGTCGGTGAAGTCCGCCAGCTTAAAGGCGTCGATATATTCGTCGACATGGGTGTAATAGGGCGCGATCTTGAACGACCAGCCATCCTTGCCGCCTCCGGAAATGGCCAGGGCGGCGCTCAGCGTATCGGCCTTTTCGGGGCGAAGGTCGAGGTTGCCGACATAGCCGTTCCCGTCGCCGAACCACCCGATCATGCGGCTCGCCATGCTGCCCCGGCCCCAGCTATAGCGCTCGTAGATATTGGGCGAGCGAACCTTGCGGGCATAGCCGATCTCGATATCCGCCCCGTCCGAAAGCGCGTAGCGGACCAGCAGGCTGCCGCTCCAATTGCTGTCGTGGCGCTTGCGGTCGGCCTTGTTGAACGCCGCTGCCGCCATGACATCGGCCATCTGCATCATGCCGGTGCCATAGGGCGCGACCTTGCCGGTGTTCATCCAGACCTGATCGTTACGGATGCCGGCGATGAGGGAGAAACCGCTATCCCAGCGCGTTTCCCACTCGAGGAAGGTGCCGAGCCGATCGCGCTTGGCCCCGTTGACGTTGATGAACGCATTCGGCCCCATCATCATATTGCCCACAACGGGCGGCCAATAGTCGTTGAGCCATTGATGCTGGAATTCGCTGCCCAGGCGCAGCGTGCCGCCGCCGAGCAATATATCCGCCTGGACGGTATAGCTCGCGCTGTGGACCTCCGTGTTCATCGGCATCCCGCCGGTCGCGGTCCCGCCCTTGTCGGCGAGGAAGTTCATGACGTGGTCGGTGTCGCGCCAGCTCGCCCGCACATCGAGATTGCCCCAATCGAAGACGCCGGCATAATGGCCGTTCAGGAACCACGACTTGTTGGACGTCATGTCCATATATTGGTTCGGGAAACCCTCATAGGGCGCGAAATGATAGCCGCCTTTCAGCTCGATCAGGCCGTTGCTGACTTGCGCTGCGAGATTGAGGCTGTGGTCGGTCTTGGCATATTCGCTGGATCGCACGACGCCCAGCGAGCCGCCGCCCTTGAAATTGTCGGCTTGAGTGTAGGAGCCATTGTAAGTCAGGCTGACCTTGTCGCTCGCGGCCGTCACTGACAGGGCGCCGCCGAACCCGTCGCCATTGCTGCGATAGAAGGCCGAGGTTTCGCCGGTCAGCAGCGTTTCCCCTTGCTTAGCAAAGCGGGGCGGAGCGCTCTCGACGCGAATGATCCCGCCGATGCTGTCGCCGCCATAGCTGACTGGCGAAACGCCGGTAATGACGTCGATCGCGCTCACGGTTTGCGGATCGGTGTAGGACAGGGGCGGATTCATATCGTTCGGACAGGCCGAGGCAATCGCCACGCCGTCGACCAGCACGGTCAAGCGCTGCGCTTCAAGGCCCCGGATCACCGGCAAGGTCGAGAAGCCCCCGGCCCCATAGCCGCTGACGCCGGGTACGCTTTGCAGGATCGCTGCGGTATCGCTCGAGCCGACCTGAAGGTCGCGCAGGCGCGAGGGGGAAAGCCGCTCACCCGAAACCGTCGACCCCGCCTCGCTCGCCGAGCTAACGTCGACCTCTGGCAGCGGCGTCCCGTCCTGGGCGAAGGCTCGCGAGATGGGGGCGCCCGCCAGCACAGCGACGAGTGCGGGAAAAGCGAAGCTCCCGGCGAGGCGAACCTTGAAAGTTGGTTGCTTGCTGGTGGAGCGAGCGAAGGCAGGCATGGTGGTTGCCGCGCAATGCGCGGAATCAAGCATAATCGTCATGTCGGAATCCTGATTCACATGCGGCGCCCCGGCGAGGGGCGCCCATCAACGGGGAATGTCGAAGGAATCAGGTGGTGGGAGGACCGATCGCCGGCGGGCGCAGATAGGTGCCGCGCCGGAGGACTAGGCGGTTTGGACGCCGAAAAACCGTTGCGAGGATGAAGGCGAGGGCGACGGCTAGGAGCAGCGCATCGACGGCCGCGAGCGATGGCGAGGACAGGCCGGTAAAGGCGCAAGGCGCTTCCGCCTTCTTGTGCTCGTCATGGTCCTGCTCGCCGCCTTTGCTCGGCAACTTGATTGCGATCTTCTGAGGCCCTTGCCCCGAGCACAGCTGGACCAGGATCACGCCATTCGAGACGACCGGCATGAAACCCGCCGGCACCAACGCCTTCACGAGCAGCGCAGCGCCTAGCAGGAGCGCGCACAGCCAATGGTGCCGGACAAGGAATTTGCGAGCTTCGGTCACGCAGCATCCTCTAAGTGCAGGCTCGTTTCATGTCGAGAATGTTTGCTTGCCGTATGTTAGCTAGTCGTGCCCCGCTTCATCTGGTGCCCAGATGCTGTGGGAATCGATCTGGATCTTGAGCAGAGCACGATCGGCTTCGGAGCGCGCCTCGATTTCCATTCGGCGCGCGTCATTGGCCTGCCGGCGGGCATAGAGCATATCGGAGAGGTCGATCTGCCCGAGTTGGTAACCGCGCACCGTCCTTTCGGCGGCGTCGCCGGCGCTGCGCGCCGAAGCGTCGGCATTGCGCCAGGCATCGAGCCGGGTGTGCGCGTTGGAAAGGTCGGCATTGGCGGTCGCCTCGATGCTGCGCTGCACGGCCGCGAGTTCCATGCGCGCGGCATTGGCCTCGGCTGACGCCTGATCGGCTGCGGCTCTGCGATAGCCACCGCCGAGCGGGATTAAAGCCACCACGCCCGCGCCGGCTTCCGCGCCGCCGCGCTCGCTGAACAGGCGGACGCCGAAGCTCGGGTCTGCGATGCGATCCGCTCGCACCCGACGCGAAGTCACGTTCAGACGCTGCGCTTCCTTGTCGGCGGCGCGGATCTCGTGACTGCGCTCGATTACCAGGTCGCGCATCGCTTCCAGCCCCTGGGCGGGCAGCATGGGGTCGGCCAGTTCTGGTGGTTCGGAGGGGAGCGGGATTTCCGGAAAGGACGCTGCGAAGGTCACGCGCGCCTGTTCGCGCAGCGAGAGTGACGATGCGGCCTGCGCGCGCGCCTGAGCCAGCGCCGCCTGCGCCTGGTCGAGGTCGAGTTGGGCGGCGTCTCGCAGCGTGACCCGCCGCTTTATGGCGGCGATTGCCTCCTCCAGCCCGCGGACGCTGTCGAGATCGTTGCGATAATGGCTTCCCGCAGTGAGCCAGTCGTGCCAATAGCCGGCCAGCAGCAGCGCGGTTTGATGGCGGACATCCTCCATCTGGTTTTCCGCGACCTCAATGCCGAGCGCACCGGCTTCGCGGTCGAGCGCGGCCTTGCCCGGCAGGCGGAATGGGCGGCTGATTGTCGTATCGAATTCGTCGAACCCGCCTTCGCGATCGACGGTTCGGCGAATGTAGCTGCCGCTCACCGTCACTTCGTGGGGGCCTTTGCGCAGCATATCGCCGCGTGCCCGTGCGGCTTCGACGCGCGCAATTGCGGCGGCGACGCTGGGGTGATTGTCGAGCGCTTCGTTGACCTTGTCGGCAGGCGGCAGATCGGTATGCTGGGCCAGGGCAGGCGCGGCCGTCAGAAGGCCGAGAGCGGCGAGTACGATCCGCATCAGGCGATCCTTCCATGATCGAGCAGGGGCGTCGTGCGCCACCGGACCGGCAGATCGCGCCGCGCGTCTTTTACGGTGCGGAGCAGGTCGGGCACCGCGTCCGCGCTCACGATCAGTTCGAGCGTCGAACGCTTCAATTCGCCCGACACGCGCTCGGCGGTTCCCGCATCGCCAAAATCGCGACCTCGCACAGCTTCCCCGCGGACATGGATTGGCGTGGGGGAGACGGCGCGGATCGCGTCCACGAGAAGCTCGGTATCGCGGGTGGCGCAATGGAGGGTGAACAGCAGGTCAGGCATTAGCGGCCTCCCCGGCGCTTTCCCCGAAGCGCTCGAACAGGATCGGCAGCAGGACCAGCGTCAGCAAAGTGGAGGTAATGAGGCCGCCGATCACCACGATCGCGAGCGGCCGCTGGATCTCGGACCCCGGCCCGCTGGCGAACAGCAGGGGGACGAGGCCGAAGGCCGTGATGCCGGCAGTCATCAGCACCGGTCGCAGCCGACGCTGCGCGCCCAGGCGCACGGTCTCGGCCATACCCACCCCGTCGGCGCGCAACTGGCGGAAATAGGCCACCAGCACCAACCCATTGAGCACGGCGATGCCGAGCAGGGCGATGAACCCCACCGACGCCGGGACCGAGAGATACTCGCCCGACAGCCACAGCGAGATCAGCCCGCCGACCATCGCGAAGGGGATGTTGGAGAGGATCAGCAGCGCGGCGCGCAATGAGCGCAGCGCCGCCAGCAGGACGAGGAAGATCAACACCAGCGCTACGGGCACCACCATCATCAGCCGGGCCGATGCGCGCTGCTGGTTCTCGAACTGACCGCCCCAGACGATGCTGTAGCCTGCCGGTAGCCGTACCTTGGCGGTGACCTGCGCCTTCGCCTCATCGACATAGCCGACCAGATCGCGGCCGGAGACGAAGGCCTGCACCAGCGCGAAGCGCGAGCCGTTCTCGTGATCGAGCTTCACCGGTCCCTGCGTGCGCTCCACCCGCGCCATGTCGCTGACACGCGCCAGCGTGCCATCGGGCGTGCGCAATTGCAGGTCGGCGAAACGGGCCGGATCGCTCCGGATGCCGTCGTCACCGCGAATGACGATCGGAATGCGTTTCTGACCTTCGGCCACGACCCCGGACCGCACGCCCTCGACCTGTCCGCGCAGCGCGTCCTGGAGCTGGTCGACCGGCATCCCGAACCGCCCCGCTGCCGCGCGGTCGATGTCGAGTTGGAGATAGTCCACATTGTCGTTGGCGACCGTCAGGACCTCCGATGAGCCGTGGATGCCGGACAGGATATGCTGGATCCGACCCGCGAGCTCGGCGAGCGTTGCGGTGTCAGGCCCGAAAATCTTGACCGCTAGATCGCCGCGCGCGCCGGTGAGCATCTCCGAGACGCGCATCTCGATCGGCTGGGTGAAACTCGATTGGATACCGGGCAGGCCGTCCAGCGCCTTGCGCATTTCCCCGACGACGAAATCCTTGTCCCCGCGCCATTGCGAGCGCGGCTTCAACTGGACGAAGCTGTCGGTCTCGTTCGGTCCCATCGGATCGAGACCGATCTCGTCGGAGCCGACGCGGGCGATCACGTCCTCCACCTCCGGCACGGTGCGGAGCGCGCGCTGCACCGCCATGTCGCCGGCCACCGATTGGTCCAGGCTGATCGAGGGCAGCTTGGTAAGCTGCACGATCACCGAGCCTTCGTCCATCGTCGGCATGAAGGTCTTCCCGGCCGCGCCATAAGCGAGGCCCGCCAGCACCAGCCCGGTGGCGGAGAGACCATAGACCAGCTTCTTGTGCGCGAACGCCGCGTCGAGCAGCGCCTGGTAGCGTGGGCCGATCTGCCGCATGATCCATGGCTCACCATGATGGCCGCTCCTGAGGCTGAAGGAGGCAAGGACCGGCACCAGCGTCAGGGCGAGCAGCAGGGAGCCCGCGAGCGCGAAGACGATGGTGAGCGCGACGGGCGCGAACAGCTTGCCCTCCAGCCCCTGCAGCGAAAGCAGGGGCAGGAACACGAGCGCGATGATGACGATGCCCGCCGACACCGGCACGATCACCTCGCTGGTTGCGCGGAATACGTGGTTGAGTCGGGGCGTGTCCTCGCCCTGGGCATGGCTCAGGCGCTCGACGACATTCTCGACCACCACCACCGCGCCGTCGACCAGCATCCCGATCGCGATGGCGAGCCCGCCGAGGCTCATGAGGTTCGCGGACAGCCCCATGCCGCGCATGAACAGGAAGGTGATGAGCGCGGCCATCGGCAGGGTCGCCGCGACGATCGTGGCCGCACGCCAGTCGCCGAGGAACAGGATCAGCAGCACGACGACCAGCACGGTCGCTTCCAGCAGCGCCTCCTCGACCGTGCCGACCGCGCGCCCGATCAGATCGGAGCGATCGTAGAAGACATGGATCTGCGTGCCTGCGGGCAAGCTGTGCTGAAGCCCGGCAAGCCGCGTCCGCACGCCATCGACCACCGCCCGCGCATCCGCGCCGCGCAGCGCGATCACCAGGCCCTCCACCGCCTCGGCCTTGCCGCCGCGCGTCACCGCCCCATAGCGGGTGAGGCTGCCGGTGCCGACTGTGGCGACGTCGCCCAGGCGGACGATGCGGCCGTCCCGGCTGGCGATGACCAGCGTTTGCAGATCCTCCACGCTGCGGATCGCGCCCACGGCTCGGACGATCAGCGATTCCTCGCCATCGGTCAGGCGCCCCGCGCCGTCATTGCGATTGCCGCTTTCGATCGCGGTGCGCAGATCGGAGATCGAGAGCTTCGCGCTCGCCAGCGCCACCGGATCAGGCCGGACCTCGAAGGTACGAACATAGCCGCCCAGCGCGTTCACGTCCGCGACGCCGGGCACTGTGCGCAGCGCCGGGCGGATCGTCCAGTCGAGCAGTTCGCGTTTCTGCTGGAGAGACAGCGGCCCTTCGATCGTGAACATGTAGACGTCGGACAGGGGCGTCGAGATCGGCGCGAGACCGCCGGTCACGGCAGCAGGCAGATCGCCCGTCACGCCCGCCAGCCGTTCGGCGACCTGTTGGCGCGCCCAGTAGATGTCGGTGCCGTCGGTAAAGTCGATGGTTATGTCGGCGATGGCATATTTGGCGCTCGAGCGCAGGATCGCCTGGTTGGGAATGCCGAGCATCTCCGTCTCGATCGGCGTGATGACGCGGCTCTCGACCTCCTCCGGCGTCATGCCGGGGGCTTTGAGGATCAGCTTCACCTGGGTCTGCGCGATGTTGGGATAGGCATCGACCGGCAAGTTGACAAAAGCCCAGACCCCGAGCCCGGCCGTGGCGGCGGCAAGGATCAGGACGAGCAGACGATAGGACAGCGCGGTGGCGACAAGCGAACGCAGCATCGGGAGAGCCTATTGCGCGGTGGCGAGCGCCTTGAGCGCGCTCGTACCGGAAACCACCACCTGTTCACCGGGCCTGATCCCGGAGAGCAGCACCGTGCGGCCATCACTGCCGCTGCCGCCGGTCACGGCGCGCACGGCAAAGCCGCCGCGCGCGGTCACGAACACAACCGGCTTGCCGTCGATCATGGTGACCGCCGTATCGGGCACGCTGACCGCGCCCGCCGGCGCCGGGCCGACGATGACGATGCTGGTTGCGCGCCCCGCGACAACACCGGGTCCGGCCGGAATCTCCGCCTTGAGGCCGGCCGAACGGGTCGCGGGATCGATGGCCGTTCCCACCGCGACGATCCGGCCGGTGAGGTTGGGAAGTAGCCGCACGCTCATGCCGGGGCGCACTTGCCCGATCAGCCGTTCGGGCAATTGGCCGACCACTTCATAGCGATCCGTCGCGTCGATCACATAGGGCGCGGTGGTGCCGTCCACCGGATTGCCGGTCTGGATGGAGGCGCTGGTGACGCGACCCGCGATAGGAGCCGTCAGCGTATAGGAGCCGCTGGCGCCATGACCGCCCACCATCGCCAGGATGCGCGACTTTTCCGAAACGTCGGCGCGAGCCTCGGCTGCGATGGCATTGGCTTCGTCAGCGCGCGCGCCTGCGATGATGCCTTCGCGGCTGAGCAGGGAGAGCCGCGCGGCATTGGCCTCGGCTACGCCACGCCGCGCGTTCGCGCGGCTGAGGTCCGCGCCGATCGTCAGCACGTCGCGGCTGGCGATGATCGCCAGCGGCTGGCCCCGCCGCACGCTGTCGCCCTCGACCACGAGAGTCCGCAACACGGTGCCGGGAAAGGTCGCGGCCACCGCCACCCGGGCGTTGGCGGGAGGCTCGATCATCGCGGGGATGGTGGCGAGCGCCGCATCCGCGGCTGCCGTCGCGGGCATAAGGCGGATACCCATCTGCGCGGCGCGGCGCGCATCCACCGCCAGGATCCCATCTGTCGGTTGGGCGTTGCTTGCCGGCGCGGAGTTGCCCGTCTCGACCGGTCGACTGGCGAACCACCACAGGCCTGATAGAATCAAGGCGATCGTCGCGGCGCCCGCAATGAGGGTGTATCGTCTGGACATGCGCTCGGGCTAGGGAGCGTTCCTGACCGAACCCTGACGGGATATGAGGATTGAAGATCAGGTCGCGGGAAAACGCAGCACCAGTTCACGGTCGGCCGGATCGGTCTCAAGCGTGCCGCCATGGGCCGCCATGATCCGGTCGACGATAGCGAGGCCGAGGCCGGCGCCATCCTTGCTCGCATGGTCGGCGCGGCGGTGGCGTTGCACAAGGTCGCGCAACCTTTCGAGCGCCAGCCCAGGGCCCTCGTCCCGCACGCCCAATAGCGCGTGGGGGCCGGCGAAGACCTGGATCGTGCCACCAGCCGGCGTCACGCGCGCGGCATTCTCGATCAGATTGCGCAGCGCTGCCGCAATCGCTTCGCGCCTGCCGTTCACGACCGCAGCCTGACCGCGGGTATCGAACGCGATCAGCTTGCCTTGTGCGATGATCCCCGGCGCCACGGCGCTGACGACCTCGCTCGCCACATCCGCGAGTGACACCTGTTCGGGAGCGGTCTGGGCGGCCTCCGCCGCGTCGATCTGCGCGAGCAGCATGAGTTGGTCGATCAGCCGGCGCATGGCCGCCACGTCTTCCTTGAGGCGCGCGCCGTCGTCATAGTCAAGCCGGTCGAGTTCGAGAGACAGGAGGGCGAGCGGCGTGCGCAACTCGTGCGCGACGTCGGCGGCGAACGCTTCCTGCCGCCGCGCGGCCTGATCGAGCCGCGCCAACAGATCGTTGACCGCATAGACGAAGGGTAGCGCCTCGGCGGGCATTTGCGACGCATCGATGCGGAACCCTCGTTCGTGGCCCTGTGCAGCCTCGATCCGGGCGGCGGCATCTTCCAGCGGTGCGAAGGCCTGGCGGATCACTCGGAGCACCATGATCGCGACGGGAACGAGCAGGACGACAAGCGGCAGAGCGACATGCTCAAGCATTTCCTTGATCGCGCGGATCATCGCCGCGCGTGCATCGAGATGTGTGAAGGTGACACTGTAGAAGAAGGCGACCGCCGCCAGCAGCAGAACGGTGCCCGCCACACCAATCAGGCCCAAACCGCGTTTGAGGCGCCGTGAGATGGAGCGCTGCACGGTCATGCCTTCCCGTCCTTCAGCATATAGCCGACACCCCGAACGGTATGGAGCGCGCCGGCCACGCCCGTGTCTTCGAGCTTGCGGCGCAGACGCGAAATGGCGGCTTCGACCGCATTGGGGGTCACCGGATCGTTGAAGCTGTAGAGCGCGTTCTCGATCACTTCGCGATGGACCACCGTGCCGGCTCGCCGCATCAGCAGTTCCAGAAGGTCCGCCTCGCGGCGCGAAAGGTCGATCTCGCGATCGCCAATGCTGGCAGAGCGGCTTGCCGTGTCGAAACGCAGCATGCCGACTTCGATGACGGGCTGGGTTCGAACGCCAGGCCGGCGCAGCAGGGCGCGGATGCGCGCGGCGAGCTCGTCGATCTCGAAGGGTTTGACGATATAATCGTCTGCGCCGGAATCGAGACCGGTGACGCGATCCTCCAGCGCCCCACGCGCGGTCTGGATGATGGCAGGCGGCATCTGCTGATATTTTCGGCGGCTCGCGAGCCAGTCGATCCCGTCGCCGTCGGGCAGGCCGAGGTCGAGTATGATGGCATCATAGCTCGCGCTGCCCATCGCAGCGTCGGCTTGTGCGAGATCATGGGCAACATCGCACACGAAGCCCCGGCGCTGAAGACCGTCGGCGATCAGTGCCGCCATTCGCTCATTATCTTCGACGATGAGAAGGCGCATGGGTTTAATGTAGACTTTCCACCAGGAACGAAAGGCAAGAAGGATTGAAGCTTTCTACCAGACCATCAACCGATGTTTTCAATCCCTTTCCTCGTGCGAACCGTGATGGGAATGGCGTTGCTGCGGCGCGAAGGCGGTCGGATCCACCATGACAATGGCGATGATTGCCAGAACGATCGCTGCGGCACCAAGTAGAGCCGCAAACAAGCCTGGTCCCCGAGCCTCACGCACATTCGGATAGAGGCTGTTCTTCTTGCGGCCGCTGATCATCGCGCGAACAAGGTTTTCGCCGGTGAGCAGCGACATCAACAGCACGGCGCCGACATGAAGCCCGATCAAAGCAAGCAGGCTGTAGGCGAGGGTTTCATGAAGGTCTTTGTCCATGCCGCCTGCCGCAACGCTGCTGCCGCTCCAGATGACGATTCCGGTCAATCCGATCAGCGCCACGACTGCGATCGCGCCCAGTGGATTATGACCCACGGAACGTCGAGGATGGCCAGCTAGAAGGTCGCGTGCATGGGTGGCGATTGCTGTTGGCCGAATGAAATTCACGAACCGGGCATGCTCGCCTCCGACGAAGCCCCAGATCAGACGGAACGCAAGCAAGGCAGCAGCAGACCATCCTGCGACCATATGCCACGATGCGATCGGACTATCGTCGTCGGAAGAGAGAAACGCGATCGAGATCGCTAGGACCAGCAGCCAATGGAATAGCCGTAGCGGCGTGTCCCAAACCTTGAATGTCCTTGTATATTCAGAATTTGTCATCACGTTCGCCTTTCCAGCTGGAAGGGCTACGGGTGTTCACTGACCGAATCCTGACGATGTGAGCAGCGTGGTTCAAACCACTGTTCCGAACAGCCTCCCGATGCCCGCGGTCGCAGCCAGGGCCAGCGCGCCCCAGAATGTGACCCGTAGGATTGATTTCATGGGGCGGGCGCCCCCGGCCCAGGCGCCAAGCGCGCCCAGCAGTGCGAGAAACAACAGGGTTGCCGCGACCTCGATTGCGACGAGGCTATCATGCGGAACGACGGCGACCAACAACAGGGGCATGAGGGCGCCTGTGCTGAAAGTTGCGGCGGATGTGAGCGCGGCCTGGATAGGGCGGGCGGTCACGACTTCGGAAATGCCGAGTTCGTCGCGGGCATGCGCGGCCAGCGCATCCTTTGCCATTAGTTCGTCGGCTACCTGCCGGGCCAGTTCCTCATTCAGACCGCGTTTGACATAGATGTCCGCCAGTTCCTGATGCTCGAGCACCGGTTGAACGGCGAGTTCACCTCTTTCCCGGGCGAGGTCGGCATTCTCCGTGTCCGCCTGAGAGCTGACCGAGACATATTCGCCGGCGGCCATCGACATGGCGCCTGCCACCAGCGCCGCCATCCCTGCGACCAGGATATTGGCCTTGCCCGCGCCGGAGGCTGCGACGCCGACGATGAGGCTCGCGGTCGAAACGATCCCATCATTGGCTCCCAGCACTGCCGCGCGTAGCCAGCCGATGCGTGACACCGCATGGCGTTCGGGATGGGATCTTAGTCGGCTCATGGTGTCCTTCGTAAAATGCCGTGAAAAAGTTCAACAGTCTTTCCTGACGAAACCCTGACGATGATTGGTAGCCGGCATAGCTCAGCAATCCCTACTTGAATCGGTCTACATTTGTCGCACCACGCTGAAATCGGCACTCGGTGAAGGGGCCGTCACGCTTGAATCCATAGAGATTGGAGAGACCCGGCCTAGTTCATGTGATCATGGCCTCCTGCAGGCGGCTCATGAGAGGCAGCGCCAATTCCAGATCATCCGGTTCGACGGCTGCCTCCAATATGGTTTCGACGTGCATGACGGCTATGTTCACAGCTTTGGCCTTCGCATGACCGCGGGGATCGATTTCGGAATCCGTCTTCTTGCGAAACTTCGGGGTGAAGAGACTGCAAAAATTACGTAACTCGCGATCGAATATGATCCAGCCCCCCGTTCGATACGGGTCGTCCACGTAATGCGAGTCCTGAACTAATCGCGACAGCGCGTGCGATTATGGGTGAGGATGCGGCCTATCAGGCCGCTTTGATCGCTGCGGAACGTCGCGTATGAGTGAGAGGCGCGTTAGAGGGGCTTACAAGCCGCATCAGCTTCCAGCCCAGGAAATAGCGGAACGGGAGCCGAACTGGGCAAGGATAACTTGCACTGCGTCGCTCAATAACTGCGGCAATCCCCATTCGGATAACGGAAACCGAGCGTATATTGCGAGATGAAGTGATACGGCCTTCCGCTCGAACATGATCGCCGTCGCTGGACAATGGAAGCCGTGGACCGAAAGGGAGGTCCACGAAATCGTAGCCCGATCACGGGAAAGGAATTATCTTTCCCGATTGCTGACCCACATGCTTGCCGTTTTTCGCTGGCGGATGATCGAACAAGATTGGCGGCGCCTCCTCTCGCTGCTTGCTCCGTCAAAGTGAGCGGTTTCGCGCGGGCATCGTCCCCAGTCTACCGTTTCGGCGCCTTTGGGCGCTGCGCGCGGATTTCCGCCAGCAGCACGCCAAGATATTTCTCAGCTTCGGCAGCTTCGCTTTCGGGATAGGCGGCCGTCATGCGTCCGCTCCAATAGCCATAGTCGACTGTCGTCAGGCTGGAACGCCATGGTTTGCCGTCGCGATAGCCGGTGAAAGTTCCGCGATAGGCCTTGAGGCGGCGATTGGTTGGGATCGTCGCCGGTCCTTCCGACACGATGGTCGGCGCGGCAAAATGGGACATCGTAGCCTGACGCATGATCATATAGTGGTCGCGTGGCGACATCTGGTCGATATGGACCACCGCCATCCGCACCACGATGCGATCGTCGCCGGTGCCGAGTGGCCGGTCGTAGCCGATGGCGATATACTCGCAGCCCGGATCGAATGCCCGTTCCCTGAGGCGGGTAAAGCCCTCGAATTCCTCCGGGAAGCGCAGGCCGCTGGCCACGTGGACAAGAGTTGTGCCGTCCGGCGCCAACTCAAATCCGTCGGGTACCGCGATTGCCGTGGCGTCGGCCGAAGGCGGCGCAGCGGGCGCGGTTTCAGCCAGTGACGGAGCCGCCGAGGACAGCCCCAGCAGGATGGCGGCGGCAAGGGAAACTGGAACGCGCAATGATCGGGACATCGAAGTCAAATCCTCTGGTGAGTATGTCGTAATTAGGCCGGTCTTCGCAATTATGGCAGGGGGCTGTTTGGAATCAGGCGGTAAGACGCTGCGATGGACGCGAAGTCGGGATTGCGCAACGTCATCGTTCGTTTGTATCCGCTTGGGCATCCTCGCCCGTGAGCACGGTCAGGGATGTGCCTGTACTCCCGCTTTCGAGGGTATCGGCCGTGACGATCAGCGTGCTTCCCGGTTTGAGCACCGACAGCAGGCCCCGTCTGAAGTCCTCGGGAAGGATTAGCCGCTCCCGGTCCTGCCGCGAGACTTCCCCCGTCTGTGCACCGCCAAATACAGGGAGGAACATCCAATGCGTCCCGTGTTCGTCGATGGAGGCGAGGTTGAAGGCCTGAAGGCCGGAGATCTTGCCGCGGATGGCGACAGGCGCCGAACCGATTTCGATGCCGTTTCGCAACACCACGGCGCGCTGGTCCGCCGCGCTGACGATTATGGAGATCGGCCCTGTGAGTGCTTTCTCTGGCTGCCAGACCGTCAAAAAGGCATTCCCGAACGACGAGCGCCGGGCCGTATCCTGCAGGATACGGGGAGCTGGGGCAAAGCGCGGAATCTCGCTTGCCTGCGTGATGATGACCGTCAGGCCAAGCTGCGTGACATCATAGAGGTGCTCGGCGAACGTCAGGGGAAACCGGATGCATCCGTGCGAGGCGGGATAGCCCGGAAGATTGCCGGCGTGCATGGCAATCCCGTCCCAGGTGAGGCGCTGCATGTAGGGCATCGGCGCGTCATTGTAGAGGTTCGATCTGTGCGCGACTTTCTTTTGGAGGATGGTGAAAACCCCGGTCGGCGTTTCGTGGCCGGCTGCGCCGGTGGAAACGGTCGAGATGCCGATCAGGACGCCGTTGCGATAGACATAGGCCCGCTGCCTGGCGAGGCTGACGATGATGACCACCGGACCATCGGGAGCCGCTTCGGGCGCCCACAGGAACTCTCCTGGCCGTAACGCTTCCACGCTCGCCGCGATCGATCCTGGATCAAGCGCCATAGCGCGGATCGGAGCGGCGGTCAGGCAGAGCGCGGCAGTCATGGTGCCGGCAAGAAGCGTTCGGCGCGAGAAGCGTGTCGATGGTGCGTGGGATGCGCCGGCCGTTGCCACGGCAGTGAGCGTCGGGGTTCGCAATATGATGTCTGGTGTTGTGATTTTATCCATCCTCTTCTGATCAGGCCATAATATCGGTCTGCTTCGCGACGGCCAGCGAATCCTTGCCGAAGAACATTTCTGTCCGTCCTGCAAATACACGGCGACACGTTCCTTGGTTGGCGGACCACTGCTGATATGTTGCGTCGATATGACCCCGCGAACGATTCTGTTTCCAACCGATTTTAGCGGTCGCTGCGACCGAGCCCGCGACCGCGCGATACAGCTGGCGAGCGAGTGGCGCGCACATCTGGTTCTTCTCCACGTTCAGAGGGATCCCGATCCCGCAGACATGCTCGACGGACTGCAGGCCGCCGAGAGTCGCCTTCATGCCCGCTTGCGGGCGGAGGTGGCGGACCCGGATATTCCGGTCGAGACACGCCTCGCCACCGGCGCCGTCTCGCAGGCGGTGCTGGAAGCGTCAACCGCATGCGGGGCGGATCTCATCGTGACCGGCATCTCGCGCCATGACGATATCGGGGATTTCCTGATCGGCACGACCGTGGAGCGCATGATACGCCATGCTCATGCGCCGGTGCTTATCGTGAAGGAAAAGACCCAGCACCACTATCGCCGGGTCTTGGTCGCAACCGATTTCTCCGGCTGCTCGGCCCAGGCGCTTCGCACGGCCATGGCCGCATTCCCCGCTGCCGAGATCACTCTCGTTCACGCCTATCACGTGCCGCTGGAGGCACTTCGGGGCCGGGAAGGGCCGGCAGCTGCGCTGCAGGCCAGGATAGCCTATGATCTGGATGCCTTTCTGGACAGGACCGATCTGCCCGCCGACGCACGCGACAGGCTGGATATCAATGTCGACTATGGCGAGGTTTGCGAGGTTGTCCGCAATCATGTGAAGCTGAGCGAAACCGACCTGGCCGTGATCGGAACGCACGGTCGATCGGCCCTGACGGTGGCGGTGCTCGGCAGCACGGCGCGGGCGCTGCTCAGCCGTCTCGATTGCGATGTCCTGCTCGTGCGCCAGCAGCCGCAGGCGGATGCTGCCGTCTGATCCGGATCGTCATCCTTGCCTGCCTGGGCTTCGTCGCGGCGTCGATGCTCGCGACTTGGGTCTACGGCCTGTTCGCCAGTCGCGCGCAGGGGGAGCCTTCCTACGCACTGTCGATCGAACGCGGCCGGACGCCGCTCGATCAGCGTATCGGCGCCACGACGGATGCGCACCCCGGTGAGAGCGGCCTGCTTTTGCTGGACGAGAATCTCGACGCCTTCGCGGCACGTGGATTGTCGGCGCGCAAGGTCGAGCGCTCGCTCGATCTGATGTATTACATCTGGCACGACGATCTGACCGGCCGCCTTCTTCTGGCCGAGGCCCTGTCCGCGGCCGATCGCGGCGTCAGGGTGCGGATCCTGATCGACGACATCGGCACCAGCCATACATCTGATGCGATGATCGCCATGGCGCATCATCCGCATATCGAGATCCGTATCTTCAACCCGACCCGGGCGCGGCAGGGCGGCTTGCGGCGCGGCATCGAAATGATGCTGCGCGCCTTCAGCGTGACCCGGCGCATGCACAACAAGGCCTGGATCGCTGATGGCCGCGTTGCCATCCTTGGCGGGCGCAATATCGGCGACGCCTATTTCGATGCCGCGACGCAAACCAATTTCCGCGACATGGACGTGCTGGTGATGGGGCCAGCCGTCGCCCAGACGGAGAAGATCTTCGACGATTACTGGAACAGCGGCCTGGCGTTGCCGGTCGATAGGCTTTCGCCCTTGAAAGATCCTGGCGCGGCGCTGACGCGGATCGCCGCCGAATTGAGCAACGCTGCCAATGAGGCTGCCGCGCGCCCCTATCTGGAGCGCATCGCCAAACGGCTCTCGCTTCTCGATCCCGAGACCACGCGGCCCGACTGGACTCGCGCCGCCCGCGTGATCGCCGATCCGCCGCGCAAGGTGCTGGGCAAGGAGGGCAAGAACTGGCTGATGCACGACCTGCTGCCGGTCTTCGATGCGGCGCGGGAAAGGCTTGAAATCACTTCGCCCTATTTCATCCCCGGCGAGGAAGGCACGGCGGCGCTCGCCGCGATTGCGGCAAAGGGGGTTTCGGTCTCGGTCCTGACCAATTCTCTTGCGGCAACCGATGTCGCCGCGGTCCATGGCGGTTATGCGCGCTACCGTGTTCCGCTGCTCGAGGCAGGGATCAAGCTCTGGGAATTGCGCCCCGAGCATCAGGAGCGGGACTTTTCCCTGCGAGGATCGAGCCGGGCAAGCCTGCACACCAAGGCTTTCACTGCCGACGGGCATATGGGGTTCATCGGCTCGATGAACCTGGATCCTCGTTCGGCTTCCCTCAACACGGAAATGGGCGTCCTCTTCGAGTCCGAGGCCCTGGCCCGGAAGATGGCTGCCATCTGGCAGCGCGATACCGCGCCCTCCCGCAGCTATGAGGTCTGTCTGACGTCGGATGGCGACGTGGCATGGGCCGGGAGCCGGAACGGCGTGCCCGTCCGATACGACCGGGAACCGGAAGCCTCGTTCTGGCGCAGACTAACCGCACAGGCCATTGGCCTTCTGCCGCTGGAATCGCAGCTTTGACCCAAGCAGGCTTTCGGCGCCGTCTTCAATTTTGCGTGTTGCCGACGAATGGACCGTCTGCGACGGGGACCTGTTTCCTTGAGATCATGCGCTTGAGCGCGGATCGTTGTCGGAGCGCAGAAATCTGCTCCAGTCGATCTGGGCGAGCGCAGCAAGCAGGATGATCATGCCGATCTGCATCGCGATGCCCCACGGACTGGTGAGGCGCTCGGTAAAGACGTCACCCAGGCTCGATTTGCGGATCACGCCTGCTGTCGCGGCATAGATCGAATAGGAGACGAGACGCCCGACGAAAAACGCTGCTGTGAACTTCCCCAGCCTGATACCCGCAAGGCCGGCCGCTTCGAACAGTTGCGCCGAGGGAAGCGGAGAGAGCGCGAACAACGCGAGCCCGAAAATCGCGCTTTTCGGTCGGTCCTCGACGACTTTTTTCGCTGCTTCGAGGTTGCGCTTTTGTTTCGCGGGCAAATAGTCCTTGAGAAATCGAAAGCCCCAGGCAAGCAGCAAACGTCCAAGAGCGGCCGCGAGCGCGCCAATGAACACGATCAAGGCGACAGGCAGATCGGTCGTCAGGCCATAGAGAACGATGATCGACCATGTCGGGGGACCGAACGCGGGCAACAGGTTGATACCAAGGACGATCAGGAAGAGAATCAGGCACGCGGTCATTTCGCCTTCGGCGTTATCGCATTTGCGCAGGGTCAGCGAGCCGGATGGGAGAGGTGTCTTTCAGCCTGTCAATCCATGCGTCTACTTCTCGACGCGCGTCCAGATCTGCGACCGGCACCCGATGCGCCCGACGAGGCAGCCGTTCGCCTCGAGCCTGTTGCTGTCGAGTACCGTGACGCGCCCGGTGAAGGTCCGGCCGATATCGGGCACGAAAACGCGGCCGCGCCACACGCCGGGCTGCTCCTGCTCGAAATCACGAAACAGCTGTGCGCCCACCAGAGGATCCGGGCTGCCCTTGCGCGCATCGGCTTTCGCCTTGTCGTTAGCCCAGACGACGACACCGCACATCCTGTCGTCGCACGGTTGCGCGCGGATATGCACACTGTTTGCAGGGTTGCGCCAGATAGTCCCGGAAATGCTCGATGCCGGAGCATTTCCGACCGTTGCCGCCAGGATGAGCAAGACCGAAAGCGGTTTGTATCCTCCGATCATCCTGGCGTTTCCTTTGTTGTTCGGGGCAGGGCACCCTTGCCGCACTAAGTCTATAGCTTACCGATGCGGCGCAGACCCATGGCGAGGATGATGAGGAAGGTTCCTCGCAGCAGGAAGCTCAGGCCGACCGCCAATGCCAGGAAGGCAAGTCCGGTCGCGGGATCGCTGAACAGGAGGAGACCGCCCAGAACAGTGTCGAGAACGCCGAGTAGCAGGCGCCAGCCCCGGTCATGCGCAGACTGGAATGCGCCGACGATTTCGAAAACGCCGATGATGAGCAACCAGGCGCCGATCAGCGCGACGAGCGTCAAGGCCCCGGCGAAGGGATTGAAGAAAGTGATGGCGGCCGCGACGAGGCTCAGCACGCCGAGGAGGATCTCGATCCAGCGTGCGCGCCGGGAGAGCGAGGACAACCCGGCCGCGATAGCCAGTATTCCGTATATGAGGAGCGCCACGGCAAGGAAAACACCTGTCGCGAAGCCCGTCGCGATTGGGTTGAGGAGCGCAAAAACGCCGATCAGGATCACGAGCAGCCCATAAGCCAGGACCCAGCCCCAACTGGTCTCCAATGCCGGGTCGGCCATACCATAGGGGCTGGAATAGCGCCTCGATTGTGACGGCATGTGAAGGGCTCCTTCTTGGTGACTCGGAACTTTTGCTGTGAGCGTGTCGACTATTGCCAGAGTGCAACCTCAAGTCGAGCAGGAAGCGCTGATGTCGCAGGAGGCGTCGCTCAAGTGCGTGATGTGCATGAAGGCGGGTTTCAACGCACCAGTGCCACGCCCAGACGAAAACGGGTCGTATGGCGATCATAGTCGAGCAGATTCTCGCCATAGCCGATGAAGCTCTGGCCGAAGAGATAGAAGTCGGGTCCCCCGCCCAATAGCCGCGAGAGCGGATAGGAAAAATCGGCGGCGAGTGCGCCTTTGCCGCTGGAGACGCTGAACCGCGTGGATGTCGTAAGGCGTAGGCCGTCATCTTTCCCGACTTCCAGGAAGAGCGAGCTATTGCCTCTGTAGCGGCGGATATCGGGATTGTCGGATTTGTCGCCGACAAGGAGGGAGAAGCGCGGAGCTACCGACAGGCGATAGCCGCCGCCGAGCGGGAAGGCGGCCATCGGCGCCACATAGAGCGTGTTGAGGCTGCGGGAATCGAGACCGGAGCGACCGTTGGATTCATGGCGAAAGCCGCCCTGTGCGCTCAGCGAGATGCCGCGTGTCAACGTAGCTGAAGGGGTCAGGTAGAAGAGTTCCGGCTGATAGTCGATGTTACGAAACGGCGAGGAATCCGCGCCAAGATCCCAGAACATGCGCTGGGTATAGGCAAAATGCAGTCCGTCGCGCCAGGAAAGTGGCAAGCCCTGGGCGCGTCTCGTTCCGAAAATCTGATATTTGAAGCTGATCTGGATGCGTGCGGCGCTGTCGGTGCCCGGACCATAGACAGCATAGATCGGTTCATAGGCCGACAGGTTGGCGAAAAAGGCGTTGCCCGCCGACCGGTCCGAGGGAGGCGGCACAGCCTTGTTTTCCAACCCCGGCGCGTTGGGAGGCCCGGATTGCGCGGAGGTGTTCGTGGCTATTTGCGCCCCTCGGTCCGCGGGCCGCAATGCCAGCGTGATCTGCCGCGTGCCCCATGCGGGAACGGAGATCGCGGCGCCTTCCAGCGACAGATTGGTCCTCCGCGCAAGCCGGTAGGTCGCGCGCGTGAAACCGCCAGGTGGAATGATCGGGTTTGGAGGCGTCGTCGCCATGCGCTCCAGCCAGGCGGTGCGAGAGACGCCGCTCTGCTCCACCTGCGCTTCGATGCGGTCCGGAAGGGCCATGCCCTGCGGATCGCCGCTGTCATTGAGCAGGCGCAGATCGACTAGGACAGCGCCGGTTTCGTCCTCCTGCCCGGCATCGCTGATCAGGATTTCGACGGGCGATGCGGCATGAGCCGCGGCAGGGACGGCAAGCGCGATGGTGGCAAGGCTTATCGCGCGCCTCATGATGGATTCTCCCCCAGCACGTGCAAGGTGTGGAGCGCGATCATCCGTTCCTCGTCGGTGGGAATGACGCGCACCGCGACATGGCTGCCGGGCGTGCTGACAAGCGGGGCGCCGGCAGCGTTCGCCTGTTCGTCGAGTTCCACGCCCAGCCATGCGAGGCGTGCGCAGATACGCTGGCGCATCGCGGCGTCGTTCTCTCCGATCCCGGCGGTGAAGACGATGCCGTCCAGCCCGCCCATCGACGAGGCGAGCGCGGCCGTCTCGCGCGCGGCGCGCCAGGCGAACAGCGCCATGGCTTCTTCCGCTTCCGGCGCATCGCTGGCCGCGAGCGCCCGCATGTCGCTCGACAGGCCGGACACGCCGAGCAGGCCGGACTGCCGGTAAAGCATGTCCTCCACATCGGCCGCGCTCATGCCCATGCGGAGCTGAAAGTGCAGGATCACGCCGGGATCGATAGTGCCGCAGCGCGTGCCCATCACCAGGCCGTCGAGCGCAGTGAAGCCCATGGTCGTATCGACGCTCCTGCAGTCCCGCATGGCGCAGAGGCTGGCCCCGTTGCCCAGGTGCGCCGCGACCACGCGGCCCGCGGCCAGCGCCGGGTCGATCTCCGCGAGACGCATTGCGACATATTCATAGGACAGGCCGTGAAAGCCGTAGCGGCGGATGCCCTGATCGTGGAACTTGCGCGGGATGGCCAGGCGCGAGGCGACGTCCGGCTTGTCGTGGTGGAAGGCCGTATCGAAGCAGGCGACCTGCGGCAGGTCGGGTTTCAGCTTCGCGATCGCGCGGATCGCCGCGAGGTTGTGCGGCTGATGCAGCGGGGCGAGGGGGCACAGCGTTTCCAGCCTGTCCAGCAGGTCGGCATCGACCAGGCGGGGCGTGACGAAGTCCAGGCCGCCATGCACCACGCGATGGCCGATGGCGATCACGTCCCGCCCTTCCAGCGGATGGTCTCCTGCCCAGGCGAAGAGGTCCATAAGCAGGTCGGCATGGCTGAGCGCGGCGCCGTCCGGCCAGTCCCGCTCGATGAGCGTTTCCCCCGTCGCGGAGCGGGCCCGCAGGCTGGGCGCGATGCCGATCTTCTCGATCTTGCCGCCTGCCGAGAGCGTCAGCCCGTCCCGGCCATCGAGCGTGAACAGCGAGAACTTGATGCTGGACGAACCGGAGTTGATGGCGACGACGGCTTTCATGCGCTCGCCGCTCCCGGCAGGCCGGGCGCGGCCTTGGTGGCGGCGCGCGCCATCAGCACCGCGACCGCGCAGGAGGCGAGGCGGGTGCGCAGGCTGTCGGCCCGGCTGGTGAGGATGATCGGCACGCGCGCGCCCATCACGATGCCCGCCGCGTCCGCGCCGCCCAGGAACGTCAACTGCTTGGCCAGCATATTGCCCGCTTCCAGGTTGGGCACGACGAGGATTTCGGCCTTGCCCGCCACCAGCGAGACGATGCCTTTCTCCTTGGCGGCGGCTTCGCTGATCGCGTTGTCGAAAGCCAGGGGCCCGTCCAGAATGCCGCCCGTGATCTGCCCGCGATCCGCCATCTTGCACAGGGCGGCAGCGTCCAGCGTGGATTGCATCGCGGGATTGACCGTCTCCACGGCGGAAAGGATCGCCACTTTCGGCTTCTCGATGCCGATGACATGGGCAAGGTCGATGGCGTTGCGGATGATGTCCGCCTTTTCATCGAGCGTCGGGGCGATGTTGATCGCGGCATCCGTGATGATGAGCGGCGTCGGATGGCCCGGCACGTCCATGATATAGGCATGGCTGATCCGCCGTTCGGTCCGCAGGCCCGTGGCGGAGCGCACGATGGCGCCCATCAGTTCGTCGGTATGGAGCGAGCCTTTCATCAACAGCTTCGCTTCGCCGCCGCGCACCAGGTCCACGGCCTTTGCCGCCGCTTCGTGGCTATGGGCGGCGGATACGATGCGGAAAGGCGAAATGTCCTTGCCGGCGTCTTCGGCCGCCTTGCGGATCTTCGCTTCCGGCCCGACCAGGATCGGCATGATGAGATTGGCTTCGGCGGCTTCAATCGCGGCCAGCATGGCGGCCGCGCTGCAGGGATGAGCCACCGCCGTCGGTTCCGGCACGCCATTGGCGGTCATCTCGATCAGCTTGCGGTAGCCGTCATGGTCGCGCAGGCTGACCTCCGGCAGCGCCGCACGGGGGCGGCGGACCTTCTCGGCCGGCGCCTTGACTTCGGCCTGGCCGCTGATGACTTCCTCGCCGTCCTGGTTGACGCAGCGGCAATCGAACAGGATATCATGGTGCGCGCGTTTTTCCGCCACCGTCACCGACGCCGTGATCGTGTCGCCAAGGCCTACCGGCCGCGTGAACTGCAGCGACTGGCTGAGATAGATCGCGCCGGGGCCGGGCAGTTCGGTGCCCAGCACGGCGGAGATGAGACCGCCGCCCCATAGTCCGTGCGCGATGACGCGGCGGAACATGTCGGTCGCGGCATAGTCGGCGTCCATATGCGCCGGGTTCACGTCGCCGGACACGAGCGCGAAAAGCTGGATGTCCTCTTCGGTCAGCGTGCGCGAGATACTGGCGGTATCGCCCACTTTTATCTCGTCGAAGGTGCGGTTCTCGATCATGGTTCCGTCAGTCATTGCTCAATGCTCCAGCACATAATGGCCGGGAGCATCGGCGATCGCCGCATAGCCCTTGTCCGCTGCGCCCATGGGCGGCGGCGCACCAGGTTCTCCCGAACGCGCGGCCAGCCATTCTCCCCACGCCGTCCACCATGAGCCTTGCTTTTGCTCGGCGCGGCTTGCCCATTCTTCGGGATCGTAGGAGGTGCCGTCGACCTCGCGGGTCAACACGCGGTAGCGGCGGCCCTTGTGGCCCGGTTCCGAAACGATGCCGGCATTGTGCCCGCCGCTGGTCAGGACGAAAGTGATCTCGGCCCCGGTCAGCAGGTGGATCTTGTGGACGGAATGCCACGGCGCGACATGATCGCGCTCGGTTCCGACCACGAACAGCGGTTTGCGGATGGAGGCAAGGTTGATGGTTCGCCCATCCACCCGGTATTTTCCTTCGGCCAGGTCGTCGTCGAGGAACAGGCGGCGCAGATACTGGCTGTGCATGGCATAGGGCATCCGTGTGCCGTCGGCGTTCCAGGCCATGAGGTCGTTCATCGGTTCGCGCTCGCCCATCAGGTAGGTGGCGAGCACACGCGACCAGACCAGGTCGTTGGAACGCAAGACCTGGAAGGCGCCGCCCATCTGGCTGCTGTCCAGATAGCCCCGGCTCCACATCATGTTCTCCAGCAGGTTGAGCTGGCCTTCGTCGATAAACAGGCCCAATTCCCCCGGCTCGCTGAATTCCGTCTGTGCGGCCAGCAGTGTGACGCTGGCGAGCCTGTCATCTCCGTCGCGCGCCATGGCCGCGGCCGCGATGGAAAGCAGCGTGCCGCCAAGGCAATAGCCCATGGCATGGATGCCCGTCGCGCCGGTGATCGCCGTCACCGCATCGAGCGCCGCCATCGGTCCGAGGTGCCGGTAGGCGTCCATGTCGAGGTCACGGTCGGCACTGCCGGGATTGTGCCACGAAATCATGAACACGGTGAAGCCTTGCGCCGTCAGCCAGCGGACCAGCGAGTTCTCGGGCGACAGGTCGAGAATATAGTATTTCATGATCCACGCGGGCACGATCAGGATTGGCTCGGGCCGCACGGTGTCCGTGGTCGGTTCATACTGGATCAGTTCGATCAGCTTGTTGCGGTAGACGACCTTGCCTTTGGCAGTGGCGACGTTTTCGCCCACGCGAAAGGCTTCGGCGCCGACCGGCGGCAGGCCGCGCGCCATGTGCTGCATGTCCTCGACCAGGTGCCGGAAGCCGTCGACCAGGCATTGGCCACCTGTTTCCGCGATCTTGTGTTGGAGAACGGGATTGGTGGCGAGAAAGTTGGTCGGCGCGAGCATGTCCAGCATCTGCCGTGCGGCGAATTCCACCATGTCTTCATGATGTTTCGAGACACCGCCAATGCCTGTCGTCGCGGCGTGCCACCATTGCTGGTTGAGCAGGAAGGCCTGAGCGACGAGATTGAAAGGTAATTCTTTCCAGGCGGGATCGGCGAAGCGCCGGTCCTGCGGCAATGGTTCGATGGCCGGTTCGGCCTCGCTGTCTTCCATGCGGCGCTGCAGATAGTCGAAAAGCCGGGCATGCTTGCGGATGGCCTTGGCGCCAAGCTGCATTTGTTTGCCCGGCGACGTGGCGAGATGAATCCCCCAATCGGCCATGGCAAGCAGGAGCGTGGCCGGCGAAAGGCCGAAAGTCGTCTGCGCGATGGCCGCCGATGCCGTGCGGTCGAGCGTTTCGCTGATTCCGTCCAGCGGATCGTCGGAAGGCGGAGGGGACGTGGCCATGACTATATACTCCGAGTTCCGCTGGAAGGTGCCTCGTCTCTCCGACAGGATTCCACAGCAGATGTTTGGGCCGCCCCTCCCGGTTCTTCTTATGCCGAACGGTACTGCATAGGTAAGATAGAATGCAAGCCGCACGGAGCTTGGTTGCGACCGGACGGCTGTCTGACGGCCAGTCGCAACCGCGGGCGCGGGGATATTCGGCCATGGCCTGCTGGAGAAAAAGGAGCCTCAATCATTGAGCGTAAAGCCACTAGGTATAGTTCACGATGGCGATGCATTGCCTGGAGATACAGTGTACGGCGGTCGTCATCCCGGGCAATTTTGCGGGAAATTGAAGGAGAATGGATGATCCGCGAGATCGCCATGATGGCAGCGGTTGCGCTGGTGCTGGCCGGCCGGGATGGAGACGCGTACTGACCCGGCTTTTGAGGGACCTTGGCGGAAATCTCGGGCATGATGCCCAACTCGTATCGCCGGCCGCGCGTTCGGAGAGCGAGCCGCTTGCGCCCGCGTCAATCGGACCGGTCGCAGTCGAGCGCGCGCCGACGGTTCTTTCGATCGCCGGGATCGAGAAGTCCTTTGGCAAGCGGAAGGTGCTTGACGATGTCGCGCTCGAAGTGCGGGCAGGCGAAATCGTGGGGCTTCTGGGGCCAAACGGGGCCGGCAAGACGCTCTGCTTCTATGCGATTGCCGGCCTGATGAGCGTGGATGCCGGCAGGATCGAGATTGGCGGTCAGGATGTCACCGCGCTTCCCATGGATCGAAGAGCGAAGCTGGGCCTCGGCTATCTTCCCCAGGAAGGATCGATCTTCCGCGGCATGACGGCTGCGGAGAATATCGCGGCCGTGCTCGAACTGCATATCACCGATCGCGATGTAGCTGCCGCGCGGCTCGATGAACTTCTTGCCGAGTTCAATATCGCCCACATTCGCGACGTTCCCGCACAGCGGTTGTCCGGCGGGGAACGCAGGCGCTGCGAGATCGCCAGGGCCATGGCGGCAGCGCCCTCGGTCATCCTGCTCGATGAACCGTTCGCGGGCATCGATCCCATGTCGATCGCCGACGTCAAGGCGATGGTGCGAAAGCTCAAGCGAGAAGGCGTGGCGATCCTTCTGACCGACCACAATGTGCATGAGATGCTCGAACTGGTCGAGCGGGCCTATATCATCGATCAGGGCAGGATGCTGTTCGAGGGCGGCCCAGAAGCGGTACTCGACAACCCCGAAGTCCGGCATCGCTATCTTGGCGAGGGCTTCAGGATGTGAGGCGGTTACCGCGCCCTTCGTTCAGGAACGGAATGGCCTTTGCCATGAGGTCGAGCGCTCGCTCGATATAGGCAGCCTTTGTCCGGGTGGTGTTGTGCAGATCATGGCGCTGCAGGATGCGCTGGCGCGGCACGGTGACCAGCGCGTCGAAGAGAAAAGCAGCGAGGAACGGAAGATCGCCTGCTTCCTCGCTGTTCGGTTCGCTCGCCTCGGCAAGGATCGTCTGCATCAGATCGATGCCGAACTGGGTGCCGATCGCGGGCTGTGCCCGCATCATGCCCGGATTGTGGTTTGCCAGCCAGATGATGAGCGCTTCGATGCCCACGACATCGCCTTGAAGCGACAGGTCGAGCATCCTGCGAGCGATATAGGCGATTTTTTTGCGGGTGCTTCCTCGAGGGACCGATGCCGCGATCGGATCGAGATAGCGGGCAAGGCCGTGTTCCATGGCGGCGACGAGCCGGGCGAGCTTTGAGCCGAAGCGGGAATAGAGCGTTCGCTTCGATGTCTGTGCGGCGGCGGCGATAGCTTCCATACTCGTACCCTCGACGCCGCCGGCGATGAATTGGGCAAGCGCCGTCTCGAGGATATGATGTCCAAGCCGGGCTGCGACCTCCTGTGGCGGCCTTCCTCCCCTGGGATCGCGGGCAGGCAGACGCGAGCCGGTTCCCGATGCGGCGCCGTCATCTTTCATGAATCGCTCGCGGCCCATCGCTGCTTCATTCCAGCTTTCGCGCTTGATCGGCAAGTGATACCGGGCAATATCAAAACCACTAAGTGTAGATACTAATAGTCCGGAGAGGTGCTTGCCCATAGGCGTACCGCCTGTTTGAACCAGAATGGAACCGGACTAGATGGCTCGCCGCGCTCATATTACTGGCCGTTTATGCGGGTTCCGGGCCGTCATGGCGGCGATGATCGTGCCATCTTTCCTGTCCGGCTGTTCCTTCGCGCCGCCCAATGTCCGGCCGGCCCAGCCGGTGCCGCAGGACTATCCCGCGCCAGCCGCGCTGGGCGCGTCCATCGCGCGGATCGGTTGGCATGATTTCTTCCGGGAAGAGCATCTGCGTGCGCTGATCGCGGCCGCGCTGGAGAACAACCGCGATATCCGTATCGCCGCGGCCCGCGTCGATCAGGCGCGCGCGGCCTGGCGTATCGAGGGATCGGCGCTCTATCCCGAACTCAACGCCGTCGGCACCGGCACGCGGGGTCGTTCCATCATCAGCCTGCCGGGCGCAGGCACGCAGAGCTATGACATCAAGCAGGTCACCGCGCAGGTGAGCGCGAGCTGGGAAATCGATTTCTGGGGCCGTCTGCGCAACCTGAACGACGCCGCGCGCAATCGTTATCTGGCGACGGAAGAGGCGAAGCGCGCCGTTGCCACCGGCCTGATCGCGCAGGTCGCCAATGGCTATCTGCTGGAGCGCGAATATGAGGAACGCCTCGCGCTTGCCCGGCGGACGATCGTCACGCGCGAGGACTCGCTGCGGATCATGCGTCGCCGCTATGAAGTTGGTTCAGGTTCCAAACTGGAAATGACCCAGGCGCAGTTGCTGCTGGCGCAGGCGCAGGATGCGCTGCAAGCGCTTGAGCAGGACCGCGACGTGAACCGCAACGCGCTGGCGCTGCTGGTCGGGCGGCCCGTGGAGATCGTGCCTGGGCCCCTCGGTCTTGCCGAAACCGGACCGGATATCGCCCTTCCGCCGGGCTTGCCCTCCGACCTTCTGGTCAACCGGCCTGATATCGTGGCGGCGGAATATCAATTGCGGGCGGCCAACGCCGATATCGGCGCGGCGCGGGCGGCGTTCTTTCCCAATATCAGCCTGACGGGTGCCTTCGGCACGGCGAGTTCCGATCTCGACGGGCTGTTCGGCGACGGGAGCCGCGCGTGGAGCTTCACCCCGACGATCGCCCTGCCGCTGTTCAATGCGGGCCGCCTTTCCGGCAACCTCGATCTGGCGAAAGCGCGGCAGGTCGAAGCCGTGGCCAGCTATGAAAAGACCGTGCAGGGCGCGTTTCGTGATGTTTCCGACGCGCTGGTCCGGCGCCGGCAACTGGCGTTGCGGATCGACACCGCGCGCAGCTCGCTGGACGCCTTGCGCGAACGGGCTCGGCTGGCCGGGTTGCGGTTCGACAACGGGCGTTCGGCCTATCTGGAAGTGCTGGACGCGCAACGCGACCTTTTCGACACCGAACAGGCGCTGATCCAGTTGCGCCGCGCTCATCTGGCGAGCGGCATAGCCCTCTACGCGGCGCTTGGCGGGGGTCCCGCCGAAGTCGTCCACGACAGCAACGATCAAGGCGGAGAACACAGGTGATGACGGCGTCCCGGAAGACATGGCTCATCAGGGGCGGCATCGCGGCGGCGCTCGTCGTTGTAGCTCTGCTCCTTTGGCAGGTGCTCAAGCCCGGCGATTTGCCCGAAGGCATCGTCGGCGGTAACGGCCGGATCGAAGCGGTTGAAATCGACGTTTCCGCCAAATCGCCCGGCCGCATCCGCGAAATCCTGGTCGACGAAGGCGCGTTCGTGCAGGCGGGGCAAGTCGTCGCCCATATGGATACGGACGTGCTGAGTGCCCAGAGGGCCGAAGCCGAAGCGCAACTGGCGCAGGCGCTGAACGGCATCCAGATCGCGACCAGCCAGGTCGCGCAGCAGCAGAGCAACCGGGCGGCGGCTCTCGCCGGCGTCCGCCAGCGTGAGGCGGAGCTGAACGCGGCGCGCAAGCGGCTGGCGCGATCGGAAACGCTGGCGCGAGAAGGTGCGACCGCCGTGCAGGAACGGGATGACGATCAGGCCCGCGTCGAAGGCGCGGCGGCGGCAGTGGAGGCCGCTCGCGCCCAACTCGCGGCCGTCGACGCGGCGATCACGACGGCGCGCAACCAGGTGATCGGCGCGCGTTCGCAGGTCGATGCCGTGCGCGCCACCATCCAGCGGATCGAGGCCGATATCCGCGACAGCGACCTCAAGGCGCCGACGGCCGGCCGCGTGCAATATCGCGTCGCCCAGCCGGGCGAAGTCGTGGGTGGCGGCGGGCGCGTGCTCAACCTGGTCAATCTGGGCGACGTCTACATGACCTTCTTCCTGCCGGAAACGGTCGCGGGCAAGGTGGCGCTGGGCAGCGATGTACGCATCGTGCTCGATGCGCTTCCGGATCGTGCGATCCCTGCGAAAGTCAGCTTCGTTGCCGATGTGGCCCAGTTCACGCCCAAGACGGTGGAGACGCAAAGCGAGCGCCAGAAACTGATGTTCCGCGTGAAGGCGCAGATCGATCGCAAGTTGCTCGATCGCTATATCACCCAGGTCAAGACCGGCCTTCCGGGCATGGCCTATGTGCGGATCGATCCGAAATCCGAATGGCCCGCGAAACTGACCGTCAACGTGCCGCAATGACGGAAGCTGTCGCCCGCGTTTCGGGCGTGAGCCTGCATTACGGCAAGGTGCTGGCGCTCGATGATGTGAATCTTGAAATCCCCGCCGGGCGCATGGTGGCGATGATCGGCCCGGACGGCGTCGGCAAGTCCAGCCTGTTTTCCCTGATCGCGGGCGCGCGAGCCATCCAGGAGGGCCGGGTCGAGGTGCTGGGCGGCGACATGGCCGAGGCCCGCCACCGCAACGCCGTGTGTCCGCGCATCGCCTATATGCCGCAGGGGCTGGGCAAGAACCTCTATCCTACGCTCTCCATCGACGAAAATCTCGAATTCTTCGGGCGGTTGTTCGGGCAGGACGCGGCCGAACGCGAGCGCCGCATTGCCGACCTCACCGAAAGCACGGGCCTCGCGCCGTTCCGCAAGCGCCCGGCGGGCAAGCTTTCGGGCGGCATGAAGCAGAAGCTCGGCTTGTGCTGCGCGCTCATCCACGATCCCGATTTCCTGCTGCTGGATGAGCCGACAACCGGCGTCGATCCCATGTCGCGCGCGCAATTCTGGGATCTGATCGACCGCATCCGCGCGAACCGCCCGCACATGAGCGTGCTGGTCGCCACGGCCTATATGGAAGAGGCCGAACGCTTCGACTGGCTGATCGCGATGGACGCGGGAAAGGTGCTGGCCACCGGCACCGCAGCCGACTTCTATGCACGCACCGGCGAACAGTCGCTGGAACAGGCGTTTATCTCGATGCTTCCCGAGGAGCGCCGCCGCGGGCACAAGCCGGTGGAAATTCCGCCGCGCAGCGACGGCGGCGAGGCCGAGATCGCCATCGAGGCGCAGGGGCTCACCATGCGTTTCGGCGATTTCACGGCAGTCGATCATGTCGATTTTCGCATCGAGCGCGGCGAGATCTTTGGATTCCTCGGCTCCAACGGCTGCGGCAAGTCAACCACCATGAAGATGCTGACCGGCCTGCTGAAAGCCAGCGAAGGCCAGGCCTGGCTGTTCGGCCGCGAGGTCGAGAATGACGACATGGCGACGCGCCGGCGCGTCGGCTATATGAGCCAGGCCTTCTCGCTCTACTCGGAACTGACGGTCCGGCAGAACCTCGAGCTGCATGCCCAGCTCTTCCATGTTCCCGCCGAAGACGTGCCGGCCCGCGTGAGGGAAATGGCGCAGCGGTTCGGCCTGGATGGCATCATGGATGCGTTGCCCGGCGCCTTGCCGCTGGGCCAGCGCCAGCGGCTCAGCCTAGCCGTCGCCATGATCCACAAGCCGGAAATGCTGATCCTCGATGAACCGACGTCCGGCGTCGATCCGATCGCGCGGGACCAGTTCTGGCAGATGATGATCGACCTGTCCCGGCGCGACAAGGTGACGATCTTCATTTCCACGCACTTCATGAACGAAGCGGAGCGGTGCGACCGCATATCGCTGATGCATGCGGGCAAGGTGCTGGTCAGCGACACTCCCGCCGCCATTGTCGAGAACCGCGGCGCGGCGGACCTGGAAGAAGCGTTCATCGCCTATCTTCAGGATGCGAGCGGCGAGACGCCGACAGAAAAGAGGGACGATCCGGTTCCTGCGGGCGCGCCTGCCGCGGCCGATCAGGACATTTCGGCTGCACCGGCCCGCTCCCCATGGTTCATGCGGCGCCGGATGATGAGCTATGCCCGGCGCGAAGGGCTGGAATTGCGCCGTGATCCCATCCGCGCCACTCTGGCTCTGCTCGGCAGCGTCATCCTGATGTTCATCATGGGCTATGGCATCAGCATGGACGTGGAGGACTTGCCGTTCGCCGTGCTGGACCGCGACGGCACGACCACCAGCGAGAACTACGTCCTCAACCTGGCCGGATCGCGCTATTTCATCGAACGGCCGCCGATCACCGACTATAGCCAGTTGGACCGGCGGATGCGCTCGGGCGAACTGAGCGTGGCCCTGGAGATTCCGCCCAATTTCGCGCGCGACCTGCGCCGGGGCGTGCCGGTGCAGATCGGTGTATGGGTCGATGGCGCCATGCCGCAGCGGGCTGAGACCGTGCAAGGCTATGTCCAGGCCCTGCATGCCCACTGGCTCAGTGAAATGGCCGTGCAGGAAACAGGTGCGCGGCCATCGATGGGTCTCGTCAATATCGAGCTGCGCTATCGTTACAATCCGGACGTGAAAAGCCTTGTGGCCATCGCGCCGGCCGTGATTCCGATGATGCTGCTCTTGTTCCCGGCGATGCTGACGGCTTTGAGCGTGGTGCGGGAAAAGGAGCTGGGATCCATCGTCAATTTCTACGTGACGCCGATCAGCAAGGTGGAATTCCTGCTGGGCAAGCAGCTTCCCTATGTCGCGCTCGCCATGCTGAACTATGTCCTGCTGGTGTTCCTCGCCGTCACGATGTTCGGCGTGCCGTTGACGGGCAGTTTCCTCGCGATGACGCTGGGCGCTCTCTTCTATACGCTGTCGGCGACGGCCATCGGCCTGCTGTTCTCCATCTTCATGCGCAGCCAGATTGCCGCGATGTTCGCCACCGCCATCGGCACGATCCTGCCCGCCGTGCAGTTTTCCGGCCTGATCAACCCGGTGTCCTCGCTCGAGGGGGCGGGCGCGGTGATCGGATCGATATATCCCGCGACCTGGTTCGTCACCATCTGCCGCGGCGTCTTTTCCAAGGGGCTGGGGTTCGCCGACCTCTGGCCCGACCTTCTCGTGCTGTTCGCGACGTTTCCCGTCATCCTGGCGCTGTGTGTCGCGTTGCTGCGCAAGCAGGAGAGCTGATATGCGCCACGCGGCCAACATCTACCGGCTCGGCATCAAGGAACTGCGCAGCCTGTGGCGCGATCCGATGATGCTGTTCCTGATCCTCTATTCGTTCTCGGTGGGGATCTACGTCGCGGCAACCGCCATGCCGGAAACGCTGCACAAGGCGCCTATCGCGATCGTCGATGAAGACCAGTCGCAGCTTTCCAGCCGGATAACCGGCGCCTTTTATCCGCCGCACTTCACGCCCCCTTCGATCGTGGGACTGAACGAAGTGGACAAGGGGCTGGATGCCGGGCGCTATACGTTCGCTCTCGACATCCCGCCCGATTTTCAGCGAGACGTACTTGCGGGACGCCAACCCGGCTTGCAGCTCAACGTTGACGCTACGCGGATGAGCCAGGCTTTCACGGGCGGCGGCTACATCCAGCAGATCGTGCAGGGCGAAGTTGCCGAATTCATGAAAGGCACGCGTGCGAGCACGCCGGTCCCGGTCGAGCTGGCGCTGCGCGTGCGGTTCAATCCTACGCTGGCGCAAAGCTGGTTCGGCGCGGTCATGGAAATCATCAACAGCGTCACCATGCTGTCGATCGTGCTGACGGGCGCGGCCCTGATCCGCGAGCGCGAGCACGGCACGATCGAACATTTGCTGGTGATGCCGGTGACGCCATTCGAGATCATGGCCAGCAAGGTCTGGGCCATGGGGCTCGTTGTCCTGGTCGCCTGCGCTTTCGCGCTTTTCGCGATGGTGGAAGGGGTACTGTCCGTTCCCGTCGAAGGGTCGATCGCGCTGTTCCTCGCCGGAGCGGGGCTGCACCTGTTCGCCACGACCTCCATCGGCATCTTCATGGGGACGATCGCGCGCTCCATGCCGCAGTTCGGCTTGTTGCTGATGCTGGTGCTGCTGCCGTTGCAGATGTTGTCCGGCGGTTCGACGCCGCGCGAAAGCATGCCTGAGTTCGTCCAGACGGTCATGTTGGCCGCGCCCACCACCCATTTCGTGAAGATGGCGCAGGCCATCCTTTACCGGGGCGCGGGCTTTGACGTGGTCTGGCCCCAGTTCCTGGCTATCATTGCTATCGGCGCGATCTTCTTCGCCATTGCGTTGGCGAGGTTCCGGCGAACCATCGGCACGATGGCGTGAGGAGGCAGTCGAATGTCAGAACACCAAATTGCGTGGGGCATCGTAACGATGCTTCAGACTAACGATTGCCGAACGGTTCCGCGCAGGTTTCGCAGGAGAATAATACCGGCGGCGGTGTCACGGATCCTGAGCCAGGTTTTCGAAACAGCGAATCCACGATTGCCCTAGCAGCCTCACGCGTCAGCCATAGCGCTGGCTGACGGCTGTGAATGCCCCCTATCTCCCATAGGTATCACAACGGCTTCTTCTGGCACGTTTGCCGGTGCACGGCCAACACAACCCAAGGAGGATGCCATGTATGTCAATGCCAGACTGCGTGAGACACTCTCACGCTTCAATGTCGCTTCTTCAATGGAAGCGCTGCTCGCCGCCTTAGCTGATGCCGCCACGAAAATGGGCTTCCCCTATGTCGCGATGATCCAACATGGCGGCCTCCCACGCTTGGTCGAACGGGCGCTGGTTATTACCAACTATCCGGCGGAGTTCGTGCGTTTCTACACCGAGAGCCACGCGTACGTCATCGATCCAGTCTATGAGGTGAGCCAGTTGCTGGACCGCCCGTTCAGCTGGGACGAGATTCCCGGTTATGTCGATCTCACAGGCACACAATCAGCCCTGTTCGAAGAAGCGCGGCTGCATGGTCTCGTCCACGGTGTCACCGTGCCGCTCCACATACCGAGCGAATCCCATGCGTCTTGCACTTTCGCACGCGCGGAGCCGATCATGGCTTCGCCATCGCTACTGACGACGCTCCACATCGTCGCTGCCTTCGGGTTCAAGGCGGGCCTCAGACTACATCATGCCTCGCGCGGACATGACGTACCCAGGCTCACGCGCCGCGAAGCTCAATGCACGGCATTGGTCGCCGTCGGCAAGAGCGATTGGGAGATCAGCCAGATACTCGGTCTGAGCGAGACCTCGGTGCGCTATTTCGTCTCCCACGCAAAGCAGCGTTACGGCGTCTACAAGCGCTCAGAGCTTGTCGCCAGGGCGCTCATCGACGCGCAGATCCTTCGAAACGACCAAGGGATCATTGAGGCTGGACCCCGCCGCCCGCGCCACAGGGCGAAACGGCGCAGTCCTTGACAGTCCTGTCGGTGTCGCCGTGTTGCGCATCCCGTCAATTGGCCCGCGAACCGCCATGCCTAGGGCGGATAAGTGTATTGACCTACGGTCGCACGATCCAGTTTGCCGAGCTCTGATAATGCCAAGCAAGGCTTAGCTAATTTCGAAATTAATAAACTCGACAGTAGTTTCCCAATCTGTCAAAATGCATAGCATGGCTTCGCAAACATTAGGAAAATTAAACCGGCTGCAACGGGATCTCCCAGAGAGCCTGCTGGTCGACGCGGCATGGATGGAAGCCCATGGTTACTCATCATCGCTGCGGAGCCAATATGTTCGCGCGGGATGGCTCGATAGCCCGACCCGGCGCGTCTATCGCCGCTCGCGTGGACCGCTCACCTGGGAACAGGCCGTTATCTCACTGCAATCCCTGTTGGACCTGCCTTTGACAGTTGGCGGGCGCACAGCGCTCGAACAGCAGGGCTACGCTCATTATCTCTCCATAACGGTGCGCGAAGTCCATCTCTATGGGCCAAGCCGGCCGCCGACATGGCTCGACAGCCTGCCACTCGATGTCTCGTTCCGCTGGCATAACAGCCTCCGGCTGTTTCCAGTCGACGGCGAGATTCCTCCCGAGCCTGCGCCCCGGATGTCCAGCACCGCCGGCACGACCTTGCCGATCCGCTGTTCGAGCAAGGAACGCGCCGTTCTCGAACTGCTCGATGAGCTTCCCCATGAGAGCTTCCATCAGGTCGACATGCTGATGGAAGGAATGAGCGACCTCAGCCCACGTCGCCTTCAGACACTTCTTGAGGCGTGCGCGAGCGTAAAAGTGAAGCGTCTCTTCCTCTTCTTCGCGGATCGCCATGGCCATGCCTGGCGTTCGAAGCTCGATGTTTCCCGCCTGGATCTCGGATCGGGCAAACGCGTCCTGGTCAAAGGAGGGAAGCTCGACCGGCGCTACAACATCACCGTGCCCTCCGACCTGGCGGGAGAATAGCTGTATGGCGTTTCTCGACGGCTACCGGAGACAGGTCGCTCTTCTTCTGCGTGTTATGCCTCACGTCGCGAAGGAGGATATCTTCGCGCTGAAAGGCGGAACAGCGATCAATCTGTTCGTGCGTGACCTGCCGCGACTTTCGGTGGACATCGACCTCACCTATCTGCCGATCGAGGACCGCGCGACCTCGCTCGCCACGATCGATGCGGCGATGCTGCGGATCAAGGAACGCATCGAGGAAGGACTGGTCGGAGCCAGGATTCATGCGTCGCGTTCCGCTGACGAAAAAATCGTCACCAAGCTCATCGTTCGTGCGGATGATGTGCAGATCAAGATCGAGGTCACGCCAGTGTTGCGCGGGACGGTCTATGATCCCGTCGTTATGGGTGTCGTTCCCGCAGTCGAGGACGCCTTTGGTTTTGCTGAGATTCAGGTGGTGTCCTTCGCCGATCTCTATGCGGGAAAAATCGTGGCGGCGCTCGACCGGCAGCACCCTCGCGACCTCTTCGACGTCCGCGACTTGCTGGCGAACGAAGGCGTCACAGACGATTTGCGACGTGCATTTCTCGTCTACCTCGCCAGCCATAATCGCCCGATGGCCGAGGTTCTCGCTCCCGCCCGTAAACCGCTCGCCGAGGAGTTCGAGCGCGGTTTCGTCGGAATGACTCACCAGCCGATCACTCTGGCGGAACTGGAATCAGCGCGTGAAGACATCATCGCGTGCATGGTTGCCGGGATGCCTGACACTCATCGGCAATTCCTTGTCGGCTTCAAGCGTGGTGAACCGGACTGGGCGCTTGCGGGCATTGATGAGGCGAGGCGACTGCCCGCGGTTTTGTGGAAGCAACGTAACCTGGACCGGTTGGACCCTGGCAAGAGGCAGGAGCTTGTTGCCGCGTTGGAGAAGCAATTGCTGCCGGGATAGGTCAGGCGCCCCTCCGACGCCTGCAGGTCAGCCTGTTTGCGGCGAGCAGCGCGGAAGGGTGGTGGTTAGGTGAAGTGCGGGAGCAGCGAGGAAAGGGTGGAGGTGATGGGAGAGGGAGCCGCTCGCGTTTGGGACCAGCAGGTACATTGAAGGCTTACGGTTCGACATGGATTTTGGCGGAATGGCCGGGCAATGTCTTTCCGCCAGCGCTGGCTATATTCTTGGTGATGCAGGCGCGCGAACATAGCGCACAGCGTGGTCGAGGCGCTCCGCCGCGTCGGCCTCGCTGATGCGGAGGCGGCGTGCGATCTGGCCAACGGTAAAGCCGTCATTGCGATGAAGGAACAAGGCCCGCATGGTCAGGTGCGGTAGATCGGTAAAAACAGAATCCCATACCTCGCCTTCTTCCCCCATCTTGCCCGACGACCCCATGACCCTCTCAATCACATCGTGGAGATCGGCAGCAGCGGGTTCCTGCAAGGCGTATAGGATCGCCAAGGACTGCTCCATCATTTCCAGCGCTTGTTCTTTTAATTCGTCGTTGCCCGGCTCGTTACCGCTCCCCATGCTCTCACCTCCTTCTTAGTTGCAGAGGAGCATGACAGAAATCGCGGGATTTTCATCAACAACAACCCCCAACTTGGATATTGTTGTGCGCTGGCTCTTTGCGCGAAGGTGCCATGCGCTATTTTATGGTTTCCGAGCCGTTAGCCGGACTTCAGATTTTGAAAACATCATGACTGCCAGCCTTAGAGCCTGATTCGAAATTATCCGACGTATTTTCATGCTCTTGCGA